>NZ_JBXWOA010000004.1:0-362222 GCF_059610645.1 Ruegeria sp. CDSC054 | reverse complement strand
TCGACAACGCATATGGCGACAGAAACCTAATCTGCACATGCCCCCCAATGGACGCTTACGAAGAAGCCGCTGAGTAAGCGGGCTGAAATTCACGACCGACCCCCGAAATTATGGGGGTCGGCCATAAGAAATGGGCGGTGCCCCGAAGGGCAAAGCCAAAGACCATCAGGTGGAGGAACAATGAAACACTATGTCCTCAAAAATGCCCGTTCACGGCAAGCCTGCGTTGCCAGGCAAACACCCAACAGAAAACATCACGTCGATGTTGTCCTCTCTGGCGAGGACACCGAAGCATCTGCACAGATCGTCCTGGATTTCTTTGATGCCTTGAACAGGCTGGTCGAACATCATTCTTACATCATCAACATTCGCAGGTTGGCTAAAGATCCGGTCGAAGGGCCGCTGTACTGGTCTGGGCGAACGGCACTGTTTTGGGGGGATATCCACGAAAACTGGCGGTTGGATGACTCTGAGAAATCCTGGACCTCACAGGTTGTGAACCTGTCGTCGCGCACAATATTTGTCGGCAGCGCCGTTTTGCTGCTTGCTCAGATCGGGCGGGCAGAAAAAACAGTCGCCGCGGTGCACCCCAACTTCACGGCCGCAGCGCAGGAAATCGGACTGATCGAAGATGGATCGGGTATCCACATGGCCAATGATAACCGTTTGCACAGCGCATCGACCCGGTTGAGCGCATTACGGTTGTTGTCCAATTTCGTTTCGATCGATCACGGAGAGCACCTCGCAGACACTCTGCGCGGATACATCGGACTGTCCGAGCCTAAAAGGACCGCCAAGAGCCATATTGCAATCCGGCTTTTCCAACGGTCCGAGGCCGATCCACAAGTGCGCCGAGCCATCGAAACGATGAGTGATAATCTTGAGGACCCATTGCGGATCTCGGATCTGGCGCAAATGCTGGGTACGTCTACCCGACAGTTGCAGCGTCGGTTCCTGAACAGAACCGGCACAAAGCTTTTGACAACGTACAGAGAGCTGCGTCTGGAACGGGCTGACACGTTGCTTCGAACAACGGATCTGTCGCAGCGAGAGATTTCGGCAGCCACCGGGTTTTCGTCTGCCGTCGCTTTGGGTCGCGCCTTTCGCGCCCACTACAAGACATCCCCGGACGACATCCGAAATCAACGCTTTGCGGGACAGTTATCTGCCAGGTAGGACGGAAAGGACCGCGCCCTGGTAAACAGTCGGTTCGTCCCCCCGCATCAAGTCAAACACACTCGCTGACCCACGCATCGGGTGAGTTGCCGTCCCATCGGGCCGTCATTAGCGTGCGCACTGAAGCTGTTTTGGTTGGCTCAGTCTTGTAGATTGCAGGCGCGCTCATCGCTGGCAAATGACCGCCCGACCCCACCTTTTGAAGTTACGACAGGCGCAACTCCCTGCATTTGTCAGGGATAGGGGGCACAAACGTGAGGCGCCGTCCGGCTTTCGACCAGACGCGCCAGTTCATAGGCCGAAACGCGGGTTCCTATGCCTTTCAGATCGAACGGTCCCGCCGGGGTCATATCTATCCGGACCTGACGCGCTGTCGCTTCTGAGACAAGCACCTGACCGTCCTTAGCGATTTCACACAGGCGTGCCGCCAGATTGGGTGCAGGCCCAATTGCCGAGTAATCCAAACGACCCTCAAAACCAATCCGACCCAAAGTTGCTGCCCCCGTTGCGATCCCAATGCCGAGACCAAGACCGTGCTGAGCGATACCGGCCCTGTACGGCACCATCGCCTTTCGGACATTCACTTGCATTTTCTGGGCCAAATCAACGGCTCTCTGCGCAGCATCATCCAGCGGCACTGGCGCGCCGAACAAAACCATCAAACCGTCGCCGAGAAACCGTTCCAACGTTCCCCCGCAGGCTTCGACAAGCGGTCCACAAGTGCCATGAAATGCGTTGAGCGCCGCGACGACTTGATCCGCATTGGCAACGGTGGCGAAGGCCGTGAACCCGCGCAGATCGGCAAAAAGAACTGTGATCTCGGCCTTACGGGTCCTCAAGACATCCGCCTCATCCGTCGCGCCGACAATCATCGCCGCCACCTGAGACGGCAGGAAGCGTTTCAGACGATTGGTGCGCTCGATCTCTTCTATCTGGTTGGCGACCCGAGTTTCCAGCGCTGCATTCAAATCGGCCAGTTGGGCTTTTTGCACTTCGACTTGCCCGTAAAGCGCACCCAGTTTTTCGCTGGTCTGGTTCACGTGGTTTGCCAGCTCGCCCAGTTCGTCCCGATTGGGAACCGTAATCCGGTTGTCGAACCCACCCCGGGACAGCTTGCTGAGCACCGCATGGATACGTTCGATCGGCCACAACAGGGACGACGAAATCGAATATCCCAACAAAAGGGCAATCCCAATCGCCGCGATCGCCGCAGCCGTGATGCTTAGGCGTGAAGTCAAATATGCTTGTTCTGTAGTCCGCGCCAGTTCGCGCACTTCCTGTTCGACATTCTGCGCCACGGTATACGCCTCGCGCTGCATGGCTTGGAGCGGCTCGAACATGTGGTCGATACCGTGTTGCGCTGCGGCTAACAGATTGCCTTCGCGGTTCAGACGGCGCAGTTCAGTGATTGCCGGTAAAATGTCCTGAAGGTCAGATCGAAGGTTCGCAATCGCCTGCGCATCCGGCATTCCGGGCTGCCCGAAACTGCGAAAACCAAGGGCAAGGTTACGCTCTAGTGCTGCCGAAACGTGAAGTATCGAACGCGTAGAAGCTCCCAGAAATCCGTTCTGACGAGGAAAGTCTTTCAGGTTTTGCGGAACGAACAAGGACAGTAGATGTGTGTTCAGGTTCGAGATCGTCGTGTGGGTGTCATTAAAAAACGCAATACGCTCCTGATCGCGCATCATCGTCTCGGACCGCAGATTGGCCTGATGCAAAGCATATAGACCAAACAACACCAAACAGACCAGCAGACCGGTTATTCCTAGAAAAGCCACCAGCAGCTTGGCCCGAACCGAAAGAGCGACCTTGGCGACGCTGAGCGCAACCAAGGGCGGCCTGTCAGGGCCACCGTTGCGGTCGTGTGTCATGCTGCACCCCCCGCCGAAATACGCGGCAGAACTAGCGTCATTGTACATAAATATGCAAAAAAACGCTAGCAAATAGATCAAAATGTCTGTGCAAATTGCACTGCTCTAGCAGAGTTTGTGCTACTTTTTGGACGGGTTGTTTTCGGCGTAATCGCGCAGGCATTGGGTATCCGCGGCAACCGAGTGATTACGGTTGATTTTCACGCCCTCCGGCTTGAGCTGCGAAAACGCACGGCTCAGGCTTTCGGGCTTCATGCCCAAGCGTCCTACAATCAGCATCTTGTCATAAGGCGGCTCAACCTCACAGCCGTCGGCCACCTTGTCGGACAGGTTCATCAAAAATTTGGCCACCTGCTGCGCGCCAGTCTGGGCCTTGAGTTATTCAAGCTGTGCGACCAGCGAATGCAGATGGGTAAAGGTCGAAGTCAGGATCGATACGCGAATCTCAGGGTCTTCGCACATCAGGGACAAAAAAACCGGGTTGGGAAGGTGCATCACTACACAGGCCAATATGGCTTCTACCCGTGTTAGCGCCATGCTCATCGTCATGACATTTCGCAACGCGATCACCGTTGCACAGTTTAGCTAGTGAGATCGGTACCCAGCGCGGCCCACCGCACTGCCTTAACGAAAGTCAGGCCCATGGCAGAGTAGCGTTATGGTAAAAAGGCCAGCCACATTCATGAATTCAAAAAAATGCCGTGGTATTGCCTTGAAATAAGGGGATTGATTGGCGACTGTTGCTGAAAATACCTATTGAATGGTGGTTTATGTGCCAAAAGTTCTGACTGAAATGAACGGCGCGCGCAAAAAAGGTGGTGAGTTGTAAATGGCAAACTATTCCTACATTGGATATGATCCCGACGTCATCACGGTGGGGTCGGGCCAGGTCATTTTGGACACCGATTTTGACCCGGCCACTGACCGGCACGTTTTCAATGTCGAGGATGCAGCAGGCGGTGACATTCTGTCACGCCCCGGGAATCCAACTCTGCCCGATACCGGCACTGTCTTTAACGGCGACTTCAACAGCAACGAAAGCGGCGATGACTTAACACAGACCGGTACGGTCACCAATCTGGACGGGTCCACAACATTTTTCAGTGGTGATATTTACCTTGAAGAATCCTATATTCTGACCGATCCGGACGGTGGCACCATCACCGTCTACCGGGTCGAGGTCGAGGGTGACCTGGCAGGCTATATTACGTCAGAGCCTTTGGAACCCGGCACTGCCTATTCGATGACGATTGTCAACGTCACGCCAGGCAATGCGCCTGATACAACCGACCCCACATCCATCGTTGACGTGCCCTGCTTTACGGCTGGCACACTGATCCGGACACCGGGTGGAGATATTGCGATCGAACGTCTGAGTGTAGGCGATTTGGTTGAGACGATGGACCGGGGTCCGCAGCGTATCCGCTGGATCGGTGCGCGTACACTGACCAGTCAAGAGCTGTCGGAAAAGCCCAAACTGCGCCCGATCCGCATCGCCGCCGGTGCATTAGGCAGCGGACTGCCTCAGCGCGACTTACTTGTTTCCCCGCAACACCGGATGCTGGTGCGGTCCGCCATTGCAATCCGAATGTTCGAAACCAGCGAAATTCTCGTGGCCGCGCACGCGCTGGTTGGAATTTCCGGTATCTCGGTCGAGGAAAACGCTCAAACCGTCGAGTATTATCACATGCTGTTCGAACAGCATGAGATCGTCTTTGCCGAAAGCGCCCCATCGGAAAGTCTGTTTGCTGGTGCCGAGGCCCTCAGGACTGTGCCGGCTGCGGCACGGGCAGAAATGCTGGAACTGTTTCCCGCCTTGGCCACAGAGGATTTCGTACCGCCATCAGCGCGTCCGATCCCGGCCAAAGGCAGGCAGGTTCGGCATATGGTGCAACGCCACATCAAGAACAACCGATCATTGATCGAGTAATCGAGAATAATTGAAGAGCAACAGCGAACTTAATTGTGTTACGCAAAACAACCCCATAAGGGGCTGAAAAGCATCTTGTCCAATTGAACGGAAATGGCAGGTGGCGGAGACGAAGGGATTCGAACCCTCGAGACCCTTCCGGGCCTACTCCCTTAGCAGGGGAGCGCCTTCGACCACTCGGCCACGTCTCCGCTGGCCGGTATATCCTTGCATGTCGACCAGATACAAGACGATTTTGATCAAGCGCGATATTTTTCTGAAATCGAATGCGCCGGGGCTGCTGAGATGCATTTGCTTGACGAAAGTGCTGCCCCATCTGTTTCCTAGTGCGATTTGAAACTATGAAGAGCGTCACTACAACGTTAACCCGGTTCCTCAGCTTCAATTGCGGCCCGCATGAGGAACAGAGTCGCCGGATCTAGTTCGCTTTGGGCCATGATAGCCTCAAAGTTGGGGTTCAATGCGTTGGTGCCCCAAGGTCGTACAGCCAGGGCAATCCAGATCGCAACAGTGCTGTCATTGTCCAACTGATGCCTAAACACATCCAGGATCCGGGACCGCAACTCGGGATAGGTCGTTCCGCCATCGGCCAGACTGCGGATTAGGATGCGCTTTTCGGCGGCGGAGCGTTCAAGCCGCTGCAGCGACTTTTCGATTTCAAGGATTGCCCGATCCCCATCAACTGTGATTCCCGCCAGCCCCCAGTCGTATAGGTTGAGGTTTCCGCTGCGAAGCGCGCTTTGATAGCCAAGCCTTACGCGTTCTTTAGCCTTTGGATCCGACTGAAGACCCAACAATCGGATAAGTGCCGGTGCGTAGGCTAAACGATTGGGATTGCGAAGATCCTGCAATAATTGTGCGGTTGTCACAGCATCGGTCAGGTGGGTCAAAAGCCAATAGGGCGCGCGGTGGATTTCGATCAGCGCCGTGTTGCGCAACAGGCGATCTTCATGTGTGAGATAGGCACTGAAAAAGGCAACCTGCGCCGCGCGATCCGGCGCGCCACTGGCCCAGCCCTGCCCCTCGGCACGCAGTGTTTTAAGGAAGTGGGCCCTGTCCGGTGTCATCAGGAACCCTTTGGTCCAACCACTGGGCAGGCTGCGACCGGCCTTGTCCTGATACCCCGCCCCGTAGATCATCAAAACCGTTCTGCTCGGACTCGCACGAAAGGCGGATCGCGTAACGCTGTCGACCAGGAAAGGTATCTCGGGCAATCCCCCAACCTGTTCCGGTGTGCCTTTCAAAACCGTAACGGGGGAGAACTTGAAAGGGTTGTCTGGCGATGGTGCCGCCAGCACGATCACACGCGCCGAAAGAATCCGGTCCGCCAGAGAATATTCCGGAAGCTCAACGCAGACGCCGCATGCTTGGGCAGGGCGGGAATGGAAGCCCACGCAAAGCGCGAACACCGCAAACAATTGCAAGACGCGCCACATGGATCACGCTCCGTCTAATAGCACCCCAGCCTGAATGCGGGCTTTCGGGTTTCCTGACCATGTTATCCGAAAACCGGGTTTTCAGCGAATGGTTTGCAATTTGCAGGCGGCACCGGGTGCACATAGCCGGTGGACTTACATCAGGTCGTTTTCCACATCCTCTGCTGAGATGCCCAGTGCATCCAATCCATTTTCAAGGTGATCCGACATATGCGGCGTACCGATCAGGTAGTCTGCGCAAGGGGTTGAAGCCTCGGACTTGGCGGTTGCGATAGCCTCAGGCAGATCTTCGGCGAAAAAGCTTTCACGCCCGACCCACATGACAGCCACCAGTTCGGCCTGTTCGTCCTCGCTCATCCGGTCAATGAAGGCGCGCAATTCGCCCTCGGCACGACCCAATTCGCGCCCCATCATTGCAACCTGAGCAATTTTCCTTGGCGAAATTTCCATCATGACCCAACTCCTCGTATTCGCGGTTTCAATAGTACCACAACCATGAGGAAGGGGCTGAGTCTTTGATCTTAAGCAAAGACCTAAGGGCTAAGGCTTGCGACTGCGGGATATCGGCTGATCGGGCACAGGGGCGGTTCGGAACGGGACAAACCGGGCCTTCTTGATCTTAAGTTTGATCGCCTGCCACACAATAAGGAAAAACGCACGCCGCGCACCGAAGGGGCGCCGCAGCAGCGACCACAGGATCGCCCGGTTGGTCAGCGGCGCGCGCGGCCCGGTCAGGGTGGCAATCAATCCACCCGCTTTTCGACCATAGTCAATCCAGACGCCGATACGCTCGGGGCGATGGTCGAACCGGAACTCATACGTCCCTTCGATCTTTTGAAACGGTGAGACATGCATCAGCTTGTCCGCAACGATGCGATCCGTCGGCTGGATCGGCGCAAACCCGGGATTGTTGCACAGATAGCTGTGGCGCGTGCCGTAAGTGTTCGTAACCTCTGCTACCACCGCATATACTTGTTCATCGGCATCGAAACAGAACCAGAAGCTTACCGGATTGAAGACATGCCCCAGCACCCGTGGCTGCGTCAGCAACTCAATTCTTGCCGGTTGCGTAACACCCATTTCGTCGAATTTAGCTCGCAACCACGCCGCACCCTGCCCTTTGCCGGGTTCACCGCCGTGGTCACGGTCTCGCCAGTACATCGCATTGGCTCGGTTTATCGAAAACAAAAGCGGTGTGTCAGGCCGGGCTTCGGGGTCCAACAGGATGTAATCAATGGAATACCGAAACGCATTCTCGATCCCGCCTTTTCGACCGTGGTAAGTGTGGCCTGAAATATGGTCGATCCTGTTCATTCTCGTCTGCGTTCCAGTTTTCCTGTAAGCTGTTCAAGTGGCGCTGTTTTTTTTCATGTACATGTTTATCATACGAAACATGGTCCGGATTGGATTAAATTCGCATCACAATGTGATCCAGCTTGGGGCTTACCGCGTAATGTTGTTATGTTTACCGAGATCGATACCGCGACCTTGGATGAACCGGTGGCCAGCAGGCCTTCACAGAAACCGTGGCGCGCAAAAAAACGCATCAGGGGAAGACCGGTGAACCGAGCGCAAGACAGTTGTGACAAACGAGTTGAGTGGGTTGACCACGTCAGACGCATAAGGGACGCACAGGATCAGGCAGCGTTTGCTGAGTTGTTTCAGCACTTCGCGCCGCGGATCAAGGCGTTCCTGATCAAGTCGGGCTCAGATGCGGCCATGGCCGAAGAGTGCGCTCAAGAGGTGATGGTCACGCTGTGGCACAAGTCACATTTGTTCGACCCCACGCGGGCAACCGTGGCCACATGGGTGTTCACGATCGCGCGGAACAAGCGCATCGACGTCCTGCGCAAACAACGCCGCCCCGAGCCCGAAGAACTGGGATGGGGACCCGAGGCTGAACCGGAGCAGGACGACATACTCGTGCTGCAACAGGAAACCGCGCAGTTGCGCAACGCGATGACCGCGCTGCCAGAGGCGCAACGGCAACTGATCGAGAAAGCCTATTTTGGCGATCTGAGCCATCGAGAAATCGCTTCTCAGACTGGATTGCCACTGGGAACGATCAAATCACGGATACGGCTGGCGCTGGACCGCTTGCGCCATGCGATGAATTGAGATGACGGATATGAGCAATAAGATCAAACATCACCTGACAGACGACCTGCTGATGGCTTACGCCGCAGGCACTCTGCCCGAGGCTTTCGACCTGATGGTCGCGACACATCTTTCCCTGTGCAATCAATGTCGTGCGCAGGCCGAAAGCTTTGACGCCGTTGGCGGTTATGTCCTGGAAGAACAGGACGAGACCGTTGCGATGAACGACAAGGCACTTGCGGAAACGATGGCTTTGATCGCAAACGGTGCGCCGATTGCCAAACCCAGGCGACCCGGCTGCTCGGTTTTGCCAAGCCCGTTGCAGGATTACGTTGGCGGCGATGTGAACGACATCCGCTGGCGACCAATCGGCATGGGGGTCAAGCAGGCGATCCTGCCGACGAGCGGCGAAGCGACCGCCCGGTTGCTCTTCATTCCGGCGGGCACCGCAGTTCCCGACCACAGCCATAATGGCGTGGAGCTGACAATGGTTCTGCAGGGCGCGTTTTCTGATGAGGTCGACCGTTTTGCCCGTGGCGATGTGGAGATTGCAGATGAAGACCTGCACCATACGCCGACAGCCGACATTACCGAGGATTGCATCTGCCTGGCTGTCACTGACGCGCCGCTGAAATTCAACAAGCTGATGCCGCGTCTGTTCCAACCGTTCCTGAAGATCTGACGCAATCAGCGCTCATGTGGTACCCTGCCCTGCAAGCTGATTGTTGGAGGCATTTGAAATGATCCGGACTATGTTCTTCGTTCTTGCCCTTATGGGTTTCTCATCTGTCGCTTCTGCCCAGTTGGTCGCTGACGTGAAGTTCGAACCGGGCAATTTCGGGACAATGGTCAATGGTACCGTCACTGGAAACGAGTACTTCGACTACAAGTTGGGTGCAAAAGCCGGACAAGAGATGTTTGCCGACCTGAAGGTAAGCGACACAAATGGCTATGGCGTGATCTACTTCAACATCCTGCCGCCGGACAGTGATGGTTTCGCGATCTACAACGGCTCGACCGACGGGAATACCGCGCGCATCGAATTGCCTGAGGATGGAGACTACACAATCCGGGTCTACCTGATGGGCAATGACCGCGATTCGGACAAGACGGTCGGCTACAATCTGGATCTGTCAATCCAGTAATGCCTAGCCTTCGGACTGGCCCAGAGGCACAACGTTGGTCTGATCGTCAGGCGCCAGTTCCTCGAAATCGAAGTTATCCAACCGCTGTGCCCGGCGGCCAGCCTTTTCCGCGCTGATCTTGATTTCCGAGATATCCTTGGCCGCTTGCCCAAAATGGCGGTCCAGATTGCCGACCCGATCACCCAAACGCTCAACATCCTTGTGCAGCAAACCCAGTTCTTTGCGGATCGCCCCAGCTTGTTCCCGCATCCGCGCGTCTTTGAGGATCGCACGCATCGTGTTCAGTGTCGCCATGCAGGTGGTGGGCGAGACGATCCACACGCGTTTGGTGAAACTCTCCTGCACCAGTTCAGGAAATTTGGCATGAAGTTCGGCATAGACCGCCTCGGACGGTAGGAACATCAGTGCTCCATCTGCCGTTTCACCGTCCAGAATGTACTTCTCGGAAATATCTGTAATGTGCTTACGCACCGTGCTGCGGAACATCTGAACCGCCGCCTTCAACTCCATGTCATTGGTCGAACCAATCAACGCCTCATAGGCTTCCAACGGGAACTTGCTGTCGATGACAATCGGTCCCGGAGGGTTAGGCAGGTTGATCAGACAATCCGCCCGGCGCCCGTTCGACAGGGTTGCCTGCAGCTGGAAACTATCCGAAGGCAGCGCCTTAGAGACGATATCGTTCAACTGGATCTCTCCAAACGCACCGCGGGTCTGTTTGTTCGACAGGATATCCTGCAGAGACAATACATCGCCCGACAGTTTGGTAATATTGTCCTGCGCCTTGTCGATGGCGGCCAGACGCTCCTGCAACTGCGTCAGCGATGTAGCGGTTTGTTTGGATGATCCATGCAGCGATTCCTTCATCCGCTCCTGCATCTCGGCCAAAGCACGCGCCGATTTCATCGCGTTGTCCGCCAGTCGGTCATTCATCTGCTGCTGGACCGAGGACAGCCGGGATTCAACCGTCTGGATCACCTGCACCTGCGCATTGGCCTGCGTGTCCGAGACATGCTGCAAGCCACCGCGCAATTGTTCCTGCCCTTGCCCCAGCTGCTGCACATGCTGGCCAAGATGCGCCATTTGGCGGGACAAAGGTTCTGCCATACGGGCCGACCGGTTGGCTGCGCGCAGCGACAAAAACAGCAACAGCAGGATCAGCGTAACAACCCCACCCACGGTTAGGATCACGGGGTCGTTCAGCGCATATTGGGTTCCTGCAATCTCGATCATGTCGCCTCGGATGTTCTTGTTTTATTCTCCATAGCCCAACCAAGCCAATGGATCAACTGCGGCCGAACAATCGCTCGATATCGCTCAGCTTCAATTCCACGTAAGTTGGCCGCCCGTGGTTGCACTGACCGGAATGGGGCGTGGCCTCCATTTCCCGTAGTAAGGCGTTCATTTCTTCAGCCCGCATGCGACGACCCGACCGGACCGACCCATGACAGGCCACCCGGCTGAGGATCGCCTCGATCCGCGCTTGCACCATCTGGCTTTCGCCCTGATCGGCCAGTTCGTCGAGGATATCCAGGATCATCGCCCGCGCGTCCACCTCGCCTAGAATAGCCGGCGTTTCGCGCACGGCAACCGCACCGCCGCCAAAGGGTTCAATTGTCAGTCCCAGCTTTGCCAGGTCGTCCGCAACCTGCATCAATCGCGCGCAATCGCTGTCGGACAATTCAACAATTTCCGGGATCAGCAGTGCCTGCGCAGCGACGCCATTCTCTGCCGTCTGTTTTTTGAGCTTTTCATAAACCAGCCGCTCATGTGCCGCATGTTGATCAACGATCACCATGCCGTCTGCGGTTTGGGCGATGATGTAGTTCTCATGTACCTGCCCACGTGCCGCCCCCAAAGGCAGGTCTTCGACCGGTGTTTCTGGGACCGAAGCCGGTTCGACAATGCTGCCGCTGTAGTCCTGAGACAATTCGGCAAATCCCGGTGCCTGCGCCTGATACGCCACATTCCGTGTAGCTGGTGACGGGCGGTCCATCTGATAAACGCGCGCCGGTGCAGGCAGTACCGGTTCCGGACGCATAGCGCCCAAAGTCGCATTCGCCACCGTGGAGGAGGCCCTGTGTCCGGCCTCGGCCAGCGCGTGCCTCAGGGCCGAGACGATCAACCCGCGCGCGACGCCCGGATCGCGAAACCGGACCTCGGATTTTGCCGGGTGCACATTCACGTCAACCAGCGTCGGATCACAATCAATGAACAGGGCTGCAGCGGGATGGCGATCACGGCTGAGGAAATCGAAATAGGCCGCCCGCAGCGCGCCCGTCAGCATCTTGTCGCGCACAGGACGACCATTGACGAACAGATACTGCGCCACTGCCGCTCCGCGCGAATAGGTCGGCAGGGCGGCGTAACCGTACAACCGGATCCCCTCGCGGCTCGCATCAATCTGCAGCGCGTTTTCCGCAAATTCGCGCCCGATCACGCGGGCCAAACGGGCGTGAAGCGCGTCGAACAGATCCCCATTTTCGCGGTCGGCCCGAAACGTCACGCGCCCCTCGCCTCCGCCGGAAATATCGCGCAAGGTGAAGGTCACCGCAGGCTCAGCCATGGCCAGCCGTTTGACGGTGTCGTTGATCGCCTGCGCCTCGGCCCGGTCGGTGCGCATGAATTTCAATCGCGCAGGCGTTGCAAAAAAGAGATCGCACAGTTCAACCACTGTGCCAGCACGCAAGGCCGCAGGTTTCACCCTGTCCATCCGACCACCTGCCACGTGGATCGAGGCCGCCTCGCCTCCCGACACCCGGCTGGTGATGGTCAGGCGGCCGACCGCGCCCAGCGAAGGCAGGGCCTCACCCCGGAACCCGAAGGTGTGGATATTCAACAGATCGGACCCGTCGATTTTTGACGTCGCGTGGCGCGACAAGGCCAATGGCAGATCCTCAGCAGCAATCCCACAGCCATCATCGGTGACGCGAATCAGCGTCTTTCCCCCATCGGCAATGTCGATCGCGACGCGGGTTGCGCCTGCGTCGATGGCATTTTCCACCAATTCCTTGACCGCGGAAGCCGGACGTTCAACAACCTCGCCTGCCGCAATACGGTTGATTGCTGCGTCGTCAAGTTGCCGGATGACCGGTCGATTATCGCTGATATTGGGGTGTGCCTGCGCCATACCACCAGACCTAGCACATTCGCGCGCGATTCTGCCACAGCTTTGGCTTGATTTAATGTGAGGAGGGGGCGTTCGAACAATCGCACAGTGCCAGCCTAGACTTGCGGCCAGTCTGGGCGCGATTGCTCGAACGATCCGGAGTGAGTGGTGGTCATCCAATAATCAATGGGCCAACTCATACCACGAATAAAGTTTCACGATGCGAAGACTCTCTGGGCCCCAATTCAGGTGGCGAAGTTTGGCCGATGCGGTGCAGAGCCTGACGGCGGGAAAATGCCGGGTCAAGCGGTTCCGGGTGCACCCGCCCGTGTCCGGCACGGCCCCCACAAAGCCGTAAACGCAAGGATCAAACCGGACATTGTTGCGATCATGCCCGCTGCACTGACCGCGTCTGCCGCCCCCAGCCAGAGCGGGCCATACCCAGCCAGCACGTACCCGGAGACTGCCGACAGGATGGCAAAGATGATGCTCCATGCGATCTGGGTTTCCAGCCGGTTGGTCATCATGCGCGCCGCTGCGGGTGGGCAAATGAACATGGCAATCACAATGATCGAACCCACGGCGTCAAATGCCGCCACGGCGGCAATAGCTGCCGTGATCACAAGGGCCATGCCAAGAACTCCGGTCCGGACACCAATGGTGCGCGCGAACCCTTCGTCGAAGGTGGAAATCTTCAGCGGCCGCCAGAACAGCCATACAAAGACAGATACCCCCAGCAAAGTCAGCGCAATCCGAGGCAATTCCGGCGGCAACCCCGCCAGCGCCACGGGATCCAACACCGAAGACCAGCCCACCGCGTCCAACCAGATCAGGCTTTCCAGATTGCCATAAAGCGCATGTTCAACATCCAAGTGTACGGTCGAAGTATCGGTTTGTTCGAGCAGCAGCACACCGGCTGCAAACATCGTGGTGAAAACCACCCCCATCGCGGCACCCGCCTCGATCTGCCCCAGCCGCCTGACAGCTTCGATCAGAACCACAGCCACCACTGCCGCGCCCGCGGCGCCCAGCATCATTGGCCAGGTCGAAATCGTTCCGGTCAGCAGAAAGGCCACGACAATACCCGGCAGCACCACATGGCTGATCGCATCCCCGATCAAGGCCTGTTTGCGCAAGACCAGGAAGTTCCCGGGCAAAGCGCAAGCGATGGCGGCAAACGTGCCGATCAGCAAGGGTGTCAAAGACAGGGGTACAAATTCTTCACCGCTCATGCCGGAACCTCCTGCGGGCCGCCGATCTGGCGGTCGATCTCGGCGATCTGATCTTGGGTCAGGACGGTTTCGATGTCCCGCAACCCGTCATAGAGCGCAGCCGTTGCCTCATGCATCTGATCAGCCCTGACGATTTCCCAGCGCCTTTCATCGCGCAACGCCTTGGCCGCGCGCGCCTTGCCTGTTTCGGTGGCCACGCCATCCGCCCGCGCCAAACCGGCACGCCGCAAGAGACGCAAGGTCAGTGGCTCATAGATCTTTTGCCCTTGCGCCAGTGCCAGCAGACCCTGCCGAATATGAACCCGGCGCTGGAACCGCAGGTGCCGCAGAACCGCTGCCAGAACTCCTCGGACAGGCGCAAGTAACAGGGACAGTGCGAAAAAGCCAAAGCTGACCAGTACAATGATCGGGCCGGTGGGCAGATTGGGGGCCGAGGCTGACATCGCCGCACCCAGATAGCCCGCCAACCCTCCGGCCAGTCCAGCCAGCAGCACCACGCGGTCCGAACGGTCCGTCCAGAAACGCGCCGTGACAGGTGGGATAATCAGCAGCGCCACAATCAGGATCAGCCCGACAATTTTCAGGCCCACCACAGTAACTGCCATGACCAGCCCCATCATCGCCAGATCAATCCGGTGCACCGGCAGGCCCCGGGCAGCAGCGTATTCAGGGTCGAAGGCGACCATGGTCATAGGTCGGCGAATGATCATGACCAGCAACAGCGTCGCTGCCCCACCGATTGCGATGACCAGCGCATCCGCCCACAACATCCCTGCGGTTGAGCCCAGCAGGAACCCTTCCAGCCCGGCCTGACGACCGACGCCCATGGTCTGGATCACGGTCAGCAGAACGATGCCGAGACCGAAAAACACCGACAGGATGGCACCAATGGCGGCATCCTCGGCCAGTCGTGTGTGGCGTGTCAGCCAATTCATGCAAAGCAAACCGACCCAGGCCGACACGGCCGATCCGGCCAGCAAACCGATCAGGTTGCGCCCATCGCCGCCAAGGGCGACCAAAACCATGAACCCAAGGCAGACGCCGGGCAAAGTCGCGTGGCTGATGGCGTCGCTGACCAGCGCGCGTTTGCGCAAGAACAGGAACGTCCCGGTCACACCAGCGGATATACCCAATAAGGTCGCACCAATCGCGACCAGCGTGGCGTTATAGCCCAGCTGCAGGGTCAGAGCATCCCAAAGCATGATTTACCCCAATGCGCGCGAAATCTGGTCGATCTGGGCTGTGGCCAAACGGCCGCCATACGCCGATTGCAGGGTTTCGGCGGTAAAGGCCTCGGCCACAGTTCCCTCAGCCACTTTGCGGGTATTGATCAGGAATACATGGTCGAAATAATCAGTCACCGTAGCCAGATCGTGATGTACGACGACAACGGTCTTGCCAGCCTCTTTCAGCGACTTCAACACTGCGATTATTGCTTTTTCCGTCGCGGCATCGACACCGGCAAAGGGCTCATCCAGCAGATAAAGATCGGCATCCTGCGCCAGAGCACGGGCAAGGAAAACGCGCTGCTGCTGGCCGCCTGAAAGTTGACCAATCTGGCGGTCGGCAAAATCGCGCATCCCGACCCGGTTAAGGCAGTCCATGGCCCGGGACATATGACGAGCACGGACGCGGCCCAACAACCCCAGCTCGCGGGACAGGCCCATCAACACAACGTCAATCACACGCGTCGGGAAATCCCAATCGACGCTGGCGCGTTGTGGTACATACGCGATCTTGGCGCGCTGTTTCTCAAGCGGTTCACCAAAAACCGAAACCTGCCCGGACAGGGGTGAGACAATACCCAGCGCCGCCTTCAGAAGCGTAGACTTCCCCGCCCCGTTTGGTCCGATGATCGCCGTCATCGCGCCGGGCTGCACGGTCATATCCACCGAAAACACGGCGGGTTTCTGACCGTAAGAAACAGTCAGACCGCGAATGACCAGAGGGCAGTCCTTTGTAGTTTTCTCAGCAACCGAAGCACCCTGATGCGCAGCCAGCGACAGCATCGTTCAGGACCCCGCCGACAATTTGCCGTTCATGCCATGCTCGGGCACGTCTGCGCCCAACGCCCCGGCAATCACAGAGATGTTGTGGTCCAGCATCCCGATATACGTACCCTCGTACGTGCCCGGTTCACCCATCGCGTCGGAATACAGCTCTCCGCCGATGCCAACATCATGGCCTTTGGCCGCGGCCCCTTCGATCAGCGCGCGCATGGACCGATCAGAAACCGAGCTTTCGACGAACACCGCCGTCAGCTGCTGATCTACCAAGGTATCGACCAGTTCGCCGATCCTGTTCAAACCGGCCTCGGACTGGGTCGAGATGCCTTGAATGCCAAGCACCTCATAGCCGTATGCCTCACCGAAATAGCCAAAGGCGTCATGCGCCGTTACAAGCACACGGTTGTTTTCCGGCACGTCGGCCAGCACTTGTTTGCCGTAGGCTTCCAACTGATCAATCTCGGCCAGATGTGTCTGCGCGTTCGCGGCGAAAAAATCAGCAGCTTCAGGGCGCGCGTCTGTCAGGGCTTTTTGAACTTCGACCACCACATCGCGCCAGACGGCCGGGCTCATCCATACATGCGGGTCATACTTGTCGGCATAATCGTCATGTGCGCGCAGCTTGGACTTATCGACACCCTCGGCAACAGCCACGACCGGGCGTTTGCGCCCAAGATCATGGAAAAAGTTTTCCATCTGCGCTTCAAGGTAAAGACCGTGCCACAGGATCAAATCCGCCCGGGTCATAGCCACGATATCGCTGCGGGTCTGACGATAAGCATGCGGGTCGACGCCCGGGCCCATCAGGCCTTTGACCTCAACCTGTTCCCCACCAATCTGACGCGCCGCATCAGCGATCATGCCTGTGGTTGCAACCACTTTCAGCGGTGCCTCGGCCCAGGCTGTGACCGGCAAAGCGGCGGCAAAAGCCAAAGCCGCAAGAAAACTACGACGAATCATTTCTGACCCCATTTAGGTATCCTCTTGAGAATGAATATGCGAACCATTCGCAACTAAGTCAACGTCATTGCGAATTATTCGCAAGAAAACATTAAATTTGTCCATTTGGTCAAAAAAATTGCACGCGCAAGGCCGCTATGCCTTCCAATTAGCGCCAAGCCGTGCGATTTTGGCGCAAACCTCCCAAAGGATGTGAAGATGGAAACGCAGAGCTCAGAAAGCCCCGTGCGCACCGCGCATCTGCCGCAAGTGACCGAGCCTAGAAACCCTGGAATGGAATTGGATCTGGACTGGGTACGCGCCGTGCAGGTCAATACTTCGGCCATTGAACGCCGCGCCGCGACCCTGCCCGGTCGTCGGTCTGTCAAAAAAGAGTATCAGGCCGCGTGGCTGTTGAAGGCGGTCACGATGATCGACCTGACCACCCTGTCGGGTGACGATACGGTCGGACGTGTGCGCCGTCTGTGTGCCAAGGCACGGCAACCCGTTGCACCTTCGGTTCTGAAAGCGCTGGATATGCCGCCGATCACAACCGGGGCCGTTTGCGTCTATCACGACATGATCGAAACCGCCGTGGACGCTCTGCATGGCACTGGCATCCCTGTTGCTGCGGTTTCCACCGGCTTCCCGGCAGGTTTGTCGCCATTCCATCTGCGCGTGGCCGAGATCGAAGAAAGCGTGAAGGCCGGTGCCGAGGAAATCGACATCGTGATTTCACGCCGTCACGTCCTGTCTGGCGACTGGCAAGCTTTGTATGACGAGATGAAGGCCTTCCGTGTGGCTTGCGGCGATGCGCATGTCAAAGCCATCCTCGCCACCGGAGAGCTGGGCAGCCTGCGCAACGTCGCGCGTGCTTCACTGGTTTGCATGATGGCGGGTGCTGATTTCATCAAGACTTCGACCGGTAAGGAAAGCGTCAACGCGACCCTACCCGTTTCGCTGGTGATGATCCGCGCGATCCGCGACTACTATGACCGGACCGGGTATCGTGTTGGTTACAAACCAGCAGGTGGGATCTCCAAAGCCAAGGACGCATTGGTGTACCTGTCGCTAATCAAAGACGAGTTGGGTGATCGTTGGCTGGAACCTGACTTGTTCCGCTTTGGCGCGTCATCGCTGCTGGGCGATATCGAACGGCAATTGGAACATTATGTAACGGGCGCATATTCCGCCGGTTACCGTCACTCTATGGGCTGAGGACAAGAACAATGACAGTCAAAGAGATTTTCGAAACCATGGACTATGGCCCCGCCCCCGAAAGCGCGGCTGAAGCGCTGGCCTGGCTGGTCGATCAGGGCGACAAGTTCGGTCACTACATCGACGGTGCCTTTACCAAGCCGGGTAAGGGGTTTGAGAGCCGCAACCCAGCGACCGGAGAGGTTCTGGCCAAGCTGACACAGGCGAAACAAGCCGATGTGGATGCCGCCGTGGCTGCCGCACGCAAGGCGCAGCCGAAATGGGAGAAGCTGGGCGGCGCAGGCCGCGCTAGGTACCTCTATGCCATCGCGCGCCTGTTGCAGAAGCATTCGCGTCTGTTTGCCGTGTTGGAAAGCCTCGACAACGGCAAACCGATCCGGGAGTCACGTGATATCGACATCCCGCTGGCGCAGCGGCATTTTTACTATCACGCGGGCATGGCGCAGTTGATGGAAAGCGAATTGCCGGATTCTGAGGCGCTAGGCGTCTGCGGGCAGATCATTCCGTGGAACTTCCCGCTGCTGATGCTGTCGTGGAAGATTGCCCCGGCCCTGGCCATGGGCAACACGGTGGTTTTGAAACCTGCCGAGTACACCTCGCTGACCGCACTTCTGTTTGCTGACATTTGCACACAGGCCGGGCTGCCCAAAGGCGTAGTCAACATCGTCACTGGTGACGGCGCCGTGGGCGAGATGATCGTGAACTCGGACGTGGACAAGATCGCCTTTACCGGCTCGACAGTTGTGGGCCGCCGTATCCGTGAAGCGACTGCAGGGTCGGGCAAGGAACTGACATTGGAGCTGGGCGGCAAGTCGGCCTACGTCGTCTTTGATGATGCCGATATCGACAGTGCTATCGAAGGTCTGGTCGACGCGATCTGGTTCAATCAGGGGCAGGTTTGCTGTGCGGGCTCGCGCCTGTTGGTACAGGAAGGCATCGCTGATCGCTTTCACGACAAGCTGCGCGCACGGATGGACAAGCTGCGCATCGGCGATCCGCTAGATAAATGCATTGATGTGGGCGCGGTTGTAGACCCGGTCCAACTGCAAACCATCAAAAGCATGGTCGAGAGCAACACCGCTGGTCACGTGCACCAAGCCGCGTGCGATCTGCCTGCGAACGGATGTTATTACCCACCCACGCTGATCTCGGGCCTCGAAACTTCCGACCCGCTGATGCAGGAAGAAATCTTTGGCCCGGTGCTGGTGTCCTCGACCTTCCGCACGCCGGAAGAGGCGGTCGAGCTGGCCAACAACACCCGTTACGGGTTGGCTGCGACCGTGTGGACCGAGAATGTAAACCTTGCACTGGATATCGCGCCCAAGCTGGTTGCGGGCGTGGTCTGGGTGAACGCCACCAATCTGTTTGATGCGGCCGCTGGCTTTGGCGGTGTGCGCGAGAGCGGCTTTGGTCGCGAAGGCGGTTGGGAAGGGCTGACGGCCTATACCAGGCTCAAGGGCAAAGCTAAGCCATTGGCAAAGGTCGATGCGACCACCGGCGAAGGTGCCCCAGTTGACCCAATCGACCGCACCGCGAAGATGTATATTGGCGGCAAGCAGGCGCGGCCTGACAGCGGCTATTCGAAACCTGTCTGGGGCAAGTCAGGTCTATTGGGCCAAGTGGGTCTTGGTAATCGCAAGGATGTGCGCAACGCGGTTGAGGCCGCGGCAGGTGCCAAAGGTTGGTCCAAGACCACCGGCCACCTGCGCGCGCAGATCCTTTATTACATTGGTGAAAACCTTTCAGCCCGTGCCGATGAATTCGCCGCGCGTATCGACGCCATGACCGGAAAGAAGGACGGCGCGAAAGAGGTCGAAGCTTCAATCCAGCGCCTGTTCACCGCCGCCGCCTGGGCCGACAAATATGACGGTCAGGTGCACGGCGTTCCGATCCGTGGCGTGGCGATTGCCATGAAGGAATCCGTGGGTGTCATCGGCGCGC
The DNA here is from genome assembly GCF_059610645.1 of Ruegeria sp. CDSC054. Taxonomy (NCBI): domain Bacteria; kingdom Pseudomonadati; phylum Pseudomonadota; class Alphaproteobacteria; order Rhodobacterales; family Roseobacteraceae; genus Ruegeria; species Ruegeria sp. CDSC054. The sequence goes on along the minus strand of NZ_JBXWOA010000004.1, from coordinate 342,122 downwards.
TTTGTGCGGATGAGACGCCTCTGTTGGGTCTGGTCTCGGCCATGGCCCCGGCGATTGCGATGGGGAACCGGACAGTTCTGGTGGCCTCAGAGCCCTACCCTCTGGCAGCGACTGATTTCTACCAGATCCTTGAGACGTCTGACGTTCCCGCTGGCGTGGTCAACATCCTGACCGGCAGCCACGCGGAACTGGCGAAACCACTAGCATCGCACCTGAACGTCGATGCTGTCTGGTCGTTCTCGTCAACTGACCTGTCGAAAGAGATCGAGGTCGTCTCGGCCGGGAATCTGAAACGGACCTGGGTGAATAACGCGACGGCAATCGATTGGGGCGTGGACCATTCCCGCCGCTTCCTGCAGGCTGCGACCGAAGTCAAAAACATCTGGGTGCCCTACGGCGAGTAGGGCTCCCCGCCAAGGGAGGCCTACATGGACTTTTCAGGAAAAACCGTCGTCGTCATCGGCGGAACCAGCGGTATCAATCGCGGCATTGCCGAGGCTTTTGCGGCCTCGGGTGCCAAGCTGGCGGTCGCCAGCAGATCGCAGGAAAAGGTCGATGACACCGTTGCTGCGCTGAAAGCTGCAGGGGCACAAGACGCCATCGGCGCGGCCTTTGACGTACGCGACCCAGAGGCCGTGGCAGACGGGCTGAAACAGTTCCACGACGCGCTCGGTGACTTCGACGTGCTGGTATCGGGCGCGGCGGGTAATTTCCCGGCGCTCGCGGCAGAGATGTCGGTCAATGCGTTCAAGACCGTGATCGATATCGACCTGATGGGCACGATTCACGTGATGAAGGGGGCCTATCCTTTCCTCAAGCGTCCGGGTGCCAGCATCATCAACATCTCGGCCCCTCAATCCTACCTGCCTTACGAAGGCCAGGCCCATGTCTGTGCCGCCAAGGCAGGCGTGGATCAGATCACCCGCACCCTGTCGATGGAATGGGGCGTCGAAGGCATCCGCGTGAACTCAGTCGTGCCGGGTTTTATCGAGGGCACTGAAGGGGCCAAGCGTCTGGCCCCCACGCCAGATGCTGGAGAAGCGTTGCGCAAGGACGTCCCCTTGGGCCGTTGGGGTCAGCCGCAGGACGTGGCGAACGCCTGTATGTTCCTCAGCTCTGATCTGGCCAGCTATATCAGCGGCACAATATTGGCCGTAGACGGCGCGCTGTACCAGCGTGGTTCGGGCAAGTTCGGCCAGATGATGGGGCAAATGTTGCGCGCGCAGGCGAAAGCACGCTCATAAGACCCGTTAACCTGTGAGGTTGTTCATTTACGGCTTCACGTAATTGGCACAGCGTAAGACCCATTCATTGCGAGGGTGGGTCCTTACATGCTGAATAGTCCATTTGAAATTACCGAGTTTGTCGAACTGTCCACGATGGTCGGCGTCGCCGGGGCTGGCCTTTACATTCTGAACTACTTTTTACTGCAAATCGGCATAGTCCGAGGCAATGGCGTGCTCTACCCGGTTCTCGTTATCGTTGCTGCAAGCTGCGTTCTGATCAGCATGGTTGAAGAATTCAATCTGGCCGGTTCGATCATACAGGTGGCCTATATCGCGATTTCGGTAATCGGATTGCTGCGCGGATACCTGTCGCGGCATCTCATTCGCTTTTCCGCAGCCGAGCGCCAGTTCATCTCGAATCATCTTGGGTCACTGAAACCGCATCTTACCCGAAAGCTATTGAACACTGCGTCGGTTCAGGAGTTCGCCAAGGGCGACATTCTGATCGAAGAAGCCAGAACAACAGATTTCCTTGGCTATGTCCTGAGCGGGCGAACAACCATCCTGCAAAATGGTCAGGTCATCAATATTTGCGGCTCGGACGAGACACTGGGAGAGCTGACATTCGGCCTTGGCCTACCCGCAACGGCCACCGTCATCGCCTCAGAGCCGACAACTTGCTTGGTGTTCGACAATTTCCGTCTGTCCCGCCTGCTACGCCGCAACCGGCATATCGACGACGCGCTTAAAGCCGCACATTTCAGGCACGCGCGGCAAAAGCTTCTGAGCAGCAACAAGCATACGCTTCGGGCACAGAAACGGCCCGTCGCGGCCTGAACGGGTTTAGCCGTCCAGACCCTCGGGCTTGCCGACAATGGTGAAATGAAGCCCGTCAGGGTCCAGCAATTCGCTGGCGACCCGGTTGATCTCTTCCAGCGTGATCGCATTCACCTTGTCGTTGCGGGTGGCGATATAGTCGATGGGCAGGTCTTCCATCTGCATCCCGACCATGATCCCCGCAATCTGGCCATTGCCGTCAAACCTCAGCGGGTAAGCGCCCGTCAGGTAGGTTTTGGCATCGTCCAGTTCTTTCTGGGTCACACCTTCGGATGCGGCCCGTGCCCACTCGTCACGGATCACTTCGACCGCTTCGGCAATGCGATCATTGCTGGATGACACGGATCCCAGATAGACCGAGGCCAGATCCTTGGGCACCAGGTAAGTGCCGACGCCATAGGTTAAACCACGCTTCTCTCTGACTTCCTGCATTAGGCGGCTTTCAAACCCGCCCCCGCCAAGGATGTGGTTCAGGATGAAAGCTGCAAAGAAATCGGGATCATCGCGGTCAATGCCCGCATGTCCGAACAGGGCCACAGATTGCGGCGTGTCGAACTCGACCACGCTCACGCCACCAGGAATGGACACATCGGCACGTTCAGGGATCGGCTTGCCTGTTTCCGGTAGGTCGGCCAGCAGTTTATCCAGCAACGCGCCCAATTCTTCGGGGGTGATGTCACCCACCGCGCCTATATACATCCGGTCTTTGGCAAAGACATCCTGATACGCTGTGACCACGTCTTCGCGCGTTAGGGCTGTCACGCTTTCGATCGTGCCTTTGCCTTCTGTGCCATAGGGGTGATCGCCATAGGCCATGCGCGCAAAGTTACGACCCGCAATGTCATTCGGGTCGGTTTGATCGGATTTAAGGCCGGACAGTACCTGCGCCTTTACCCGATCCACCGCATCCTGATCAAAGCGGGGTTCGTGAATTGTGGTGCGCAGCAGGTCGATCACGTCGTCCCGGTTTTCAGTCAGGAACTGCGCGGTGATCGACACTGTGTCATCAGTTGCATTGTACCGGAACGAGGCCGCCAGCGATTCCAGCTCACGCGCATAGGTGCGGGCATCCATGTCGCCTGCGCCTTCCTCAATCAGGCCGCTCATCAGGTAGACCGCACCGCGTTTGCCCGCGTCATCCAGCGATGTGCCGCCGCGAAAACGCAGCTCCAGCGCGGTGAAGGGGATTGAGTGATCCTCGACTAGCCATGCGGTGATACCACCCGGAGAAGTAACCTCTTCGATCTCGATATCGGCCCACGCGGGCAGAGCAACAACGAACGCGATCAGGGTTGCGAATATCCGTTTCATTGCGTCACCTCATCATCGCGCATCAACCAGCCGGTGACCGATGTTTCCGGCTGTATCACCTCGCGCGCGGCGGCGATAATCTCTTCCCCGGTGACAGCCTGCAGAATATCGGGCCAGGCCTGCACATCCTCGCCCGTCAGACCACTGGTCAGAGCGCGACCATAGCGGTTGCCAATCCCATCCACATTGTCGCGCGCATAGGTCTGCGAGGCCCGCAGCTGCATCTTGATCCGGTCAAGGTCTTCTTCATTCACACCTTCAGCGATGAAGTCGGCAACCGCCTGATCCATCGCATCCTCGGCCTCTTGCAAAGATACACCGGCGGCTGGAACAACCAGAAGGTCAAAGGTCGTATCATCCAGCGAGACACCCCGGTAGAACGCCCCGGTGTAGACAACCTTCTGCTGCTCGAACTGTAGCTTTTCGTTCAGGTAGGATGTCGTGCTTCCACCCAACAGTTCTGCCAACAGAAACAGAGCAGCTGCCTTCTCCTGTTCGCCCGGATCACGTTCGGGGGCCAGATAACTACGCTGAACATAAGGCTGCGACACGCGCGCATCCTTGTAAGTAAGACGGCGTTCTGCCGTTTGCGGCGGTTCCTGTGACCGGACCCGTTCGGGTAAGTCAGGGTTGGCGGGGATCACACCGTAATATTGCTCGGCCAGCGATTTGACCTCGTCTGGTTCGACATCACCGGTGACGACCAGAATGGCGTTATTGGGCGCATAATGGGTCTGGTAGAAGGACAGCGCGTCCTCCATGTCCAGCGTCTCCATCTCGTGGCGCCAGCCGATGATTGGCACGCCGTAGCGATGGTTGAGGTACTGCGACGCGCTCATCTGTTCACCGAACAGCGCACGCGGGCTGTTGTCGGTGCGCTGGTTGCGTTCCTCAAGGATCACGTCGCGTTCAGTGACAATATCATCTTCGCTCAGTCGGATATTGCGCATCCGATCCGCTTCCATCCGCATCATCAATTCCAGCCGGTCAGCAGCGACGCGTTGGAAATAAGCGGTGTAGTCATATGATGTGAAGGCGTTGTCGGTGCCGCCATTGGCCGCAACGGTGGCGGAAAATTCGCCCGGGGCCAAAGTGTCAGTGCCTTTGAACAGCAGATGCTCAAGGAAATGCGCCACACCCGATGATCCTACGGGTTCATCCGCCGACCCGGCGCGATACCACACCATATGCTGCACAACAGGCGCGCGGTGGTCTTCGATCACGACGACATCCATGCCGTTGTCCAGCGTAAATGTAGTCACCGCTTCGTGCCCCTCGCTTGCGGCAAGAGGTGTTGCGGCGATCAGGGCAGCCGACAGTGCCAGGGCCCGAACCATAGGGCGTCCTCCGTTTGATTTATGCTGTTCAAACTACGGTTGCGCCGCGCGGGTTCAAGGCTAATGACGAAAAGTTAAAGATTATTCATCTACCGGTGGCGCCGATGGTGTTTCGATCCCGGCTTGGCGTGCAGCCTCATTCTGACGGTCGGGGTTCAACGTTTCGCGGCGATAAACTTGCGAATAACGATCCACGTTGAACAAGCGCAAGCGCGTCAGGCGGCTCTGCTTTCTGCGGAACTCTGCATCCTCGGCATCAACCACCTGCCGGGCATTCGCCGGAACTCCATACCGGCTGGAGGCCGTCACAAGGGCCGCGTCCGTGGACGGGATGGCCGTATTTGCGTTCAGCGAAGATTCGTTCCCGCCAAGGGCAACGACAGCTTCCGCCTTAGGGTTCGGATCGGTCAGGTTATTCCCCCCCAGCGTAGGCGCAGGCAGGAACTTGTAATCCTTGGGCTGAGTCAGTGGTTTGACAGGCAGGACCGAGAATTCGTCCGGCCCTTGTCCGGGCGCTTCGAGATGGCGCAGTCCGATATCGGAACAGCCTGCAGCCACAAAGGCCAATGTCAAAGCAAATATGGAACGCGGCAGCCGCATCAGAGTCTCCAGCCTGTTTCAGGCGCTTTTATCGCATTTCAAATGGCGCGTCACGATGCCTTTTTGCCTTCGAACAGCACCAGACCAATCGCTCCCGCAAAAATGAACACATCAGCAAGGTTGAACACGAAAGGGTTGTTGATGCCGCAACAGGACATGTTCAGGAAATCCAGAACATAGCCATAAAGCAGGCGATCCACGACGTTGCCCAGCGCCCCACCGATTAGCAACCCGCCGCAAACCAGCATCAGTTTCGACGGGGCTGTGCGCATCAGCCAGATCAGCACACCGATTGCGATGACCATGGAAACGCCGATCAACGCCCATCGGGCAGCATCGGTATTGCCCTGAAACAAGCCGAAATTGATGCCCCGATTCTCACCGTATTTGAACACCAGCAGCGGCGGCAGAACATCAATGTTCCCATCAGCCACGCGCATCACGTGAACGACCAGATACTTGCTGATCTGGTCGATCAGTAACGCGGCCAGTGCGGCCCAGAGAAGCAGACGATAGCGCATCAGTGGCGGAAGTGGCGCATGCCGGTAAAGACCATGGCCAGACCGGCCTCATCCGCGGCTGCGATCACTTCGTCATCGCGCATCGAGCCACCCGGCTGGATAACACAGGTCGCGCCGGCCTCGGCCGCTTCCATCAGACCGTCCGGGAATGGAAAAAACGCATCCGACGCCACGGCAGACCCGATTGTCAGTGGTTGGGCCAAGCCCAGAGTATCGGCCATGCGCTCGGCTTTCTTCGCTGCAATCATCGCCGAGTCCAGGCGGCTCATCTGCCCGGCGCCAACACCCACGGTTGCTCCGTCTTTGACATAGACGATGGCATTGGATTTGACGTGTTTCGCCACTTTCCACGCAAACAGAAGATCGCGCATCTGTTCCTCGGTCGGGGATTTCTTAGTGACGACCTTCAGGTCATCCAGGCCAACAAATCCGTTGTCCTTGTCCTGCACCAGAAGGCCACCGGCTACCTGACGGACGGTTTTGCCACCTTCGGTCACGTCCGGCAGGCCATCGGTTGTCAGCAGACGCAGGTTCTTTTTGGCGGCAAAGATTGCCTTGGCCTCATCCGACGCACCCGGAGCAATCAAAACTTCGGTGAAAATTCCGGTGATTTCCTGCGCAGTTTCGGCATCCAGCGGCTGGTTCAGCGCAATGATCCCGCCAAAGGCCGATGTGCGGTCACAATCAAACGCGGCCTTATAGGCCTCGATCAATGTCGCGCCCTTGGCAACACCGCAGGGGTTGGCATGCTTGATGATCGCGCAGGCTGCGCCTTGCGCCGGATCGAACTCGGCCACCAGCTCGAATGCCGCGTCTGTGTCGTTGATGTTGTTGTAGCTCAGTTCCTTGCCCTGATGCTGCACTGCTGTCGCGACACCGGGGCGGTTGGTGCCATCGGTGTAGAAGACCGCCTGTTGGTGGCTGTTTTCGCCATAACGCAAGGTCTGCTTCAATTCTCCGGCAAAGGCGCGACGGCGCGGGGCCTCGGCGGCCAGCGCATCGGCCATCCAATTCGACACGGCCGCGTCATAAGCGGCGGTACGAGCATAGGCCGTCTGCGCCAGGTTCTGACGGAAAGCATAGGAAGTCTGCCCATCGTTAGCCGCCAGCTCAGCCAGCAGCGCGTCGTAATCCTGAACATCCACAACCACATTCACAAAAGCGTGGTTTTTCGAGGCCGCGCGGATCATCGCCGGGCCACCGATATCGATATTCTCTATGCATTCGTCGTAACCCGCACCTTTGGCCACGGTGGCCTCGAACGGATAGAGGTTCACCACCAGCAGGTCGATCGCGCCGATGCCATGTTCGTCCATCGCCGCCACGTGGCTGTCATTGTCGCGCAGGGCCAACAGCCCGCCATGCACCATCGGATGCAGCGTTTTCACGCGGCCATCCATCATCTCGGGGAAGCCGGTAATCTCGCTGACATCCTTCACCGCAAGCTCTGCATCGCGCAGCGCCTTGGCTGTACCGCCGGTCGACAGCAACTCGACCCCACGCTCGGCCAGTGCCTTTCCCAGCTCGATCAGCCCGGTCTTGTCGGAAACGGAAAGCAACGCGCGGCGCACGGGGTGAAGATCGGTCATGGGGTCAAAGGTCCTTTTGGCGTCAGTCAAACTCGGGCTCGTCCCGGTGTATATCCCGCACGGCATAGGCTGTGTCCTGGGCCTTGCTCAGCGTCCACCGGATGCGCGTCGCATACTCCATTGCGCGGCCAGATAGAACGATCTGTTTTGTCGCGCGTGGTTTTAAACGCCCGTTTTCCAAATAAACGCTTGGTTCTACAGACAATTTTCCGACGCCGTCATGGCGGAAAACCCAGATCTCACCACTTTTCAGCGCCATCGACACCGCAGCGCCCCCCAGATCCAGTGCCGCATCCACGTCCGGATGCAGGTGAAACCGGATGTCAAAGGCGATGCCCTTCAGACCCGAGGCGTCCATCGCCTTGTCAAATTGGCGCTTCGCCTTGTCGGTGGCCGTCAGCAGAATATCCTCGCAAGCCAGCTCACGCCCATCAAAGCGCAGCTCAAAGGTACGCGCATGTGTCAATCCGAAGACCTTGGTATACCCGTCATGCCCGGCCATGAATCGCGTGCCTTCAAAGGCATCCTCGAAATCAATGGGAACCTCATGCGGCGCATCCACCAGTGCCTCGCGTTCGGCTCCCTGCGTCGGTGGCGCCAGCCGAGCGCTTGAATACCCATCAAGGCACAGTGTCGAATGCGACGGCGTCGCCCGACCCGCACGCCGCCATTCCGTCCCAAAGCTTTCGCCCGATCCGCAATTGACCACCAGTGGTCTGCGGCCCGACGTTAGTTCGAAAGCGAGGGTCGAAGCATGGGCGTTGTATGACGCCGCCCCCTTGGGTGGAGTGGCGGCATCCACAATCACGCTGGTTCTGGCCGCATAAAGTCGGGCAAATCCCATGGACAGCCCCGTGGTGTGATGTGGCCTGACACCGCTTTGCGCCAGTGCCTGATCCAAACGCCCTTCGACACCGCGCCCACCGCCGTGAAACCGGGCCAAAGCCCCGTCCGCATGGCGCAGGCTGCGCAAGGTGGGGGCCATGCGTTTGATGGCACTTGCCTGCGCCCCGGGCGTGCCCCGGCCCAACGCGCTGAGCGCGGCCGAGGTCCATGAAAGCAGCATAAAGACCTCAAGCAGCTCTTCGGGGTTGCGGGTTGGGATACCGCCCTGTTCGTCGACCTGACTGTCACACTCGCGCGCCAAAGCACGAAGGGCAGGATCGGCCATTTGCTCCAAACCCTCCAGCGCCAGACCAGCCTGCACCAGCCCGGCAAGCGCCTCAAACCGGGGAAGACCGGGAGTCGCTGCCTTCCAGCGCTTGGACAGAAACCATGTCTGTTGGGCCAACGAACGAAAAAACATCCTGCTTTGGTGTTCATCTGCGCCGCGCAACAGGAAAATCGCATGGTTGATCCAGCGTATGACGCGCCGCCCGGTCAGATCTGGTGCCCAACCCGGGCCCTGACCGCGACCATGTGCATTGATCCAGCCCCAGACCCACCGCTGGGCCTTTTCACGCGCGCGCATGTCGCCGACAGCTGCCAGATCGTCGAGCCAGGCAAAGCCGTGGCGTTCATTGTCGAACCCGGTACTGGGCGCGGCCACGTCCCATAGCTCGGTTTCCTGAGCTTCGACCAGATAGCCCGCAAATAGCAGATTTCCGGCGACCAACTGACGCCCACGCGCAAATGAGCCCACCGTGCGCGGCTCCGGATCGCCAACAAACCCCGAGACCGCTTTGCGTCGCTGACTGAGCCGCGCGTAGAGACGGTTCTGAAACCGTGTCCACTGATTGGTCATGGTATCTGTCTTCGACATGACGCTCGTTACTCTGCCCCTTGCGCTCTGCTGGCGCCTGAGACCCAACGATAGACCGGGGCGATCGTCAAGTCATCGAAAAGCATGCAACTACGCCGATTTGTTCAGGCGCGCGATGTAGAACCCATCCATTCCACCAAGATCAGCCCAGTAATCGGGCCGCAGACGCAGGCCGCCTTCCTCGGTGATCCATTCGGACTCGATTCCGGCAATGCTCAAAGCCGCCCGATCCACCGACATATCGGGGTGTTGGTCCAGCGCTTCTTCGACCTGCACCTCGCCCTCATCCGGCAGGAGAGAGCAAGTGCAATAGACCAGCCGCCCGCCGGGTTTCAGCAAGCTCCAGGCGTGGGCCAGCATCCGGGCCTGCAGCTCGATCAGCTCACCGAATTCCGATCCGTCTTTGGCAAAAGGCAAGTCAGGGTGCCTGCGGATCGTTCCCGTGGCAGAACACGGCGCGTCCAAAAGGATGGCGTCATACTGGCCCTGATGTTCAAGCGCGTCGCCCGCGACGACAGTGGCAGTCAGTCCGGTGCGTTTGAGGTTCTCATGCACCCGCGCCAATCGCGATTCAGAGACGTCGAGCGCCGTAACATCGGCCCCAGCCGCCGCCAGTTGCAGTGTTTTTCCACCCGGAGCGGCACAAAGGTCGAGGATTTTTTCGCCCGATTTCGGAGCAAGTATGCGCACTGGAATAGCGGCCGCCGCGTCCTGCACCCACCAATCACCTTTGCCATAGCCCGGAAGGGCGGTGACCTGACCGGCATCGTGCAGCCGCATCGAACCGGTAGGCAGGGCCTCACCCGGTCCGCTGGCGCCCGGCTTCACAGACAGGTCAAGCGGTGCGCCAGCAAATTGCGCCTTTTCCATTCCCACGATTGCATCCTCACCCCATGCCATGATCAGCGGATCACGCAGCCATTCGGGCAAACGCGGCACGCGCATTTTGGGCCATGCATCGGGGCCTTCGGCGGCCACTTTGCGCAACACGGCATTCACTAGGCCTTTCAGCCGCCCGTGCTTGCGTGAACGCCCTACGATGTCGACCATTGAATTCACAACACCATGTGCCGCTTCACCGTGGCACAGCTCGACCGCGCCAAGGCGCAGGGCGTTATGCACGGTCAAAGCCGGCGTGCGGTTCAGGTGGTTTTCCAGCAGACGATCCGCACGCTCCAATCCGCGCAGGGTTTCCAGCGTCAGGCGTTGCGCCCGCGCGCGATCTTCAGGGGCCAACCGGTCCAGCGCGCCTGCGGCCAGACATTCGGACAGCAGGCGCCCTTCGCCCAGTATCTGATCCAGCAGATAGATCGCGCTGCGTCGGGCCGCTGTTGCGTTGTCGGACATGGAATCGCCTTTGAATTAATCCTCGCCCGCATTGCCAATAGCGGACGCGGGCGTATATCAAGCCCATGCACGGAAAGGAACCCGATGTCATGAGTAACGACCGCAAAGACCTGCCGCCTGCTGCCCAGCGCGCCCTTGCCGAAGCTGAAGAGCGGCGCCGCAAAGCCGAGGCTGAGGCAAAAGATATGCCCAAGGAACTGGGCGGTCGCGACGGCCCCGATCCGGCCCGGTACGGTGATTGGGAGAAGAAGGGCATAGCGATCGATTTCTGATCGCCTATCCCCGCAAAGCTTCCAGAAAATCCGCGATCAGAGCGCGCTGTTTCTTGGATTTCGCCCGTTCCTCGGGCCAGGTCAGCCAATACCCATCCTTCGTTTTCAGCTCTGGTAGGCGTAACCGGCGCAACCGTCCGTCCTGCAGATCCGCCTTGGCCAAGGGCACCGACCCCAACGCTACGCCCATGCCCTGACGTGCCGCAGACAACGCGTGTTCCATTGAATCGAAGCTGATGTTCGACGTAGTCACATCGCCCTGATCTGCCTTTCGCGCCCAATCTCGCCACCCCGGTCGTTCTCCGCGCAGATCAATCAAAGGCGCGCCCCATTCCACGCCCGGTGCCGCCATAGGCACCAGCACTTCAGCTGCAATCAATTCGGAATCCCGCCCCGGCCAAGCGCCCCGACCATAACGGATCTGTAGCCATGTCCGCTCTTCATCCAGCGACGACCGCCGCGCCACGGAATCGGTCAGAACACGCACCTTCGGCTGCATCTCCTGAAACCGGGCAAGACTTGGCACCACAAGCGCATGGATGTGCGATGACAAACCGGCCACCCGCAATTCGCGCGGGGATTTTCCAAACAGATCCTCGGTATTGCGTTCAAGCGCCTGCAAACTGTCTTGCACCAGTGGTAGGTAGCTTTCGCCTTCGACAGTCAGTGACACGCCACGCGCCTCACGCACAAACAATGTTCGACCCAGCCAGGCTTCAAGGTTGCCGATCCGCTGGCTTACGGCCGCTTGTGTCAGACCAAATTCCCTCGCCGCTGCGGAAAACCCGCCCAGACGCCCCGCCGCCTCAAAAACGCGCAGCCAGTCCAAGGGTGGCAACCCGATCTTTTTCTTAGCCATAAGTTTTTCCAAGCCTCAGCAGAAAGAAGGATTAATTGTCGTAATGCCACAAGGGGCGTATCTCCTCAACCAAAGCCCGCGCTGAACAGGAGACCCCCCATGCTGCGCTTTGCCACCCATGACGCCTCGGTTGTGACCGTAGAATTCGACACCGGCACAAAGGCTCGCTTTCACGCCATCTGGCTACGCGACAACGCGCTGGACCCCGAAACCCGCGCGCCCGGCAATGGCCAACGTCTGATCACCATCGGCGATATCCCCTCAGACATTTCGGTCAGCGCCGCCGAAATCAGCAATGGTGATCTGACAGTCACCTTTCAGCCAGAAGGCAAGATTGTCACCTTTCCCGCCGACTGGCTGGCCGAGCACAGCTATGACCGCGATCAAAACCGCCCCATGGGTCGGACGGCTCCCGGCATCACCACCTGGGGACGCGGCATCGACGCGCCCAGCGCAGATTGGGACGAGGTCCACGCCAATCCCGTCGCCAAGCGTGGCTGGCTGGCTGCGGTGGCCGAATACGGCTTTGCCAAGTTGACCGGCGGACCGACCGAGCCGGAATCCCTGCTGAAAGTCGCTGATCTGTTCGGCTATGTCCGCCAAACCAACTACGGCCCCTATTTTGAGGTCCGGACCGAGGTGAACCCGACCAACCTCGCCTATACCGGCCTTGGTCTGCAGGCGCATACCGACAACCCCTATCGTGATCCGGTTCCGACGCTGCAAATTCTGTATTGCCTGGAAAACAGTGCCGAGGGTGGTGATTCCATCGTGGTTGACGGCTTCCGCGCCGCTGAAAAACTGCACGAACAGAACCCGGAAGGTTTTGCCTTGCTGGCAGGCTATCCCGCCCGGTTCGAATACAAGGGCTCGGACGGTATCTGCCTGCGCTCACGCCGCCCGATGATCGAGCTATCGCCCGATGGTGAATTGGTCGGTATCCGGTTCAACAATCGCTCATCCGCGCCGTTCGTCGACGTGCCCTTTGACCAGATGGAGGCCTACTACGCCGCCTATCGTCAATTGGGCGAGATCATCGACGATCCAGCCATGGGCGTGTCGTTCAAGCTGGAACCGGGTGAGAGCTTCATCGTCGACAACACCCGCGTGCTGCACGCGCGTCTGGGCTATTCCGGTGCGGGCTCACGCTGGCTGCAAGGTTGCTACGCCGACAAGGACGGGCTGCTGTCCACGCTGGCCGCGATGGAGATGGCCCAGCCGGAGGCCGCAGAATGAAGCCCGATTTCTCAACCCTGAGCCGGGACAATATCGTGGCTTTCATCGGCGATATCTTCGATCGCCGCGGCGGTGAGGAATATCTGGGTGAGCCCGTCACCATGGCTGAACACATGTTGCAAGGTGCAACGATCGCCGAGCAGAACGGCCAGCCCGAGGAAATCATCGTCGGTGCATTGCTGCACGATATCGGACATTTTACGTCCGAGTTCGGCACCTACCACCCGGACGATACCGAAGACCGCCACCATGAGGATGCGGGTGCCGAAGTGCTGGAACAGTTCTTCCCCTCGGTCATTACCGATTGCTGCCGCTATCACGTGGCGGCCAAACGGTATCTCTGCGCGACCAAGCCTGAGTATTTCAACCGTCTCTCCGCCGCCTCGGTCCATACGCTGGAATTGCAGGGCGGGCCGATGAGCGCTGAAGAGGTCGCTGAATTCGAGAGCAACCCAAACCTGAAAGAGATCATTCAGGTGCGCTATTTGGACGAGGCGGGCAAACGGGCTGACATGGAAACCCCCGATTTCGCCCATTTCGCACCGATGGTGCAGCGCATGGTCGACAGGCATCTGGGGGCGTCATGAGTGCACCGGAATACATCTTCGAGGCCAGCTCGAAACCGTCACTGCCGTGGCACGAGGTTCCGCTGATCCGGGCCACGGACACGTCGGTCAAAAGCTATGGCTGTCTGGTTGATGACCCCGATACCTTCGAGATTGAAATCGCTCGCTGGCCCCAACAAGGCTGGCGCCAGATTGACGAAGGAACCGGCGACGAGGGCGGCTGGGTCGAAGGCACGTTCAAATGCGATTGGCAGGGTGACGTGCTTTATGGTGAGAACGAGGCCGTCAAAGGCCACTATGTTCTGGGTTGGTCCGCTGATCCACAACAGGCGCAGACCGACCTGCAGACGGCACCGCGCGATCAGGTTCTACTGTGGCACATGAACTACCACCCCGATGGCGGGCAGATGTTCTGGCCGCTGGACAACAAGCCCTTCATCGTGCCTGTCGCGCTGCCCGGCGACAACCTGACGCCAGATAAGGTGGTGGCTTTCTGGTGTGATGGTACGCGTGGCCTCTATATTCATCCCGGCATCTGGCACGAAGGGATATTCCCCGTCGAAGACAACCAGCGTTTCCTCGACCGGCAAGGCAAGGTTCACGCCCGTGTCAGCGCCGATATCGGCAAGGAGTTCGGAGTTTACCTTGCCTGCCCGCTCCGGGTCGACAAAATCAAGGACCTATGAAGTACAGGGCAAAACGCCAGTATCGCGCATTTTCACAATCCCTTAACCGTTGGCGGCCACATCTGTGATACGCTCGACAGTGTCCAACTCAAAAGGGGAGGGCTCTGATGGGATTGAATAGGCGTCGAGTGGTTCAGCTTGGAACCGCAGCAACGGTCGGAACGCTGTTTCCGGGCGTCGGGGCTGCTGCCACTGACCAGAATGACACGTTCGAACAGGAGTTCGCAAACACGCTCAATCAACTGAGAACCGCGTTCTCCGAGCTTGGTTTTAATGAGGCTGAGTCCCTGTCGCTGGCCTCGGGGGTCGACGACTATAACGGCGGATTGCGGCATGATTTCGATCAGTCCGTTCTCCCTTCGGGTGCTTATGTGATTCAGCCGCTGGCGCGCGTCGCGGACGTTGATGAAAAATCACGCGCAGACGTGTTGCCGATGTTTCACGAGGTCGGCTGTCATCCCGCTGATGCTGATGGGCAAGCCATGACCCGGCTGATGATGCAAATTCTGACTCAAAGCTTTGACCTCGACCCGTCCCGCATCGCTTTTGTCAGTGTGCCGCAAGCCGATGACATGCGCCCAGTGCTGGACGCGTTAGGCTTACCATTCACCGAAAAGGTTCTGTTGCGCGATGAGGCCGAGGCATTGGCTTCACGCGATGCCTCGGGCTTTTTCTTCCCCGACCCGTTTGGTGATGAGTACCTTGTGACAATGGGCGTCTACTATCGGCTGGGCGGCACGGATGAAACGGCCCCCACCGCTTACCCGCCGTCGGACAACTGGACCGAAATCGGTGAGGTTGTGATTGGCGGGCAGGCAGCACCCCTTGGCATATCCATAGGGGCCGAACGCCTGACTTATGCGCGTACAGGCCAATACCCGACCTGGGATCAGCGACTAGGCGCACTGTTTTCCAGGATCGAGGACGAGGGCGCCGAACCGCCCGGTCTTGCGGCGTTCCGCTAGGGGCGCTTAAAGTCCCAGCACATCCACCATGTCATACTGACCAGGCGCTTTGCCCTGCCCCCACAGTGCCGCCTTCAAAGCGCCACGGGCAAAGATGGCGCGGTCGGTGGCCAAATGGCGCAGGACGATGCGCTCTCCGGGGGCGGCGAACAGGACGTCGTGCTCGCCCACAATGTCGCCGCCGCGAATGGCGTGGAAGCCGATGTCGCCCCGCTTGCGCGCGCCGGTGATGCCGTCGCGGCCCCGGTCAGACACATCTTCCAGCTTCACGCCGCGCCCTTCGGCAGCGGCCTCGCCCAGCATCAATGCTGTGCCCGACGGGGCGTCGACCTTGTGGTGATGGTGCCCTTCGATCACTTCGATGTCGAAATCCTCATCCAGTGCAGCCGCGACTTTCTTGGTCAGTTGCACCAGCAGATTGACGCCAAGACTCATGTTCCCCGCGCGCACGATGACTGCATGGCGTGAGGCTGGTTCCAGCGCGGCGATCTGTTCATCCGACATGCCAGTGGTGCCGATCACATGCACACAACGTGCCTGCGCGGCCAGTGCGGCAAACTCCAATGTCGCCTCGGGCGCAGTAAAGTCAATCACCGCCTGCGCCTGCCAAAACGCCTCTAGCGGGTCGTCTGTGACGGTGACGCCCAGCGCCTGACCGCCCATCGCCTCGCCCACATCCTGACCGATCCAGTCATGGCCAGTCCGCTCAACCACACCGACCAAACGCGCCTGATCGCTGTCCGTCACGGTTTTGATCAGCATCTGCCCCATACGGCCCGAAGCCCCTGTGATGACGATCCCCGGAATATGGGTCATTGCGCTGGTCCTTTTGTTGAATTCGGCTCAAAGCCTCCTACCCGGTTCGCGCCCGCTTGGCAAAGCCCTGCTTTGGGCTTAGATCGGGGATATGGCAAAGAACAAATTCCACGATGGCCCCGGCCCGTCCCAACGACAACTCCGTGTCGGCGAACTGATCCGCCGCACCCTGTCCGAGGTTCTGGCGCGCGGAGATGTCCACGACCCCGACCTGAACCGCATGTCAATCACCGTGGGTGAGGTGCGCACCTCGCCCGATCTGAAGATCGCCACCGCCTATGTGTTGCCCTTGGGCGGCAAGGGGCAGGAGGATGTGATCGCGCTGCTGGCCCGCAACAAGGGTGAATTGCGGCGGGCGGTCGGCAAGAAGGTCGGTCTGAAATTCTCACCCGATCTGCGGTTCCGGCTGGATGACACGTTTGACCGAATGGATGACACCCGCCGCATGTTCGATCAGGACGCGGTGCGCCGCGATCTGGACGAGTGATCCGCGCATTTGTCATTTTGGGCGCGGTCTTCTGGGCCGCGCAAGCCTCTGCGGTTACGTGCGAAAAGGTGACCCATGAGGACAAGCGGTACACCGTATGTGAGGTGGATGCCGCAGGCGAAGAGCTGCGTTTATTTCTCAATGATGAAGAAGGCGACGTGCTGGGCCATTTCTCATCTGTGAACGAGGCACTGGCCCCACAGGGAAAGCGACTGGCATTTGCCATGAACGCGGGTATGTATCATGACGACCGCTCGCCCGTTGGGCATTATGTCGAAGGCGGTCAGGAACAGATGCGCGTGATCCCGAATGCCGGTCCAGGCAATTTCGGCTTGCTGCCGAACGGGGTGTTTTGCATCCGCGAGGGCCGTGCCGACGTCTTCGAAACCTTGGAATATGTTGATCAGGCTCCGCAATGCCGTTTCGCCACGCAATCCGGCCCGATGCTGGTCATAGACGGTGAACTGCACCCGCGCTTCTTGCCCGATTCGACCTCGCGCTATGTGCGCAACGGCGTTGGTACCAACGCGGATGGGACACGGGCGGTATTCGCGATCTCGGATGACTATGTCACCTTTCACGAGTTCGGCAGCTTGTTCCGCGATGTACTGGATACCCCGAATGCCCTGTTCTTCGACGGCAATATCTCTCGGATGTATGAACGCGCGGGCAATCGGTCGGATGTCGGGTTTTCGCTAGGCCCTATTGTAGGTGTGGTCGAAGATACGCCCTGAAATTGACAGTGGCAGAACGATCCGTTAGGTCGCGCGCCTCGGCAAGATTCAGGGTGTAGAATGGGACGCAAACGCAAGGGTCGCGACATTTCCGGTTGGCTGGTGGTGGATAAGCCCGCGGGCATGACCTCGACTGCAGTAGTCAACAAGGTACGCTGGGCGATGGATGCCAAGAAGGCGGGCCATGCGGGCACACTGGACCCCGAAGCGACTGGCGTACTGGCCGTGGCACTAGGTGAGGCGACCAAGACCGTTCCCTACATCACCGATGCGTTGAAAGCCTACACATTCACCGTGCGTTTGGGTCAGGCCACCAATACCGATGATGCCGAAGGCGAAGTGATTGCGAGCAGCGATGCGCGCCCATCGGATGACGATATCAAACAAGCACTGGCCCCGTTTCTGGGTGATATCATGCAGGTCCCACCCAAGTTCTCGGCCGTGAAAATCGACGGCCAGCGCGCCTACAAGCTGGCCCGCGATGGCGAAGATGTGGAATTGGCCGCACGTCCGCTATGGGTTGAGGAGTTGATTTTGGTCGACCGCCCCGACGAAGACCACGTGACGCTGGAAATGACCTGCGGCAAGGGCGGCTATGTCCGCTCAATCGCCCGCGATCTGGGCGCGGCGCTGGGATGCCACGGACACGTTCGGGAACTGCGCCGCATCTGGTCCGGCCCATTCGATGTCGAAGACGGGTTGAGCATCGAAAAGATCGACGAGATGGCAAAGACCACTGCGCTGGACGACTACCTGCACCCGCTGGAAACCGGCCTCGCCGATCTGCCTGAATTGAAATGCACACCCGAAGGCGCAACCCGCCTGCGCAACGGAAACCCGGGCATGGTTCTGGCCTCGGACGTGGAATACGGCGATGAAGCCTGGGCTTCGCTGGACGGCAAGGCCGTGGCGGTAGGGATCTACAAATCGGGCGAATTGCACCCCAGCCGGGTGTTCGTTACCTAAGCCACGTGCTAGGCGAAGGGCATGATTACCCGAACGCACACCAAGGGCGACGCGCCCTCGACCGCCATCTATTCCGACTGCGAGAAATATCGCTATAGCCTGACCCGTATCTGGGATCCTGCGGGGCGCAAAGCTCTGTTCGTGATGCTGAACCCGTCAACCGCGACCGAAGTTCAGAACGACCCGACGGTGGAACGCTGCGAGCGCCGAGCGCGGGCGCTGGGGTTCGGAGCGTTTCAGGTAACCAACATCTTCGCATGGCGCGACACGGACCCGCGCAAGATGCGCGCTGCTGCCGACCCGGTAGGACCCGAGAACGACGCGGCTATTCTGGACGGCGTGCAATGGGCCGATCAAGTCATCGCCGCCTGGGGCACCCATGGCGCGCATCTGGACCGTGGCCCTGCAGTTGAAACCCTTCTGCGCGACACCAGGCAGCCGCTGTTTCATCTGGGGCTGACCAAGGGCGGGCATCCCAAACACCCGCTTTACATCGCCTATACCCAACAGCCCGAACCTTGGTGATCAACGGTTAACCACAAGTTCAGCTTGGCTTTGACCAACTGACTGATCATATGGGATATTTCACCCTCGGAGCAGTGCGTTCTCGGAGGGTTGCCATGTTTCTGTTCGGATTGCTGAGCCTGGCCGCAATGGGCGGAGCAGCCTATGCGATGGGCGGTATTATCGAGGCTGACGACGACACCGAAGAAGACGAGATCATCGAAGATGAACCGCAAGAGATCTCTGACGGCAGTTATCTCGAGATTGATGAAACCATCGACAAAGTCGAAGAGGCCTCGACTGGGACCATAGTCTCAGAATTCGAAGGCGATTTGGTTGTGGCCGGGGACGACGACACAAACATTCTGACCGGGCAAGATGGCGACGACCAGATCAACGGCTACGGTGGCGACGACACTGTGCTGGGGGGCATGGGCGATGACACTCTGCATGGCGGCGTTGGCGTTGATACAATCCAGGGCGGCGAAGGCGATGATGTTTTGCATGGCGAAAGTAACGATGACGTCCTGTCCGGTGATGATGGCGACGACAAGATTTTTGGTCATTTCGGCGACGACAGGCTGGACGGCGGCGATGGGGATGACGATTTGTACGGCGGTCAGGACAACGACACGCTGACAGGAGGCGCGGGCGAGGATGCGCTGCATGGGGGCTATGGCGACGATGAGCTTGCTGGTGGCGCAGGTGAAGACGTCTTGTTTGGCGGCGACGGTGACGACGTGCTGACCGGTGAGGACGGCGAAAACGAAGACTCCGTGGATTTTCTGAATGGCGGTGCCGGCGACGACATTATAGCTGCCCATAGCGGTGACATCGTGACCGGAGGCGAAGGCGCTGACAGCATCCACCTGAACCCCGAGGAGGATGACGATGCCGTCAAGGTCATGGATTTTGAACCCGGGCAGGACAAGCTGTTGATCTCGTGGGAAGGCGAGGAATATCCGGAGATCAACATTGAAACAGACGCTGAAAACGAAAACCTGACCCGTATCATGGTCGACGGACAAAACGTCGCCCAACTGCTGGGTGCCAAAGGGTTGACCCTGGACGATATCCAACTGATCAACGGTCAGGAACTATCGCAGCTCAATGCGCTGAGTTGAAGCAATAGAATCCCTTTGCCATTTGCTTGAAATCCGCTTATACGCGCCCATCCGCATCGGAATCAGTGCGGTTTTCTCCATGGGCCTGTGCTGGACGACATCCCGGCCTGCGCCATCAACTCTAACCTTTTAAAGGAGACCCCGATGTCGATTACTGCCGCTGAAAAAGCACGCGTCATGAAAGAATTCGGCACCAAGGACGGCGACACCGGTTCGCCAGAAGTCCAGGTTGCCATCCTGACCTCGCGCATCACCACCCTGACCGAGCACTTCAAGACCCACAAAAAAGACAACCACGGTCGTCGCGGTCTGCTGAAAATGGTCGCCCAGCGCCGTAAGCTGCTGGACTACCTGAAGGGCAAAGAAGAAGCGCGCTATCAGGATCTGATCAAAAAGCTGGGCATCCGCCGCTAATACCGGTTTCTGCCGCTTTTGGATTTTAGACGCCCGCCCTAATTGGCGGGCGTTTTTTGTTGGATCAGGGAACGCGCGCTCAAAGTAGCGGTATGGTGGGGCTCAATCCGGCTTGCAGTTCACTAACTCTGTCGGCACTATCCCGGGACCTGATCAACAGCTGCGCAATACATCAGTCCCCCAAGCACACATCCAGTGTGTTACGACAAGTAAAATGGAACCAAATGAAGCTGGAATTTCATCATATTAACCTGGTGGCAGACGACGTTGACCGCCTACACGACTTTTATACAAACGTCTTGGGTTTGGGTGATATTCCGCAGCAGAATTTCCCGCGCTCTGAAGCAACCGAAGACGCCGGTTATGACGGCCAGATCCGCTTTGCAACGGACGGCAACATGCAGATGCATCTGGCAGAACGGGACTTTGACGTCGCTTTTAAAAATGATCAGGTCATCAATCCAGTGAGCCGCGGACACATCGCGTTCCGAACGGATGACCTTGCCGCGGTCCTGAGGATACTTGATGAAAACGCGGTTCCTTATTCGGACTATGGCACAGCCTTTTCGAAAGAGTGGCACCAAGTGTTCTTTCGCGACCCCGAAGGCAATGTTGTCGAAGTTCACCAACAGGTAGCGACTTTGGGCTGAACCTGAGCCCGAAGTTCCCCGCGCTGTTAAGCTTGTGACGGCGCGCTAGACCATATCGTACTCTACGCTTTTTGCTCCGATGTCGCCCATGTGGCCGGTGATGCGCTGCACCAATTTCTGCCTGGACATATCTGCAAGCGCCTCCGGAAAGCTCTGAAGCTCTTCCTTTCTGGCGACAATTGTCAAAGTGCGCGAAAGGCCCGAGACCGGAAGATCTTTCAACTGCAGGCTCATATTCTCAACCAGACCATCGATCAGCAGTGTTGGCGTCAAAAGGCTGAACCCCTGACCTGCAGAAACACAGGACGTAACCATGCTGGAGCGGTCCGCCTGGATGACCTTGTCGGGCTCAAACCGCAATCGGCGCAGATGCTGCGCAATCTGGCGGCCCGCGTTGGTTGTATCTCCGAACCGCACCAGAGGAAGCCGCGTTTGGATCGCCTCTAGGCTGTCTGTCGGGCCGTCATATGCTTCGGGAAGAACCAGAAGGTATCTTTCGGTCAGAACGTGATGACGCTCCAAGCCATCCATATCCAGAAACGGATTTGATGTGATCGCGAGGTCCGCTTGTTTCGTCCGCAGCAGGTGTTCATGGTTGCCGCTTTGGCCAGCATGCAGGGTAATATCTTCGACATTGAACTCACGCTGCGCGAAATCGACCAAAGAGGGCGTCAGCGTCGTGGCGATCGAGGCTTGAATGCCGACCCGCAGCAGCGTCAGGGATTTCTGGCCAACGTGGCGCAGTTCCGTTTCCATGTCGGAAAGTGCATCTAGAATTTTCTGCGCTCTTCCATGCAAACGCGCACCCGCATAGGTCAGCCGCGCCGGACGCGTACTGCGGTCCAAAAGCACAGTGCCGAATGCCTTTTCCAGCGCTGTGACGTGCTGGGACGCTGCTGGCTGCGACAGATTCAGAAGTTTTGCGCCCGCCCGCATCTGACCCGTTTCCGCAACGGCGACGAAGACCTCAAGTGAACGCATCAGACTTGGTGAGAGTTTACGATGATCCAGCATTGCTCATCCTTAGTATAAATAATTTTTATACTGTTGGAATTTTCTTGGTTTACGTCAAGCACTCGGTCAACGCTTTGGCCATGACACGTTCGCGCTCATCTCGACGCCGCAGGGCCGCTGGACCTCGCACTCTTCCCGAGGCGCGCGCGCCGTTTATTCTGCGCAAGCTTTCGACCTTCAATGTCCTCAGCGAGGCAGGGTTGGAACAGATCGAGGCCAATGCGGATACCATCCTTGCCGAAACCGGGATGGAGTTTCAGGACGACCCAGAGATTCTAGGCATTTTTGCCGATGCAGGCTGTGACGTAGATGGCTCGCGTGTGCGGTTCACGCCGGGGTTCTGCCGCAAAACGATCATGGCAACAGCGCCGGCTCAGTTCGTTCAACATGCCCGAAACCCGGCCAACAACGTTCAGCTGGGCGGCGATGCCAGCGTGCTATGTCCGGCTTGGGGTCCGCCCTTTGTGCACGATCTGGACCGCGGGCGGCGCTATGCCTCGCATCAGGATTTCGTTGATCTGGTCAAGCTGCATCACAGCCTGCCCTGGTTGCATCATTCGGGCGGCGTGGTTTGCGAGCCGGTGGATTTACCGGCCAATAAACGCCATCTCGACATGCTTTATGGTCATATTCGCCATTCTGACCGCGCCTTTATGGGGGCCTTTATCGGGGCCGAACGCGCGGGCCACGCAATCGACATGGCACGGATTGTGTTCGGTGATGATTTCGTGGCGGAAAACGCCGCCCTGTATTGTGTCTCGAATACAAACGCGCCGTTGGTGATGGACAGTCACATGTCGGGCGCGCTGAAAACCTATGCCCGGGCCGGGCAACCGGTCGCTTGCACCCCTTGGGTTCTGACCGGGGCCATGTCGCCGTCTACCGTTGCCGGGACGTTGGCTCAGGTGTTGGCCGAGACCATGGCAGCGATGACGTTGACCCAACTGATAAACCCCGGGGCACCCTGCATGATGGGCAGTTTTGCCTCAACCATGTCGATGAAATCCGGGGCACCGACCTTTGGCACGCCCGAGGCCGGGTTGATGGTATTAGCTGCCGGTCAGCTTGCCCGCAGGCTGGGGGTGCCGCTGCACACGGTTGGCACGCTCAGCGCCTCAAAAGTTCCGGACGGCCAAAGCCAGCAAGAGGCCGCATGGGGGTTGATGATGTCGATGTTCGCGGGCGCCAATCTGATCAACCACGCCACTGGATGGCTTGAAGGCGGCTTGGTGACTTCGTTCGAAAAGACAATCCTGGATCATGATCTGTGCGGCAAGATCGGTCGGTTCTTCGATGGCATCGACATGAGCGAGAATGCCCAGGCAATGGAAGCTATTGCGTCGACCGGTCCGGGACAGCATTTCCTCGGTTCCGAGCATACGCAGGCCAATTTCATGTCTGCGCTGTTTCGTCCCTGGACCCCGGACGACAATTCATTCGAGCAATGGCACGCGGCTGGAGAGTTGGACGCCGCGACACGCGCCAATGCAATCTGGAAGGAACGGCTGGACGCTTACGAAGACCCCGGTCTCGATCCCGACATCGACGCCGCGCTGCAGGACTACATCGCGCAGCGCAAGGCCGAGAAACCTGATCAGGATTACTTTTGATGAGCCGCATTTTGATCATCGGTGGTGGCGCCATCGGCCTTAGCCTAGCCTACCATCTGGCCAAGCGCGGTTCGAGTGACGTCACGGTTCTGGAACGCAATCAGCTGACCTCGGGCACGTCCTGGCATGCGGCTGGAATTGTCGGCCCACTACGCGCGACGCCAAATATGACCCAATTGGCCATGGCGGCACTTAAGGTTTTCCCCGCCCTTGAGGCCGAGACCGGCATGTCCACAGGATATCGCCGCACGTCCGGTTATTGGCTGGCACGCGACCCCGCCCGCCTGGATGAGCTTCGCAGGATTTCTGATCTGGGCCAGACTCAGGGTCTGACGCCGCGAGTGATCGCCGCCTCGGACGTGCCTCTGCCACAGCTCGATCTGAACAACCATGTGGGCGCGCTTTATGTGCCCGAAGATGCCAATGTGAACCCGGTCGATCTGTGCATGGCCTATGCCAAGGGCGCACGGGATCGCAGGGTGACGATACGCGAGAACACCAGTGTTCAGTCACTGCGTAAAAAGGGTGGGCGCATCACCGGCGTTACTCTTGCTGATGGAACCGAATTGGACGCCGATCAGGTCGTTCTGGCCACCGGTGCCTGGTCCCGCGAACTGGCTGCAAATGTTGGCGTAACGCTGCCCTTGCAGGCGGTCGAGCACATGTATGTGGTCACCGAACCCATCCCCGACCTGCCGAACCCATTTCCAGTGATCCGGGATCTGGATCGAGGCATCTACATCAAGGGCGACGCGGGCAAACTGGTCATTGGTGGCTTTGAACCCAATGCGAAATGTTGGGATGCCTACGGCCCCGAAGGAGACCGACCTTTCCTTGAACTGGCTGAAGACTGGCACCAGTTCGCCCCTTTCATGGAGGCGGCGTTAGAGCTTTGCCCCAGCCTTGAAAGGGTCGGCATCCAGCATTTCATGAACGGCCCCGAGAGTTTCACGGCCGACACGAGACCCCTTGTAGGCGAAACATCGGTCAATGGTCTGTTTGTCGCTGCGGGAATGAACTCGGTCGGGGTCATGTCCTCGGCGGGGATTGGACGGGCGCTGGCAGATTGGATGGTCGACGGCCACCCCTCGATGGATATGTGGGAGGTCGATGTCGCCCGGGCCGACCCCGCCACAGCCAGCACCGAACACATGGCCGACCGAATGGAAGAGGCGGTTGCTGATCTTTTTGCCCTTCACTGGCCATATAAACAGCCCAAATCAGGCAGAGGTCTGCGCACCACCGCGCTGCACGATTGCTGGGCTAAGGCCGGGGCGCATTTCGGCCTGACTGCCGGTTGGGAACGCGGAATATACTATGGTCCGGCGCAGGACTATTCGGTGGCGGATCAGCGGTGGTGGCCGCTGGCCAGAGCCGAAGCGGCGGTCATGGATGAGGGCACCGTGTTGATTGATCTGAGCCCTTTTACCAAGCTCGACATCACCGGACCGGATGCTCTGGGTTCATTGAACCGCCTGACGACCGCGCAGATGGACGTGCCCATTGGTCGGGCTGTCTATACGCAGATACTCAACGCGCGCGGTGGGATCGAAATGGATGTGACCATCACGCGGTTGGGTCGGGATGCGTTTCATCTGACTTCAGGCGCTGCCACGCGGATGCGCGATCTGATGTTCCTGCGCAGGCATTTGAAGGGCGATGTGTCTGTCAGGGATGTGACCGAAGCATTCTGCACAATCGGTGTAATGGGAGGTGGCAGCCGGACGCTGCTACAGGGTCTTGGCAGCCTACCAGAAATGGCATTTGGCTATACCGCCACCGCCGAAATGGCAGGCATTACTTGCCGCGGCACGCGCGTTAGTTTTGTCGGAGAATTGGGCTGGGAACTAACCGTACCCAACGCGCAGGCCCCTCAGCTGTTCGACACCCTCCACAAGGCAGACGCGCGCCCGCTGGGTCACTATGCGGTGGATGCCTGCCGGTTGGAGAAGGGTTTCAAACACTGGGGGCATGAACTTGGCCCCAAGATCACTCCGCTGGAAGCCGGCCTGGGGTTCACCATCGACTGGGACAAGGAGTTTCAGGGCAAAGCGGCGCTGGAACAGCAAAAGTCCAACGGCTTGCAACAGCGCCTGATCCTTCTGCAGGTTCACGGCAATGCCCTGATGCTGCATGACGAACCGGTGTTCGAGCATGGCACCCATGTGGGGCTGACAACCTCGGGCGGGCGCGGGCCGCGTACGGGGCTGAACCTGTGTTTTGCCATGGTCGCGGTCCAACCGGGCGAGACGTTGGCCCAGACATGCGATCGAAAATTCACGGTTCGGGTCGCCGGGCAGGACTATCCCGCGCAGCCCTTGCGACGCCCACCCTTTGATCCCTCAGGCGAAAGGATGCGCGCATGATCAAGGCGCAGGTTACTATCATCGGCGGCGGGGCCATGGGCGTGTCGCTGATGTATCATCTGGTCAAGGCTGGCTGGTCCGATGTTCTGCTGGTCGAGAAAAACGACCTGACCCACGGATCGACCTGGCATGCGGCGGGACTGTGTACTCATTTCGCGCATAATCCCACCATTCAGGAATTGCGTGCTGCCTCTGTTCGGCTTTACCGCGATATACTTCCGCAGGAAACAGGACGCGATTGCGGCTTTCACCGCTTGGGTGCGATGCGGATCACACGCAACCCCGACCGAATGGACGAGTTCCGCCATGTGGCCGGTCTGTCCGAATTCACCGGTTACCCGCTGGAGGTGCTGACGCCCGAGCGCATCGCCGAGCTGTTCCCTCTGGCCAAACTGGATGGGCTGATCGGGGGGATCTATGAACCCGATGACGGCCATGTAGACCCTACGCTGGCAACCCACGCGATGGCCGAGGTTGCCCGGCGGGGCGGGGCGCGGATCATGCGCAACTGCGCGGTCACCGCGATTGAGCGTCAGCAGGACCATTGGCGGATCGAGACCGCGAAAGAGATCATCGAAACCACCCACGTAGTCAACGCTGCAGGCACCTGGGGTTGGGAAATCGGGCATATGATGGGCCTCAACATCCCGTCTGTTCCGGTGCTGCACCAATATCTGGTGACGGACACGGTGGAGGCCGTGTCATCTCGGATCAAAGAGGGATTGCCAGAGCTGCCGATCATCCGCGACCCCGAAGAAAGCTGGTATGTGCGGCAGGAACGCGATGGGCTGATCCTTGGGCCGTATGAAAAAGACGCCAAGGTCTGGTCGGTCGATGGTGTGCCACCGGAGTTTGGCGCGGATCTGATGCCGCCGGATCTGGACAGTGTGGAACATATCATCATGGCCGCGATGGATCGGATTCCGGCGCTGGAAACCGGTGGTGTAAAATCGGTGATTAACGGCCCGATCACGTTCACGCCCGACGCCAATCCGCTGATCGGGCCTGCGCATGGGCTTCAAAACGCGTGGCTTTTGACCGGCTCGTCGATGGGCGTCATGGAAGGCGGCGGCGCGGGCTGGTTCCTTGCGCATTGGATGACCCACGGCGCGCCGCCGATGGATGCGCTGGCCGTGGACTCGCGCCGCTTTGGGTCCTGGGCTGATCGTGATTATCGCGTGGCCAAGGCCGTCGAGTGCTTCGGCCTGCAATTCGGCGTGCACTATCCGCACGAAGAACGCCCCGCCGGGCGCGGTCTGCGCCTGTCTCCACTGCATGACCTAATGGTCGAACGCGGCGCGGTGATGGGTGCGGCCTATGGGTGGGAACGTCCAAACTGGTTCTCGGACACACCCGGAGCAGTCGCCGACGAAACCTTCCGTCGCGCCAATTGGTTCGAACCCGTGGCGCAAGAGGTCGAGGCCGCGCACAACCGCGTCGCCATGGGCGACCTGTCGGTGTTTTCGAAATTCGACGTCACCGGCCCCGATATCGCGGCCTTCCTACAAGCATTGGGCGCAAACCGCGCCATCCAGCCGGGCCGGATCGGCCTGACCCATGCGCTGACACCCAAAGGCGGCGTATTGTCAGAGTTCACCGTCACACGCTTGGCCGAGGATCACGCCTATCTGACCAGCGCCGCCGCGGCCGAGCAGATCGACCAGGATCTTCTGACACAGGTTGCCAAAGGCTTTGACGTCACCGTTCGAAACGTGTCTGAGGATCTGGCAGTTATCGGCGTCATGGGACCCAAATCCGCCGATGTGTTGCCCGAGTTGAACCATATGCCCTGGCTCACCGCGCAAGAGACCCATGTAGGCGGGATTTCCCTGCGCGCTCTGCGGGTGTCTTATCTGGGCGAATGTGGCTGGGAATTGCATGTGGCCAAAGAAAATGCCGTGCAGCTTTTCACGACGCTGGAAGAGGTCGCCAAACCGCTTGGTCTTGGGTTCTATGGGGCCTATGCAGCAAACTCCATGCGCCTTGAAAAAGGGTATCGCGGTTGGGGCAGTGACCTGACGACCGAACGCAGCCCGCTTGAGGCCGGTCTGACCCCGTTTGTCCGCAAGGACCTGCGCCACGGACTGGGCCGAGACAACACGTGGGATATGGTGCTGCTTGAGGTCGAGGCCGGTGAGATTGACCCGTTCTACTCCCACACGATCTGGAAAGACGATCTGCCCGTTGGGATCGCCACCTCGGGTGCCTATGGCCACCGGACCGGAAAAGTTCTGGCCCTGGCCTATCTGCGCGACCAGACCGCGCGAGACGGGCTGACCATCTCAATACTGGGCCAGCATCGTGCGGCAACCATCCTGCCAAAGGCTCCCTTTGACCCCGAAAACTCACGCTTGAAAACCGGAGGTTCCGAATGACCGACCACGCCCTTCACACCGACTGGGACTTTTCGAACACCGCCGCGCGACGGGACCAGTACTATGCTGCCTCACTAACGCGGTTCACACCGTTTCGCGAACCTATCGTTTTCAAGAAAGGTCAGGGACAATACCTTTGGGATACGGATGGTCGGAAATACACCGATCTGCTGGGCATGAATGTCTGTATCTCGGTCGGGCACTCGCACCCGCGCGTGGTGGCGGCGGCAGCAGCACAGGCGCAGGAACTGACCCACTGCACGACAATGTTCTACCACCCGACACCAGCACATCTGGCCGAAGAACTGGCCGCGACGATGCCCAAAGGACATGACTGGGTGGTGCATCTGACCAACTCCGGATCCGAAGCGGTTGATCTGGCGATGACCATGGCGCGCACTTACACAGGCAATCTGGATTTACTTGCGCTGCGCACCGCATATCACGGGCCAACGGCTGCGGCGCAGTCGATTACCGGTATCTCGGGCTGGCGTCACCCGGGCATGCCCGGCAACGTGGCCTTTGTGCCGGAACCCAATCAATACCGCGGCATCTTTGGGCCGGGCACGCAGCCCTATCTGGATGAGATCGATCGCACCATCGCCACAGCCACATCCGGCAATGTGGCGGGCATCTTTGTCGAAAGCGTGCAGGGCTATGGTGGCATCATCGAAATGCCGCCCGGTTATATGTCCGGCGCAGCCAAACGCGTGCGCGCGGAAGGAGGTCTTTATATCGCGGACGAGGTGCAGTCGGGCTTTGGCCGCACTGGCGAAAACTTCTGGGGGTTCGAAGCGGACGGCGTCGTACCCGACATCGTCGTCATGGCAAAAGGTCTTGGAAATGGCTTCCCGATCGGGGCGGTTGTGGCCAAGAAACATATTGCGGAACCGATGGCGGAAAGGTTCATGTTCCACACCTATGGGGCCAACCCGACCTCGGCTGCCGCAGCCCGTGCGGTTCTTGCTGTCATGCGGGACGAAGGGTTGCAGGAAAACGCCCGCGTTGTAGGGGCCGCCTTGCTGGAAAGGCTGCATGGCTTGAAAGACAAGTATCAGGTCATCGGCGATGTTCGCGGGAAAGGCCTTATGCTTGCGCTGGAATTCGTGAAAGACCGGGATAGCAAAACGCCGGACAAGGACATGACCACAGAAGTTTTCGAAGCCTGCCGCGCACAAGGAATTATCCTGTCAAAGTCCGGCCCGTTTCAACAATGCCTACGGATGGTGCCACCGCTGTGTTTGTCGTTGGACGACGTGGATCAGGTGGCGAACAGTCTTGATCAAGCGCTCGAAACTGCTGTGAGTGTCGCAGAAGTTTAAGCTTCAGGGCCTCTAGCCTGTGCCTTGCTTTTTCTCCGCGAAGTTTCCGGGCGTTTTCGGTTGTCCGGCGGCAAAAGAACGCCCGCCAAAAGGCGGGCGTCCAGAATGTATCGGATCAAGGCCCTACATCTTAGCTTTTTCTGATTTCAGCGCCAGCCACAAGCAGTAGCACATGATCAGAACCACCAAGGTGAACGGGATACCTGTCGAAACCGCAGCACCTTGCAGTGCAGAGAGGCCCCCGCCAAGCAACAGCGCAATGGCGACCAGACCTTCCAAAGTGCACCAGAACACCCGCTGAACCACCGGTGCGTCCATCTTGCCACCCGCAGTAATCGTGTCGATCACCAGCGAACCGGAATCCGACGAGGTGACAAAGAACACCACGATCAGGACCAGGGCGATTGGCGCAACAATACTGTAAAGCGGCAGCTCCTTGAGGAATCCGAACAGGGCACCTTCAGGGGCGTAGCTGTCGATCACTGTGGCACGCACACCTTCGGCTCCACCTGCGTTCAACATGTCGATGGCGGCACCGCCAAAGGTCGACATCCACAAGGCACAAACAGCCGTTGGTGCGAGCAGGGCGCAAAGGATGAACTCGCGCACTGTGCGACCTTTTGAGATGCGGGCGATGAACATGCCCACAAAAGGCGACCATGCGATCCACCAGGCCCAATAGAAGGTCGTCCAGCCGTGGAAGTAACTGGTGTCTTCGCGTCCGAACGGGTTCGACAGCGCCGGCAGGTGGTACACATAATCCACCATCACGTTGAAATACCGTGCGATGGCCGTGCCGACGCCAGTAACAACAATCACGAAGATAAACAGGCCGACGGCCATGATCATGTTGATTTCACTCAACCGTTTGACGCCAGCATCCATCCCCATCAGGACCGAACCCAACGCAATCAACGTGATACCGATGATCAGCAGGACTGTGACGGTTGGGCTGGGTTCGATGCCGAACACCTCATTCAGGCCCGCCGCAACCTGCTGCGCACCAAGACCCAACGAGGTGGTCAGGCCAAAGAGCGTCGCAAACACAGCCAAGGTATCGATGATGTGGCCCCACCAACCCCAGACGCGTTCGCCCAGGATCGGGTAGAAGGCCGACCGCAGGGTTAAGGGCAGATCAAGGTTATAGGCAAAGATGGCCAGGCTTAGACCAACAGCGGCGTAGACCGCCCAGCCTTCCAGCCCCCAGTGATGGATTGTACCGACGACTCCAGCATATTCATTGCCCGGAACGGCGATGTCGATGCCCAGTGGCACCGCGTTGCCGTCTTCGGCAAAATTGTAATAGACGGGCTCCATCACTCCAAAGAACAACAGCCCGATGCCGATACCAGCCGCGAACATCATCGCAATCCACCCGGCATAGGAATAGTCGGGCTTTGCGTCCTTGCCACCGATCCGCACCTTGCCAACCGGCAGCACGATCAGAACAAGACAGAACAATGTGATTGCGTCGACCGACAGGACCAGGAACCAGTCAAACGTGCTGGTGAGCCATGGTCTTAGCCAGCCAAACAGTGCCGCGGTACCCTCTTGGTTGGCCAAAGCGATCAGAACGAACGCAAAGATCAGGATGCTCGAGATCAAAAAGACCGGGTTGTGGATGTCCAGACCGAATGGCCGGACGTTGTCTTGCCCAAGCTCGTATTCGGTCTCGAAGTCGTAAATCCGGGGGTCCGGATCCAGCATTTTCTTGGTTTGTGCCATTCGTCTGCCCTTCTGTTCGCTAAGTGCAAACGCCAAGGTATTCGACCAGCGGACGGAAACGAGATTTTGTCCCTTGGCGCTTCTCCGTCAATTCGACCGCGGGCTTCGTGATAACAGCTTACACTGACGACATAATTTCACCAAACGCATTCCCGTTAGTGAATTTATCTAACTTGATAAACGACTTTGGACGGCACCGGGATCATTGGTCCCAACTTCTGGCCAAGGGGCTTTATCCGTGTTATTCACCCAAATGGTTGACTGAAGCAGAAGAAGGGTGTAATTCATCCATATGGTTGAACGAGAGAGTCGCTCTGATTTGAGCGCGATATTGAAGGCCGCGTCC
Source organism: Ruegeria sp. CDSC054 (assembly GCF_059610645.1). NCBI lineage: Bacteria > Pseudomonadati > Pseudomonadota > Alphaproteobacteria > Rhodobacterales > Roseobacteraceae > Ruegeria > Ruegeria sp. CDSC054. The sequence continues at coordinate 310,555 of NZ_JBXWOA010000004.1, read as the reverse complement.
GACCCAACCCGCCGTGCGATCCTGACGATGCTTGCGCAGCAGGGACCCTTGCGGGTGACGGACATCGCGCGGCAATTCGATATGAGCCTCAATTCGGTATCCAAGCACATCAAGGTGTTGGAAAACGCCGAATTGGTGCGGCGCCGGACGGAATGGCGCGAGCATTTGATCGAGGTTCAAATGGATCCCTTGTCAGCCGTGGATGAATGGTTTGCCGGTTTGCGTTCGATCTGGGCGCTTCGGCTCGACGCTTTGGAAACTGCTTTGGAGGACCCAGAAGATGACGGATCTGTCACTTGAAATTACACGCGCAATCCCGCACCCACCCGAAAAGGTGTTCGACGCCTGGCTGAACCCGGATATGCTGGCCAAATTCATGCTGCCGGGGCCGGGTATGACGGTGCCAGAGGCGCATTCCGATGCAAAGGTCGGTGGACGGTTCAAGATCATCATGCGTGCACCCGAAGCGGGTGACCTGCCACATGAGGGCGAATACAAGGTCATCGACCGCCCGAACCGGCTTCAATTTACTTGGAACTCTCCGTACAGTCAGGATGATTCCACCGTGACGCTGAATTTCACGCCAACCGATGCAGGGACCGAATTGCGACTGCATCACGTCCGATTCCCATCACAGGAAAGCCGCGACAATCATGAGGGCGGATGGACTGCGATCCTTGCAGCGCTGGAGACAGCGCTATGATCAACTGGCTGGCCCTTGCAGCGGGGGTGATCGCGGCCTTTCTGCTGGGATGGCTGGTCTATGGACCGGTCGGATTCCAGAAACGCTGGGCCGAAGGAACGCGGATCGATCCGACACCGCCGGAATCGCCGCCATTGCCTCAGATGGCCGCTCAGATCGTGTTCCTGATCTTGCTGGCCACCGTGATCGCGCTCACCGAAACCACCAACAGCCTGGGCGTCGCCCTTCTGGCCATCCTTGCAGTGGCGGCGCAGACGGCCTCGGTCGGGGCCTGGGCGCAAAAAAGCGTGTTCGCGATCATGGTCGACACTGGCTATGCTCTGGGATGCGGCGTGGTGATGATCCTCGCGCACGCACTCTTTTGAACGGCTCTGGCCCGGTCCAAAATGGATCGGGCGTAGGCTGCGCAGTCCTTCACCGGCCCTGCGCGGTTCCCCTTTCCTTCTACACCAATCTCATGTATGCGCGCGGTATCTGAGACGTTGTGCCCTGATCCCGGCACTCAGACGAAAGCTAAAATGGGATCGGCGGCAATGGGGCCGCCATGCAAACGGGAGACCCGCAGGGGCGGGAGTGCTCCCATCTAGGATACGCATATGTTTGATGTAACGAAAAAATCTATGCAGTGGGGCGAAGAGACGCTCACACTGGAAACCGGCAAGGTTGCCCGTCAGGCCGACGGCAGCGTGATCGCGACACTGGGCGAAACCAGCGTCATGGCGAACGTGACCTTTGCACGGCAGCAAAAACCGGGTCAGGACTTTTTCCCTCTGACCGTCCACTATCAGGAAAAATACTATGCCGCCGGTAAGGTTCCGGGTGGCTTCTTCAAGCGCGAGGCACGCCCGACCGAAAAAGAGACGCTGACTGCGCGTCTGATCGACCGTCCGATCCGCCCGCTGTTCGTTGACGGCTTCAAAAACGAAGTTCTGGTGATGTGCACCGTGCTGTCCCACGATCTGGTCAACGACCCCGACATGGTTGCGATGATCGCTGCCTCGGCTGCGCTGACTATTTCCGGCGCGCCGTTCATGGGTCCGATCGCCGGTGCCCGCGTTGGTTTTGAGGACGGTGAATACATTCTGAACCCGACCGTCGATGACATGCAGGACCTGCGCCTGAACCCTGAACAGCGCCTGGACCTGGTTGTTGCCGGCACCAAAGACGCCGTAATGATGGTTGAATCGGAAGCGTACGAGCTGTCCGAGGCCGAAATGCTGGGTGCGGTCAAATTCGCACATGAACAGATTCAGCCGGTCATCGACCTGATCATCTCGCTGGCCGAAGACGCCGCGAAAGAGCCGTTCGACTTCCAGGCGCCCGACTACTCGGAGCTGTCCGCCGCAGTCAAAGCTGCTGGGGAAGAGCAAATGCGCGCCGCTTTCGCGATCACCGACAAGCAAGAGCGCACCACCGCTGTTGCCGCTGCGCGTGAAGCGATCAAAGCAGCGCTGACCGAAGAGCAGCTGGAAGACGGCAACCTCGGTTCGGCTATGAAAAAGCTGGAAGCTGGCATTCTGCGCGGTGACGTCGTCAAAGGCGGCAAGCGGATCGACGGTCGTTCGACCACCGATATCCGCTCGATCGTTGCAGAAACCTCGATGCTGCCGCGGACACATGGTTCCGCCCTGTTCACCCGCGGTGAAACGCAGGCGCTGGCCGTAACCACGCTGGGCACTGGCGACGATGAGCAGTTCATCGACGCGCTGCATGGCAACTTCAAATCGAACTTCCTGCTGCACTACAACTTCCCTCCGTATTCGGTTGGTGAAGTTGGCCGCGTTGGTGGTCCGGGCCGTCGTGAGATCGGCCACGGCAAGCTGGCATGGCGCGCCCTGCAGGCGGTTCTGCCGGCGGCGACCGACTTCCCCTACACGATCCGTATCGTGTCGGAGATCACTGAATCCAACGGATCGTCCTCGATGGCGTCGGTCTGCGGCGGCTCGCTGTCGATGATGGATGCGGGCGTTCCGCTGAAAGCACCGGTTGCCGGTGTGGCCATGGGCCTGATCCTGGAAGATGACGGCGAATACGCCATCCTGTCCGACATTCTGGGTGACGAAGATCACTTGGGCGACATGGACTTCAAAGTGGCAGGTACCGAAAACGGCATCACCTCGCTGCAGATGGACATCAAGGTCGCGGGCATCACGCCCGAGATCATGGAGAAAGCCCTGGCACAAGCCAAGGACGGCCGGATGCACATCCTGGGTGAGATGGGCAAAGCCCTGTCCGAGACCAACGATTTCTCGGTCCACGCCCCGCGCATCGAGACCATGAACATTCCAACCGACAAGATCCGTGAAGTGATCGGCTCGGGCGGTAAGGTCATCCGCGAAATCGTCGAAGTGTCCGGCGCTAAGGTCGACATCAACGACGATGGTGTGATCAAGATCGCCTCGCCCGATGGTGAATCGATCAAGAAGGCGTATGAGATGATCCACTCGATCGTCGCCGAGCCGGAAGAAGGCCAAGTTTACACCGGTAAGGTCGTGAAGATCGTCGACTTCGGTGCCTTCGTGAACTTCTTTGGCAAGCGCGACGGTCTGGTCCACGTATCCCAGATCGAAAACCGCCGCCTGAACCATCCGTCGGATGTTCTGAAGGAAGGTCAGGAAGTAAAGGTCAAGCTGCTGGGCTTTGACGACCGCGGCAAGGTCCGCCTGTCGATGAAAGTCGTCGATCAGGAAACCGGCGAAGAGATCGTGCCCGAGAAGAAAGAAAAGAAAGAGGAAAGCGCAGAGTAATCTGTTCTTCTTTCAATTGATCAAGGCCCCGGTGGAAACGCCGGGGCCTTTTTTCGTTTCGAGCTATGACCGCCCAGCCAAGGACGGATCGGTCAATTATTGCCATAAATATCTGAATGTGTGCGAGTTCACAGTCAGATGTATTTCTTCATGAAAGGTTACGCTAGGGAAGCAATCCATCCCTTAAGACCACCCGTATTTCAGCAGCCGGGCAATCCGCTCGGCCGAACGGTGATCCTGTGTTTTGAAAGGCGTGACATGACCCTGAGGACCTTCAAGGAACGCGTCATCCAGACCGGCAGCTTCGAGCTGATCGGGATCGCTTTTGTCTCACCCGTATACGCTTATTTGACCGGCGCATCGATGGTGCACGGGTTCGCTATGATCGCCATGCTATCGATTGTGATCATGATCTGGTGCCCGATCTTCAATACTATATTCGATCTGATTGAGCGGGGCAAAACGGCTCGGTTGGCCTGCAAACGCCCCCAATCGGTGCGCGTTCTTCATGCCACATTGCATGAGGTTACGGCAGTCATGATCACCTGCCCACTTTTGATGATGGTTGGTGGGCATTCTCTGGGATCAGCGCTTGCGCTCAATGTCGGTCTGACACTGACTTATACGGTTTACACCTACCTGTTCCACATCATCTATGATCGCGTGCGGCCGATTAAGCCAAGCTTGGAAAAGAACGAAGCTGGCCAAAGCGAACATCTGACTGGTGAAGCCGCTGCAGCCTGATCCTTGCTGACAAGTCAAATACCCAGAACGTCAGTGCGCCACGCCAGACGGCCCGTGTTTCATCACATGCCACTGCCCATAACTGTCGTTCAAATCCAGTTTGATCGCCGCATCTGCCTTGGTCGATGCACTGCCAATCTCGGCCAGGGTGAATTCTATACCACCGGGAATGTCGATCCGTACACGATGCGGGCCACCACCATGTGGGGCCTCGATGGGACGGCCGGTTGAGCTCAGCACCTCACCGATTGAGACTTTGGCGGTGCGCCCATCCATGTCCATCTCAAAATCAATCGGCACATACAGGGTCTCGTGAACGGTGTCGCACATCGTGCGGAATACATGCCAGTGGGTTGCCATTTCCTCGGTCTCTTCACCGTGAAAGACTTTTTCCAATGCGACCCGTTGCGCTTCCGAGGCGCTTGGGTCGATGATCACCTGCATCTGGCCGCCGCCCTCAAAGATCGGGCCGGGCCAGGCGTAGATCAGCGCAGCTTTTGTGCCAGCAAGGTCGGTGTCGCCAAAATGCCCTTTGGAAACCTCAAGCACCTCAAAGCCGCGGCAATTTCCATGGGTTGGTAATTCTTCGAACTGGCAAGGGCAGGCATAGCCGCAATTGCAGTTCCCGAATGCTTCGCCTTCAACGTACCAATCTGTGAATTCCATCGTCTTCTCCTGTTTTACACAGTCTGAACGCCCGACGCCGTGTTTAAATGCCTGTAGATTTCCCCCGCATAACCCTAGCACAATTCGGGCAAATGCAGAACCAGGCGACCTGAATCCGCATTTTCCGGGATAAACCTTGGTCCAATTCCCTGCGTTTCAACCAAAAGCCAATCGCAGCGCACTCGGCTTGCCCCCAGTTCCATCCCGTCACCGAGACACAAAAAGGAGATGTAAAATGGAAACCTTGAAACTGCTGACACTGACCGGATTGATTGCAACAGCGCCGGTTCTTGCACTGGCCAATGTCGGACTGGGCGACAAATTGGGCACCAGTGAGGCCGATATCCGCACGACCCTAGAGGCGCAGGGATACCAGATTGAAGAGATCGAATTCGAAGACGGTGAGATCGAGGTTGAACTCATCAAAGATGGTGTAGAAACTGAACTTGTCGTGTCCGAGACCGACGGCGTGGTAACTGCCATCGAACTCGAACAGGACGATGACTGACCCGACGAACCCTCAGGAGCCTCATGAAGCTTTCACAAACGTCATTGCTTTGGCTCCTTCTGGTGGTGCAGGCCGTCTGCGCCGCCTTTTTCGTGACCGACGCGATGTTGGACTGGACCGGTGGGGAAAGCGCGGGCTTTCGCCACCTGCATAGTTTCGAACTGGTTCTGGCGCTGGCATTGATCGGCGGACTTGCCGCAACGATTGCACTGATCAGGTCCCAGAACAGGCGTGTGCGCGACATGCAGCGACAGCTGAGTGTCGCGCAGGGCGCGTTTGCTCAACTCATTGCCTCTCAATTCACTGAGTGGAACCTGAGTGATGCTGAGCGCGACGTTGCCCTGTTGTCTATCAAGGGTCTGTCAATTGCGGACATCGCGACATTGCGGCAAACCAAAGAAGGCACGGTCAAAGCGCAATGCGCAGCGGTGTATCGCAAGGCAGGAGTTACGGGACGCGTGCAATTGCTGAGCTACTTCATCGATGAGCTGCTTTCCGAACCTTTGCTGACAAACAGTTCCGAAAGGTCGAATTCGACCACATAGACCGTGAACCAAAGTGTTAGCTCGGTGCTGATCTTATTCACTCACATCTGCCCAATATCCTGTGAATTGAAGTGAAGGGCTGTTGCCTTTCATTCCTGCCTCTACTGCCCACATGTGCGCCATAACAAATGTGGAACAAAGGACATGGTCATGGTTACGCGTCTTCTTCTCGCCTCGACAGCTTTGACGATCAGCGCGTCCGCGCTGGCCGCGCAGAGCCTGTCGGATGATCTCTATCTTCAGGGCTTTGCCGGGTACAGCCAGCTGCAGGACAGCGACTTTAGCGGCACAATCAATGGATCGTCGCAGTCGGTGGATACCGATTTCGATGGCGGCTATGGGCTGGGCATCGCGGTCGGCAAAGAGATCCCGCAGTGGTCGAACGATCAGTTTGGCGCCCGGATCGAGCTGGAGCTGTCCTACCGCGACAACGACGTGGATGGCGTCAATTTTTCAGGCAACGGACCCGGCGCAGAAGGCAACATTTCGGGTGACGTGTCGCAGACATCGCTGTTCGCCAATGTGCTGGTCGATTTCAAACAGGCAGGGGCCTTCACGCCCTATGTCGGTCTGGGTCTGGGTGCCACCTATTCTGATCTGGACTTTGTCTACGGGCCGGGCGTTGAACTTAACGACACCGACACCACCTTTGCTGCGCAAATTATTGCCGGTGTAGCCTATGAGATCAGCCCAAATACATCTCTGACCCTGGACACCCGATATGCCCGCGCATTCGACGTATCCTCGGCACGTTTGGCACCAAACGGTGCGTCTACGGGTACGGTCGAGGATGATATCGACGCCTTCAGCGTCAATGTCGGACTGCGTTACGGTTTCTGATGGATCACGGGGAAGTGTTTCTTTCGGGTTTCTCTTCCCCCTTTCGTTATCGTGTTCTATGCACTGTGGCATGAGGACTTTTGTCATCCATATGACAGCAAGCACAGCGCGGCGACCCAATGCCGAAAGGCTGTGTGCCAGTCTGCCCGATGCGGAACTGTTCGAGGCCGTCAATGGGAAGGACCCCGCTCAAATCGCGGATGTACAATTGTTTCCGGGCGATTTGTATCGCCCCAGATACCCTTTTCCGCTACGCCCTGCGGAGATCGGAATTTTCGCGAGCCATCGGCGAATCTGGCGCAAGCTCGTTGATGAAAAGATCGACCGCGCTATCATTACCGAGGATGATTTGCGCATAGATCCGTGTCGTATGGCCTATGCGTTAGAGATGCTGGATCCGCTTGCAACCCCGGATCACTATATCCGAATTCCCGTGAAACAACGCGAGGATGCGGCACGAACGCTTATAAAGCAAAATGGATTGCGCCTGATCCTGCCAAAAGTCATTGGCTTGCAATGCGTCTGCCAGGTGGTCGGGCGCCGTGCGGCTGAGCGGTTGCTTGCCGTAACCGACCAGATTGACCGACCGGTCGACACGTTCCTGCAAATGCACTGGGTGACTGGGCAGCCGATCCTTTCCTTGCAAGGAAGCGGCAATCAGGAAGTCGCACAAGAAATCGGCGGTTCGACCATACAGGCAAGCCCGCCGCTGGCCGACAAGCTAACGCGTGAGTTCAAACGCGCTGCCTACCGTCGGAAACTGTATCAGCACCCTCAACGATACGCAGCTTAGTCACCCTTGAAGGCGGATTGGAATCGGGCAGAACTTATCGCCCTGCCCGAGCTACTTTAGCTGGGCGCTTTGGTTTTACGCAGATACGGAAAGATGGTTTCAAACTCACCGAACTTTTCTTTTGCCTCATCATTCGACACGGCCGGCGGGATGATCACGTCTTCGCCCGGCACCCAGTTCGCGGGGGTGGCCACGCCCTTGGCACTCATCTGCAGACCATCCAGCGCGCGCAGGATTTCGGCAAAATTTCGGCCCACGGTCATCGGGTAGGTCATCGACAGTTTCAACTGTTTGTCAGGGCCGATAATAAAGACCGAACGCACGGTTGCACTGTCGGCAGGGGTGCGGCCATCGGGCAGGTACGCCTCGGCTGGCAGCATGTCGAATGCCTTGGACACGGCCAGGCCGTCGTCGGCGATGATCGGAAAGCCGGGGTTGGCGTTGCCATACGCCTCGATGTCCTTCTTCCACTTCTTGTGGTCCTCGACACCATCGACTGAGACGCCCATCACCTTGGTATTGCGGGCTGCCCATTCGTCGTTCAGCTGTGCAACGGCCGAGAACTCGGTAGTGCAGACCGGCGTGAAATCCTTGGGGTGTGAGAACAGGATCGCCCAGCTGTCACCGATCCAGTCATGGAACTGAACAGTGCCCTGATCCGTCTCTGCAGTGAAATTCGGAACGGTGTCATTGATGCGCAAACCCATGGGGCATCTCCTTTTTTGTGAAACAAACCGAGTCGGTTGCTGGAAACCTAATAGCTCTGCGCCATTGTTAAACCATTAGCTGCTTGAAAGGGTATTCATTTTTGAGGAAATTAATTTGATCAAATTGTGCCTTGCCACACCGATATGCCGGTGCCAGAGTGGCGCAAATTCCCGCCATCCGGGCCACAGGATCAGGAGGATACGTGATGATCGAGAAACGCAATTTCTACATTGACGGAACATGGGTCGCCCCATCTGCAGCGAATGATTTCGAGGTGATCAACCCCTCGACCGAGGAACCCTGCGCGGTGATCTCACTGGGCGCGCAAGCTGATACCGACGCCGCAGTTGCTGCCGCAAAGGCCGCCCTGCCCGGCTGGATGGCCACACCGGTCGAAGATCGCATCGCGCTGGTCGAGAAACTGATCGAGATTTACCAATCCCGGTCCGAGGATTTGGCACAGGCGATGTCGCTTGAGATGGGCGCGCCAATCGACATGGCACGCACCCAGCAATCCGGTGCGGGCATGTATCACCTTGCAAACTTTGTGCGCGCAGCCAAAGCGTTCCAATTCGACCGCCCGCTGGGCGATCACGCGCCCAATGACAGGATTATTTATGAGGCGGTCGGCGTGGCCGCCCTGATCACGCCATGGAACTGGCCGATGAACCAAGTCACACTCAAGGTTGGCGCGGCGGCGATTGCAGGCTGCACCATGGTTCTGAAACCCTCCGAACAAAGCCCGCTGAACGCGATGATCTTTGCCGAGATGATGGATGAGGCCGGCTTCCCCGCCGGTGTGTTCAATCTGGTGAACGGTGATGGCGTGGGCGTTGGTTCCCAGCTGTCGGCGCATCCGGATGTGGATATGGTCAGCTTTACCGGCTCGACCCGCGCAGGCACAGCGATCTCAAAAAGTGCTGCAGACACCTTGAAGAAGGTACATCTGGAGCTGGGCGGCAAGGGTGCAAACGTGGTCTTTGCCGATGCCGATGAAAAGGCCGTCAAACGTGGTGTTCTGCACATGATGAACAACACCGGCCAAAGCTGTAATGCGCCCAGCCGCATGCTGGTGCAGCGCCCGATCTACGATCAGGCCGTGGAAACGGCGGCTGAAGTGGCCAGCATGGTTTCCGTGGGCAGCGCGCAGGAAGAAGGCCGCCATATCGGCCCCGTCGTGAACGAGGTGCAGTGGAACAAAATCCAGGACCTGATCCAGAAGGGCATCGATGAAGGCGCCCGGCTGGTAGCAGGCGGCACCGGTCGGCCCGAGGGGCTGAACAAGGGCTATTATGTACGTCCAACCGTCTTTGCCGACGCCAATAACCAGATGAACATCGCGCGCGAAGAGATCTTTGGCCCCGTCCTGACCATGATCCCCTTCGACACCGAAGAAGAGGCGGTCGAGATTGCCAACGACACGCCATACGGCCTGACCAATTACGTTCAGACACAAGACGGCGCGCGAGCAAATCGAATGGCGCGGGTACTGCGGTCCGGCATGGTCGAAATGAATGGCCAGTCGCGCAGTGCAGGATCACCGTTTGGCGGCATGAAACAGTCCGGCAACGGGCGCGAAGGCGGCTTGTGGGGGTTGGAGGACTTCCTTGAGGTCAAAGCCGTCGGTGGCTGGGCGGCAGAGTGACGCCAGACCAGAACTTAACAAAAGGGCGCGGCGGTGGTTACCCGCCGCGCCCTTTTCTTTACGTGGGTCGCACGATCAGTTGCGGTTGGCCGTCCGAGGTATGTCGTGTGGATCGGCCATCCCAGCCAATCTCACCGGTTACGCGTTGCCGATAGGCCGAGAAGCTGTCGAATTGAACGACATCCACGGGGGTGTCAAAGTGTAAGGTAACGCGCCGATGCGACCCGTCACCCAACAGGGTCATACCACGGATCTCCGCCCTGAACGGCTGCCCCAGATAGAACCCTTCAACGCGATCACCAACACGCAAATGCATGCGATTTCCGGCCATTGCGTGCAACGTATTCCAATCGCGCACCCCATGTTGATGCGCCAGCAATTCCAGCGATTCACTATGCGAGAGCGTAACCCCCGCTCCGCGCAGCCTGTCGCGCAGTCGTTTTGCCTGCGCTTTTAGCTCCTCAAGTGGAGCAATACTGTTTGAACGTGTCATTTCTTGCCTCGTTTCCTTAAACGGGCGCCAAGTCAGGACGGAGTTCGCATTACCATCCGCGCGCCAGAAAAGGGCAACAGATGTTCATCAACCGGGTTTCACCAATGCCAAATGGCAGCGAACGGCAGGGGACCCAAACCTGAAGGAAACCTTTGGCACCGGCAAGTGTATCTGTCAATCAGGCGCTGGCACTTTTCAACTCGCTGTCCGGTTCCAGATGGATGACAAAGACTGACCCCGGAAACTTCCTGTTCAGGGCCGCCTCGATATCGTCGCAGATGTCATGCGCGGCCGCGACCGACATGGCACCGTCGACGACAAGGTGAAACTCAACGAAAATCATGTTGGCTGACCTGCGACCGCGCAGATCATGATACTCAAGCGCCGGGCCTAAATTGGCTTCGATTGTTTCGCGGACAGACGTCAATTCTCCGTCGATCAGCGAAGCATCCATCAACCCGTCGACCGAGCTACGGATGACCTTCCAACCTTCCCACAAAATGTTAACGGCCACCAGAATCGCGATAATGGGATCAAGGATCAACCAACCTGTCGCCATCGCAATCAGCAACCCGACAACAACACCGACCGAGGTCATAATGTCGGTTAATATGTGCTTTCCGCTCGCCTCCAACGCCGGTGAGGATTCTCGTCGCCCAACCCGCAACAGCAGAAACGCCCAGATACCATTCAGGCACGTCGCGCCCACATTTATGGCAATGCCCAGGAACGGTTCCCCGGCCAGATGCGGATCAGGTAATGCGAAAACAGCTTCACGAATGATCAGCAGTGCGGCCAGAACAATCAGCGTCCCTTCGGCCACGGCCGACAGGTACTCGGCTTTCTTATGCCCGAACGGGTGTTTCTTGTCTGGCGGCATGCCAGATATCCGCACCGCAAAAAATGCAAGCAGAGCGGCCGCCACATTCACCACTGATTCCAAGGCGTCCGAGAGCAGGGCGACCGAGCCCGTCACCCACCAGGCCAGCAGTTTCAGCAGCAAAACCGCCACTGAAACCGGAATGGCCCACGCCGCGAATGTCTGTGTGATCTGCCTGCTGTCCTTCTTCATAGAATCTCACTATCACAGGATGCAGCAGCGCAAAGTTTGTTTTTGACGTGACTATGCGTCGGCCTGAGCGGCCTCGAATGCCAGCATTGCGCGTTTGACCGGCAAGCCCCAGTGATAGCCACCCAGCCCACCGGATTTGCGTAGCGCCCGGTGGCACGGGATCAGCCAGCTGACCGGGTTGCGGCCAACCGCAGTACCCACGGCGCGGACGGCTTGTGGCGATCCCACACGCTGCGCGATTTCGGAATAGGTAGTGACCTGGCCTGACGGAATGTGCATCAGCGCCTCCCAAACCTTGATTTGCAGGGGCGAACCAATAAGGTACAGCGGCGTAGGTTCCAACCGGTCGCTTGCCGCACCAAAGGCACTCAGCACCCAGGGACGCAGACGCATCGGATCCTCAATGAAATCCGCTTTTGGCCAACGCGAGATCATATCCTCCATCGCGGCCTCTTCACCGGTTTCAGCACCAAAAGCCATGCCGCAAATGCCCTTGTCGGTTCCCATCACCAGTGCCGGGCCAAATGGGCATTCGAACCAGCCCCAATAGATGGTTAGCCCGATGCCCCTGCGCGCGTATTCGCCGGGGCTCATAGATTCCCATTTCAGGAACAAATCGTGCAGACGGCCACTGCCGGACAGGCCGACGTTATGCGCGGTTTCCAACGTGGTGAACCGTTCCCGCAACAATGCCTTGGCATGGCCCAGCGTCAGATATTGCTGGTAGCGTTTCGGCGATACCCCGGTCCAACGCGAGAACAGGCGCTGGAAATGCGCCGGGCTCATATCCATCTGACGGGCTAGCTCTTCCAGGCTCAGGCCCTCACCGCCCTGATCAATCAGGTCGATCGCGCGGCGCATGACGTTGTAGTGGTATCCGCTTTCTGGTGTCTGGACGTTCATGGCTATTACCTCATTGTCTTGACCAGACCATAGCGCGCAGGTTACGCCCTCGCGACCCGGAACTTGCGCATTGGCTTTGGACTTGTATCGACGCGCCCCGAACGGCATTAAGACGCGGATGGCAAAACAACTCGGATATCACCGGATCCGCGAGATCTTTACGCGCTTTCAGGAAGCCGACCCCGAACCCAAGGGCGAGCTTGAGCATGTCAACGTCTATACTCTGGTGGTCGCCGTGGCCCTGTCTGCTCAGGCCACCGATGTCGGTGTGAACAAGGCGACACGCGCCTTGTTCAAGATCGCCGACACACCGCAAAAGATGCTGGATCTGGGCGAAGAAGGTCTGATTGAACACATCAAGACCATTGGCCTGTTTCGGCAAAAGGCGAAGAACGTCATTAAACTCAGCCGTATTCTGGTCGACGATTATGGCGGCGAGGTTCCCAATTCCCGCGCAGCCCTGCAATCGCTGCCGGGTGTAGGCCGCAAGACGGCCAATGTGGTGTTGAACATGTGGTGGCGGTATCCGGCGCAGGCTGTGGACACGCATATCTTCCGTGTAGGCAATCGCACCGGCATTTGCCCCGGCAAGAATGTGGACGCCGTCGAACGCGCCATCGAAGACAATATCCCAACCGACTTTCAGCTGCATGCGCATCACTGGCTGATCCTGCATGGCCGCTATCACTGCAAGGCGCGCAAACCCATGTGCGGCACCTGCATCATCCGCGATCTCTGCGAATTTGAGGACAAGAACTTATGAAAACCTACCAACTGACCGGCATCGGAAACGCTGTTGTGGACGTGATTTCCCAAGCCGACGACAGTTTCCTGGAGCTGATGGGCATCGAAAAAGGCATCATGCAACTGATCGAGCAGGAGCGTGGCGAAGTCCTCTATGCCTCGATGGAAGGCCGGGTTCAGACGCCGGGTGGTTCGGTTGCCAACACGATCGCTGGCGCAGGTGCGCTGGGGCTGGATTCAGCGTTTATCGGACGCGTGCATGACGACGCCCTGGGCCGGTTCTATGCAGATGCGATGAACGAGGACGGCGTTGATTTCGTGAACCCTCCGGTACCGGGCGGCGAACTGCCAACGTCGCGCTCGATGATCTTTGTCTCGCCCGACGGTGAGCGGTCGATGAACACCTATCTGGGGATTTCCTCAGAGCTGTCGTCGCAAGACGTGTCAGATGCCGTCGCCGGAAACAGCCAGATCATGTTCCTTGAGGGCTATCTGTTCGACAAGGAAAAGGGAAAGGCCGCGTTTCTTGAGGCCGCGCGCGCGTGCCACAAAGGTGGCGGCAAGGCGGGTATCGCCATTTCCGACCCCTTCTGTGTGGAACGCCACCGTGTTGATTTCTTGCTGCTGATCGAAAACGAACTTGATTTCGTCATCGGCAACGAGGCCGAGATCAAATCCCTGTTCGAAACCGACGATCTGGAAGAGGCGCTGGCCAAAACCGCCGCGATCTGCCCGCTTGTTGTATGCACCCGCTCCGGCGACGGCGTGACTGTTCTAAGCGACGGGCAACGCGTCGACGTACCGGTCGCGAAAGTCGTGCCCGTGGACGCAACCGGTGCGGGCGATCAGTTTGCCGCCGGCTTCCTGTTTGGCATGGCCACAGGCCGCGATCACGAAACCTGCGCCAAGATTGGCAATATCTGCGCCCGCGAGGTCATCAGCCATATCGGCCCGCGCCCCGAGGCGAACATGCAGGAACTGCTGCGCGCCGAAGGGTTGCTGTAATCCGCTGACTAAGACCCAGCCGCCGCGTCGTTTAAAGCCCAGTCATACTGATACGCTTTGACGCGCGGCGTCTGCTGAAGAAGGGCGCGCAGCTCGGGTTTCGCTGCTGTCGCGATATAGGCCAGCACGGATTTTTCGTTTGGTCCGAAATCCTCACGGAACCAGATAAAGATCTTTGACAGGATCAATCCGCCGCGTTGGTCGAACTGCACGCCACGCGGGTCGTTGATATAGGCGTGCTCGGCGGCGGCAAAATCGTGCTCTAACGTCTCGGCCTGCCAAGCGCGGTCCATCAGATTGGGGCAACCTACAGCGGCACAGTTCAGCGCATAGTGGATGCGCGGTTCGCCAAATGTGGGCCGGATAATGCGGTGTTCGATGTCATTGAGGGTCAACTCCTGCCCGGCCACCTGCGTCAGAGGTTGATTCCACGGCCCAATCGAAAATCGTCCGTTCTTGATGTCGCGGATCGAAGCAACGGGATAGTTTTCAAGAACCACATCCACCGTCAACGCATTGTACAGGTTGATCCAATACGCCAGTTGCTGATCACGTGTCAGTCGCGCAGGGTCAACGGCTTGCAGATCGACCAGATATTCGTCCAGGCGCGCCCTGTCTGCCTGTGTCACCTGCCCATAAGTTACCCGGTTCACGCCCTGCCCGTCGGTCACTACATAGCGGTGCAGGAAAGCTGTCCAATCGCGGTGATCGACCTTTTCGCCCGGTGGGGACGCAAATCTGGTCAGGGTCTGCCCCGGCAATGCCTCGGGGGCGGGCAAGGCCAAACGCTCGACACTTGCGCATGCGGTCAAAACCGGAAGCAACAGCAGGATTAGAGGTTTTCTCATGATACGTCCTTTTGGTTCCGGCGCGTGGCCCGCAACTGCCCCTTGAGCCGTTTGAGCGGGGCCAGCCCGGGATCGCTCAGATCCGGCAGATCGGGTCCACCCGACAGGCGGGGAACGGCGGCATTCCACCAGCTTGGTCCAGACGGCCCGTCAACCCGGTCTGGCGCGGCCAGATGCATGTCACGCTGCGCGTTGTGAACGCACATGGACAGCGGCCCGTTCGCAGTGGCGACCATGAAGACGCAAGACGCACAGCGGTCTTCTTCGAGCGCATCGGCGGCCATAAAATTGTGGATAAACACTGACTGCCGACGGACGGGACCCTGCAACAACCCTCGACCCAACCGCAGCACGCAACCCAACAGATGTAGCCCGGCCCGCAGCGCCAACAGCGGGTTGCGCCTCACCATGCGCCAGACGCTGTCGCGGGTGTCGATATGGCCGTCTGCCGACTGATCGACGCGGCTTAGCGCGGCGATCACCTTCTGCGTCAGGCGTTTGGCGGACAAAAGCGAAACCGCGCGCCCGCCGGCAGTCACAACACTTGCGTAGCGATTGCATTTTGCATGGCCCACGGCGGCCGTGTCAAAATGCAGAGGCGTTTCATATCCGGCCTCAACCGCGGCCATCACGCTTTCCTGCGTGATCGCGTCGGGACGTTCGCGCAGCACTCCGCGCCCGGTATCGGCCTGCATCTGGAACGAGACAAAGGAGACCTCGGGGCAGTCTCGCATGAACCGCGCCAGCGCAGGCAATTCATCGAAGTTGCCGCCGAAAACGGTTGTGTTGAACAACAACCGCAGGCCCAGCCCACGCGTGTGCCGGATATAGGCTCGACGTACAACGTTCAGCTCAGTCTCGCTGTTAAACCCCTTGCGCTCCTGCGTCATGTCGACGTGAAAGGCCACGTCATCCAACCCCGCCGCCGCAAGCCGCGTCAGAAACGCCCGGCTGGCGCGAATGCCGTTGGTCATCAGGCACGACCGCATGCCCAGGCGGCGAATTTCGCGGCACAGTGCCTCAAGGTCTTCTACCTTGCGCAGTGTCGGATCACCCCCCGTCAGTTGAACCGAGACACCGGGGCCATAATGGCTGTGGATCGTGGCAAGACGCGCAAACAGAACCGACAGCGGTGGGTCATAGGTCATCTCGGCTCGGTCCGAGAGGTAACACAGTGTGCAATCCAGATTGCAACGTTGGGTGACCTCAAGCGCGACGCAGGCGATGGGGTAGAACCGGCCCGCCGTCTGCCCTGCGCCATATTCCCCGCACCCTTGCAGACCGCCGCGCAAAGGCGCGCGACGGTCGGTGCCGGTAAACTTGCGTCCGGCGGGTTTTACAGAAGAGAGAGTTGGGGCCGTGTCCTTCATACCCGTCAAGCTAGACAGGTCGATCAGATGCGGCCACGCCCCCTCACGCCAACGTGCGGCTTAGTGAGTGAATCACCCGCAGCACCCGCCGGATTGTTTCACCTGAGCGGTTGCAGGCGCTTCGTTCAGGTTCGCACCCCGCCCCAACCACGTCCGCTCTGCGAGATAGAAATCAGTGAACCGGGTGACAAAGTCATCAGACACGGTTTTCTCAGGAATGCCTGTTGCCAGAAGAGCCTGCTGCCACGCCTTCACCTTAGGATAGTCAGCCAGCATATCGTGCCCGCTGTGATCGGCCACGATTGCAGCCCGGTGAAGCAACGGTAACCAAGCCATATCGACATTGCCCAGCGCCTCGCCCGCAAAGAATGGGCCACCGCTAAGCTGCTTCTCGGCTTTCGCGAACGAGGCGTTCAACTTGGTCGTCCGATCCGCAAAGATCGCCTGATCCGCGCTTTGCATCGCACTGCACTGAACCAGATAATGCTTGCTGGCCTGATAGCTCCACGCGCGGTTCAGGGCGCGCTGTTCAGATGTCAGGTTGGGCTGCAGCGGGGCGGTCACTTCGTCGAGGTATTCGGCAATAGCGTCCGACTCGAACAGTGCGGTACCGCCTTCGGTCACCAGAACTGGCACCTGACCTGTCGGCGACAATTCCAGAAACCAGTCCGGCTTGTCGCTGAGGCTGATATGGTCGATCTGATAGGGCACCTGCTTGGCTTCCAACAGCGCAGTGACGCGCTGAACGAAGGGGCAGATTTTGAAACTGATGATACGGATCATTTGTCTTTCCTTTTGCTGGTTTCATCTGTCAGACGAAGCCCGCATCAAAAAGACGACGATCGGATCAACATTTTTTGCAGGTTTTCTGTTTTTCCTGAACGTCCGAGATATTACCCCGCACATCCATCGAGATATTGCAGCAATCCTCGAACGCTTTTCGCAGCTCTGCCCGGCCTTTTTGAACCCGGGATTTGAGCGTTGAATACGCCAGTCCTTGCGCCTGTGCGTAATCCTGTTGGGACACGCCATTGATGTCGATTGCCATCAGCATGTCCGCGGTTTCCTGCGGCAATCCGCGAATGAAAGGTTCGACGCACCCCTCAAGGTCCTGACGCGTTTCCGGATCATCCCGGTGATACCAAAGATCATCCGGGTGCGCCTCGGAACGGCCTGATTTTCGGTAATGGTCGATTATCGTGCGGTCGGCCGTTTGAAACAACCACGGTTGCAGTTTGGCAGGGTCTTTCAGGTTGGGCAGACCGGTAAAGACCTTGACCGAGATCTCTTGCAACAGGTCTTCCACATCTGCCGCGTTGGACACACGCGAATGCAGAAACGCCTTCAGGCGTGCGCGGTACTTGGGCCAGATGTCTTCAATGCGCATGCTGTTTTATGACAGGTGATCCGCAAAGGCGGCAACCACCTGCTGGTAAACCTCACGTTTGAACGGTACGATCTCGTCGATCAGCTTGCCTGGCTCCTGCCATTTCCATCGGGTGAATTCCGGATGCTTGGTCTGGATGTCGATCTGATCGTCGCGGCCGGTGAACCGCAGAAAGAACCATTTCTGTTCCTGCCCGCGATAACGGCCTTTCCAGATTTTCGGCACGATGTCGTGTGGCAGATCATAAGGCAGCCAGCCGTCCGTCTCAGCCACGATCTCGACCAAGTCCGAAGTTACGCCGGTTTCCTCCCACAGCTCACGCAGGGCTGCATCCCGTGGATCTTCGCCCTTGTCCACGCCGCCCTGAGGCATTTGCCATGCATCCTTGTGGCGGTCATTGCGCTGACCGACGAAAATCCTGCCCTCGGCATTCATCAGCATAAGCCCCACGCAAGGGCGATAGGGCAGTTTGGCGATCTCTTCGGGGGTCATGTGCAGCCTCGTGAATGTGCTTTGAGACGTCTGTATCAAGCCCCAAGGCGCCAGCAAAGGGTGTGACGTTAGGTTTCGCGTGACAACGTTGACGCGAAGGTCAATCTAGCGTCGACAAATCGGGAGGGAGAGTTCGCCATGACTGCGTACCCAAACATGCTGGCCCCGCTGGATCTGGGCTTTACCACTTTGAAGAACCGCGTCCTGATGGGATCGATGCATACGGGCCTTGAAGAAACCGGCGACTGGAACCGCGTGGCCGAGTTCTATGCCGACCGCGCGCGCGGAGGCGTCGCTTTGATGGTGACAGGTGGGATTGGTCCGAACTTTGAAGGCTCGGTCCTGCCGGGTGCTTCGATGATGACTAATGACAAAGAGGTCGCGAACCACTCCATCGTTACCCAGCGTGTCCATGAGGCCGGCGGCAAGATCGCGATGCAGATCCTTCACGCAGGGCGCTATGCATACGGTCCGAAATGTGTGGCCCCCAGCCCGGTAAAGTCTCCGATCTCGCCCTTCCCGCCGAATGAGCTGGATGAAGAGGGTATTGAAAAACAGATTGCCGACATCGTGAACGCCGCTGTTCTGGCCCAAAAAGCGGGTTACGATGGGGTCGAGATCATGGGCTCCGAGGGGTATTTCCTCAACCAGTTCCTGGTGACCCACACCAACAAGCGCACCGACCGCTGGGGCGGATCATATGAGAACCGCATGCGTCTGCCGATCGAGGTCGTGCGCCGCACGCGCGAGGCCGTGGGCACCGATTTCATTATCATCTACCGCCTGTCGATGATTGACCTCATCCCCAATGGCTCGACCCATGAAGAGGTCGTTGAACTGGCCCAGCGTATCGAGAAAGCCGGTGCCACGATCATCAACACCGGCATCGGCTGGCACGAAGCCCGGATTCCGACCATTGCCACCAGCGTTCCTCGTGCGGCCTTTGCCTGGGTGACAAAAAAGCTGATGGGTAAGGTGTCGATTCCGGTCATCACATCCAACCGGATCAACACACCCGAGGTCGCCGAAGAGGTCCTGTCGATGGGTTGCGCTGACATGGTGTCTCTGGCCCGTCCGATGCTCGCCGATGCGGATTTCGTCAACAAGGCAATTGCAGGTAACGCGGCACAGATTGCGCCGTGCATCGCCTGCAACCAGGCGTGTCTGGACCACACCTTTAGCGGCAAGTTGACCTCGTGCCTTGTGAACCCACGCGCCTGCCATGAAACCGAATTGGAAATCACCACAGCTGAAGCGCCAAAGACGATTGCCATTGTCGGCGCCGGCCCCGCGGGATTATCCACCGCGATGACTGCAGCGCAGCGCGGACACGACGTAACCCTGTTCGATCGCGCCTCCGAGATTGGCGGCCAATTGAACATGGCCAAGCAGGTTCCGGGCAAAGAAGAGTTCTGGGGACTGGTCGATTGGTACCGCACCATGATGACCGATCTGGGTGTGAAGGTAGAGCTGAACCGCGAAGTCAGCGCTGACGACCTGACCGGCTTTGACGAGGTGGTTATCGCTACTGGTGTCATTCCGCGCGATCCGCAAATCCCGGGTCAGGATCGGGACAACGTCATCAATTATATCGACGTGCTGCGCGAAAAGGCAGACGTGGGTAAGTCTGTCGCCGTGATCGGTGCTGGCGGCATCGGGTTTGATGTGTCTGAATTCCTGCTGGAAGACGGCCACAGCGTTACCACCGACTTGCCCGCATGGATGAAGGAATGGGGCGTCACGGACCCTGCCGAACACCGCTCGGGCCTGGCACCTGAGGGTCCGCAACCTGCGGCACCTGCACGTGATGTCACTCTGTTGCAGCGCAAGAAACAGGCGCATGGGAAAGGTCTGGGAAAAACAACCGGCTGGATTCACCGCGCAACGTTGAAGATGAAGGACGTCAACTTTGTGGGCGGCGTGAATTACGAGCGCATTGACGAAGACGGCCTGCATGTCAGTTTTGGCGAGGAACGTGCTGATCCGACCGTGATTGCGGCAGACACAATCGTTCTGTGTTCCGGTCAGGTGTCCGAGCGCAGCCTGGCGGATGCGTTGATCGAACAGGGTATCACCCCCCACGTAATCGGCGGGGCAGATGTGGCGGCAGAGCTGGACGCCAAACGGGCGATCAATCAAGGCACGCGACTGGCGGCAACGTTCTAAAGCAACACCTCAATTAAACTGAAGGAAGCCGTCTCGAAAGAGGCGGCTTTTTTTGTGCCGCTTGACTATCTTGGTATCAATATACATATGTATGAAATGAGCCAGAAAAAAGAACGCACCCAGACGGGAATTCGTATCGAAAAACGCCTGCTGAAAGTCCTCAAGGGGCTGGCAGAGTCGCTGGACATGACCCTTGGCGATCTGATCGAGGGGATTGCCCTGCATAGCTTTGAGAACAAGCCAGCGTTTTCCGAGGAAACGCTGGAGAAGATCAAACAGCTCAAAAGTGTCTACGACCTCGACTGGACAGCCAATGACAGCCACCGCTTTAAGGAGGACTGAGAATGAGCGCCGATATCACCAACGCGTTTGAAGCACACGCCATCGACAACACGACATTCGGACATGCCGAACATGTACAGGTCGCATACGATCTGCTGCGCAAGTATGATTTCATAGATGCTGCAGCGATCTACGCCAAAAGGATCCGAACACTTGCTGCTAAGGCCGGCGCCCCGGATAAGTTCAACCTGACAATCACCTACGCGTTCATGAGCCTGATCGCAGAGCGTCTTGCCAGTTCGCAAACCAGCGCTTTCGAGGCATTCATTGCGGAAAACCCCGATTTGATGGCCAAGACAGCCCTCAGCCAATGGTATCCACAAGAACGGCTGAATTCGGCGCTGGCGCGCCGCATTTTCCTATTGCCCGACGTGGCATAGTTGCCTGAGCCGTAAAGGCACGTCGGTTACTCGACCGTAATCGTAATTACCTGGGACACAATAGGCGGGGAATGTGGCACATGCCCGGCGTCGCCCAGCACCAATTGCAGCGTGTGCGCTCCTGGGGCCAATTCCGTAGTCACCTCGGTCTGCCCCCCACCAAAATGTAGATGGTTGTCGTCCGCAGGCAAACCATAAGCCAGCTCATCCACACCGTCCTCGCCTTCACCAATGGGCGGGCGGTCGATCAGCAAATGGTGATGTCCGGTGTTTTCCGCCTCGGTTCCAGCGGGGGCCACGCCCATCCCGCTTAACCCAAAGACCACGGTCACCGGCGATGAAACCGTGTCGCCGTCCGACAGGTTTACAAAATAGACCCGAGCGTCCGGGTTCGACGGCGTCTCGCCACCAGCCCATGCGAAGGTCGCGGACAGACATATGGCTGCGATGGTATAAATGGCTTTCATGATCTCCTCCGTGGTCACAAATTTGCCATTGTCATCCTAGCATATCCGGCCGAAATCACCCAAAACCCTTGGCTTACAGGCTTTGTGGCAATCTAGGAAACCATCGTTTCCGCGTTTCCCAATCGCAAACGATCCGAATTGAAACCCTGATATTATCCCATGTCCGCCCTGTTTCCGCCTAGATTGGACGTCAGGTTGGAAAAAAGAACTAAGACCTGGGGAATGAGAATGGACCGACTGACCGAAATGGAAGCCTTTGCCAATGTGGTGGACCAGGGTGGCTTTACCGATGCGGCCAAGAAAATGGGCATCTCCAAATCGGCCGTGTCAAAGCATGTTTCAAGTCTTGAGGCCCGTCTGGGCGCACGGCTGCTGAACCGCACGACCCGGCGCGTGTCGCCGACGGAAATTGGCCTGGCATATTACGATCGCGCACGGCGCGTTCTAAATGATGCGGGCGAAGCTGATGCGCTTGTGACTTCGATGCAATCCGCCCCCTCGGGTCTGCTTCGGATCAGCGTTGCAACAGATTTCGGCGTCAATCACCTGTCTCCGGTTCTGTCGGATTTTCTGGCGGCCTATCCTGATATCACTGTGAACATGGTGCTGAACAACCGCTACGTCGAGCTGATTTCTGAAGGGTTCGATGTAGCCGTCCGGATCGGTGAGCTGGAAGATAGCACCCTGCGCGCACGCAAACTGACTGAAACCGTCAAGCGGATGGTCGCAGCACCCAGCTATGTCGAGAAATTCGGCCGGCCGCAGAAAATTGACGAACTGAATGAACACAAGCTACTGCATTACTCCAGCCAGTCCTCTGGCAATGTATGGAAGCTGACCGCGCCTTCGGGTGAAAAAAGACAGGTTCGCACCGCAGGGTGGCTGAGCGTGAACGATGGGCAATCCCTGTTGAACGCCGCCATCTCTGGTCTGGGGATCGCATATTTGCCCAGCTATCTGTACGCAGATGCGCTGAAATCCGGTGCTGTACTGGACGCTATGCCGTCGCTTCCGGACGAGGTTCAGGGCGTCTACGCCGTTTACCCGCCCGGACGCTTTACTCAGCCCAAGGTTCGGGCATTCATAGATTTTCTCGTCGATGCCTTTCACGAAAAAGGCCCGATGGACTGGTAAATTAACCTCGGTGAAACTGTACGGCCTGCGCCAACTGCGTGGGCCTTTTTTTTGCAGATCAAGATTTGATCGGCACCGCTGGCGTCAGTTGACCAGCAAGACCGCCTCGACCCGGCGATTCAGGTCGCGGCCTTCCGGCGTGGCATTCGAGGTGAGCGGGGCCAGATAGCCGATCCCGCGCGCTTCGACCCGGTCTGCCGCGATCCCATGTGCCTGGATCAACCGGTCGCGCACGGCCTGTGCCCGGCCGGTACTGACCGAGATATTGGCATCCAGCGCGCCCGTGTCATCCGTGTGACCCACAAGTGCCAGCCGGATGTTTGGGTTTTTGTCCAGAAACTCCGCAACCAATTTCAGCGACGCAAAGGGCCCCTCGCCCAACGTCATCTCTCCGGTGCGGAAATGAAGATCTTCCAATATTGCGTGACCGTTTTGTTCCAATTCGGCCAACAGGTCGCTGGGCGACGTGACCGGCTCGTCAATCACAAGCGGGGGTGGAACCTCTGCACCCACCGGTGTGACCCGGATCATCTGCACATACCCGTCAGGCGGATTGCGGCTGACCAGCAGGCTGACCACATTGCCCCCCCGAATGGCGGACAAAAAGCGATAGTCCTGAATGGCCACATACATATCCGGTGTGGGCACGACTTCGGTGCCAAATCGAAAATCGAACCCGCCACACGTTTTGGCCTGACACTCAAGCAGGATCTCGTACCCCTGCGCGGCGATCTGGTCCCTTAGCGGGGCCAGTAATTGCAGCGTGGTGCTAGAGCCCGATTGCAACCGCCAGGTTAACCGCTCGACCTTTCCTTCAACCTCTCTTGCGGGCACTGCACCGTCAGCAAAAGGACCGATTGGCAGCTCATAGCTGTCCAATTCACTCGTCCGTTCGCTGACCAGCCGTGCGCCAGAGGGCAACGTCAGGTTCTGTGCAAGACCCTGACTGGCCATCATCATCAGAAAAAGGGCTGCGGTTCGTATCATCGGGCCTGCGTATGGTATTCGTCGTTCGGGGCCATCGCTGTTGCGCTGGCCACCCGGTTAGACATGTTGAAAAAGCCGGTCACATTGGCAATGTCCCAAATGTCCCGATCGCTGAAACCAACATCGCGCAGACGTTGGCGATCAGGTTCTTCGATCTCGGTACTGGCGGTCGTCATCTTGGCGGCAAAATCCAGCATGGCGCGTTGGCGGTTGTCCAGTGGGGCCACGCGGTAGTTCATAACCAGCATCTCGCCCAGTTGCGGATTGCCCGACAATTGTCGGACGGCCGCGCCGTGGGCCACCAAACAGTAAAAGCACTTGTTGATCGCGGACACGACCACCGCAATCATTTCGCGTTCCAGTTTTGACAATCCGCTGTCGCCCAGCATCAGATCGTTGTAGTTCGCCGTGAACGCGTTCAGCTTGTCGATGTCGAACGCATAAGCTTTCAGAACATTGGGCACAAAGCCCAGTTTTTCGACACATATTTCAAAGTACTTCTGCGTCTCAGGCGGCAGCGGGTCCACCATCGGCAGGTCCAGTGCGGTGGGCAGGGTTTGATCGGTCACGTTGGTCACTCTCCTTGGACAAGCTGACGGTAATGGTATTCGCCGGTGATCTCCATCCCGAGCGCATGGTAGAGACCATTTGCCCCGTTATTAGCTTTGGTGCAGATCACACTTAGCGTTTTTGCGCCGTTCTTCTGCGCCCAGATTGCAGCCGCGCGCATGGCCCACTTTCCCAAGCCCTGACGGCGATAGGCCGGTAAGATTTCCAGCGCATGAACCATGGCGACGTCGTCGTGAATGGCGACAAATCCGGTCCCCGCCGGGTGATCGGAATGACGTAGGAATATCCCCGTTTTCGGCCCCTCGGCGCGGTCCATGATGGCCAGCCGTTCTGGTCCGATCCCGCCCTGCGCCCAGATCTCGTTCATGATCGCCAGCGGACTCCAGATGGTAAAGGCGGTGACCCGAGGGATGGGCGTATCGGTCAGGTCCTCGACCGGGCATTGGTAGATGTTGACGGGATCAAGAATGTCATAGCCCTGATCCGCAAGCTGCTGATCCAACCCTTCGTCGCCCGGTCGCAGGCAGAAAATCGGTCGCTGACCCATCGCGCGCATCGCCTCTTCTGCAGCTTTGATGTCAGCGCCGGTTGCTAGTGCCACAGCGCTGGCCGCAGACACCCGCGAACCGCCACCCAACCCTTGTCGCAGTCGAATTGGGCCAATTGTTTCGGACCGAGCCGCCGGCCATGTGCCGTCGACAACGTCGGCCCAGTTCGGGCTCAAAGCTCCAGCTCTTTTGCCAACCGGGTCGTGGCCGCATCGACCTGTGACCCGTTCGTGCCCCGAACCACCACGTTAGAGCCGAATACACCATTTACCTGAAACGGATAGCTGCCGATGGCGAGATCAGGGTAATCCTCAGCCAAAGCCGAGAGGATTGAGGCGATATCACCTTCACCCCGATTGATCCGCAGCGTTTGCGACAACAGGGGATCGCCACCGGTCAGCTTTGGCAGAACGCTGGCGACCATGGCCTGAAAGATTGTGGGGATACCCGCCATCACATGCACATTCCCAAGCGTGAACCCTGGTGCGGTCGAAACGGGATTATCGATCAATGTCGCCCCATCCGGAATACGCGCCATACGCAGGCGCGCGGCGTTCAGTTCCAGCCCTGAATTCTCATAGTGCCGTTCCAGCAACGCGCGGGCATCATCCCGCACGTCGATCGTCGCCCCAAAGGCTCGGGCAATACATTCGGCCGTGATGTCGTCATGCGTCGGGCCTATTCCGCCGCTGGTGAACACATGATCGACCTGCTCAGACAGCGCTCGAACGGCTTGTTCGATAGCAGTGGCGTCATCGCTGACCATCCGGACCTCTTTAAGGTCAATGCCCTGCTTTGTCAGTTCCTGCGCTAGATAATGCATGTTCGCATCCCGCGTGCGTCCCGACAGGATTTCATCCCCGATCACAAGCATTGCTGCGGTTGGGTTCGGCATGACCTGTCCTTTCCTGATATGGCACAGGCCGCAAGATATCGTTCCTGCTGAACCTCGCAAGGCCCGTTTGTCAGTCCCGCAGCGCTTGGGCAGGCAAATCCGCAGTGACGCTTTGGAACAGGTCCATATCATTCATCGACCGCGCCAGGATCATTGCCCCTTCCAGACGGGCAATCGTTTCCCCTGCTCGGGCTTCGGGATTTGCGGCACCAGCAGCCCGGAAAACCGTTTCCAGCCATACGAGATTGCGCTCAAAAAATTCGCGAGTCCGTCCGGCGACCGGGTCTGGCAACCTTGCGATTTCAGCACCGAACATACCGCAAAGGCACATCAGGTCCTGTTCGATCAATGCTTGTCTATATGCCGCGACATATTGTTCAAGAGATTCCAATGGCGTGGCTTCGTCCAACCGTCCCAACGCCCCCAGAAACCGATCAGTGTACCGGGTCACCAGCGCTTCACCCAAAGCTTCCTTGGTGGGAAAATGGTAGTGAATGCTGGCCGATTTGATGCCGATTTCAGACGCGATGTCGCGAAAACTGAAGGCATAATACCCGCCTTGCCGCGCCATACGCTCGGCCACATCCAAAATACGGCTGGCAGTTTCTGACAGGGGTTTTTCCGTTTTGGGCATCTGCTCATCAATCTAAAATTTACCTACCACTAGATAGGGGGTTGTATTTCAAATTTCAAACTCAATATATCTACCTATCAGTAGATAGGGAATCTGATCATGACACAGACAACAACACTTATCGTCGGCGGATCCAGCGGAATGGGTCTGGCCACAGCACGCCAAATCATAGCAAGCGGCGGGCACGTGACCCTTGTCGGGTCATCCGCTGGCAAGTTGGACGCGGCGAAAGCGGAACTTGGCGACAAAGCGGACATATACCGCGCAAACCTGCGTGACCCGGCAGACGTCGAAAGGTTGATCAAACAGATCAAATCGGACACGCGTCACATTCAGGGGTTGGTGAATGCAGCCGGTACATTTGCGCCAAAACCGTTCCTGGAACACACTGCCGAAGACTATGACAGCTATTTGGATCTGAACCGTGCAACCTTTTTCATCACTCAGGCCGTGGTCGAAAACATGATAGCCAACGGAGGCGGAAATATCGTCAACATAGGCTCTATGTGGGCAAAACAGGCAGTTCGCGCCACACCGTCCTCGGCCTATTCGATGGCCAAAGCCGGGCTTCATTCCCTGACGCAGCATCTGGCAATGGAACTGGCGGAACATAAGATCCGAGTGAATGCGGTTTCTCCAGCTGTGGTGGTGACCCCCATCTATGGTGCCTTCATCGCGCCGGACCAGATCGAGGCGACCTTGACCGATGCTTTCGACGCTTTCCACCCGATCGGCCGCGTCGGTCGGCCCGAGGATGTGGCGCATACCGTCACCCATCTTCTGTCCGATGATGCAGGTTGGGTCACCGGGGCAGTCTGGGATGTGGATGGTGGCGTAATGGCAGGCCTCGTCTGACACTTCCCATGCGGGCGGGGGCGCGGTAAGCCGGGTGGCATGAAGTTTGCCACCCCATTGATCCCCGCCCGCCTTATCCGCCGCTACAAACGCTTTCTGGCCGATTGCCAGTTGGAGGACGGGCGTGAAGTAACCGCCCATTGCGCCAATCCGGGGTCAATGATGGGTCTGGCGGAACCCGGCGAGAAGATCTGGTTGGAACCCAACGATGACCCGAAGAAAAAACTGAAATACGGCTGGCGTCTGGTCGATCATGAGAACGGGCATTTTACCGGTGTTGACACCTCAGTACCCAACAAAGCCCTGCGCGCGTCCCTTCAGGCCGGTGAAATACCTGAGCTTGCAGCCTATAAAACCGTCCGTCCCGAGGTGAAGTACGGCGAAAACAGCCGTATTGATTTTCTGCTGACGCAACCTGGCCTGCCTGACGCCTATGTCGAGGTCAAAAGCGTGACCCTGTCCCGAGAACCGGATCTGGCAGAGTTCCCCGACAGCGTCACCGCACGCGGTACCAAACATCTGGGAGAGCTGACGGCAATGGTGACCCAAGGACATCGCGCGATCATGTTGTATCTGGTGCAACGCACCGATTGCGACCGGTTCTCACTGGCGAAGGATATAGACCCGGCCTATGCGGCGGCATTTGAGACGGCCCAGGCGAAGGGTGTCGAACGATTGGTGTATGGTACGCAAATTTCGCCAGACGGTGTTTGCGTGGATACCACACGGTTCGGGGATTTTAACCTGCCCGGATAATGTCACTCGCCCCCCGTCAGGTCCGGTTCACCCCTTGTTTCGGCATTCGAACTGGGTTGCTGAAAGGGGCATCACCATATCACTGGCCTCAAATCTGGACCGCAGCGCCGACAGCATTTCGGCCACAACCGCATCCGGATCGACACCTCCGCGCGCTCTGATTTCGTCAATCAACGGATTTCCATACACCAGGGCTGTCGCAAATTTCTCAAGGTCGGCGATTGGTTTGTTCAACCTGATGGTTTCGTGCGTAACGGTCTCCCAACCTGCGGCCGCAAGGTCCGCGTGTACGATGTCGGGGTCGCCATAATGGAACGGGACCTTGTAGAATCCCGGTGGGTTTTCGGGAAAGAACGTCATCGCTGCTTTGTGAGCTGTCTCGGAAAAGGGGTTTTCGGACATATCGCTCCAGACGTTGAACACGTACCGGCCGCCTGGCTTCAGAACACGGGCAGCTTCGCGATATGACGCGGTTTTGTCCGGAAAGAACATCACGCCGAACTGGCAAACGATCAGGTCAAAACTGTTGTCTTCGAATGGCAGTTCCATTGCGTTCGCTTGGACAAACTCGACATTCTCACTGCCGGAGAACTTGGCTTTTGCAATCTCCAACATGGGCGGATTAAGGTCCGTAACCATCAGCGAGACAGACGGGTTTAACGCGCCGCGCAGCTTACGGCTGACAATTCCCGTTCCTGCGGCAAGCTCCAGAACGCGACCCGTTTCAAGGCCGCCACACAGCCCGGTTAACCTGTCGGCATAGTCTACAAAAATGTTCGGTCCCAGACCCTGATCGTAATGGTGTGGAATTTCACCGATAAAACTGGCAGAATTGCTGGACATTTCGATCCTCCAAAACGATCTCACTGGGATAAAACAACATTCTATCTGAAATTATGATTTTGAGCGAATTTGATAGACTTTGCAGCCTTGATCCGAGGGCATTCCGCGCCATCTAACACCCGCAAACGCGCACCCTCTGGAACTTTCTGCACAAGCAGCGTAAAAGGCAGGCTGCGCGCAACATTTGGAGCTTAGCGTCGATGAAAGAACATCGTGGCCGCCTGACCAAGGACGGCATCCGCATTTACGAACAGGGTGACTTTGCCGGCATGCATGCGGCAGGGGCTTTGGCCGCGCGGATACTCGACGATATTGCAGAACATGTCTTTCCGGGCCAGACCACTGGCGCGATTGATGGCATGATCACGCAGATGGTCGAGGATGCAGGCGCGACATCGGCAACAATTGGCTACAAGGGCTATCAGCATGCCAGCTGTATCAGCGTGAATCACGTGGTCTGCCATGGCATTCCCGGTGACAAGAAGCTGAAGGATGGCGACATTCTGAACATCGACGTTACGGTCATCGTAGACGGCTGGTTCGGCGATACTTCGCGCATGTATGTTGCGGGCAAACTGCCCCGCAAGGCTGAGCGTCTGGTCCAAGTGACACATGATGCCCTGTTCAAAGGCATCGAGGCGGTCAAGCCCGGCAACACCTTCGGTGATATCGGCCACGCGATTCAGGCATATGTCGAGGCGCATCGGATGAGCGTCGTGCGCGATTTCTGTGGTCACGGCCTGGGCCGAGTGTTCCACGCGCCGCCAAACGTGCTGCACTATGGCCGTCCGGGCACTGGCGCGGTTCTGGAAGAGGGCATGTTCTTCACCATCGAACCGATGGTGAACCTTGGCCGTCCTGAGACGAAAACACTTGCCGATGACTGGACTGCGGTGACCCGCGACAAGTCACTGTCAGCGCAGTTCGAACACTCTGTGGGTGTGACGGCTGATGGTGTCGATATCTTTACCCTGTCACCGGGCAATAAATTCCATCCGACCTATTCGTCCTGATCGGCGGCCTGCTCGCGCAGCAGTTTCAACAGCAATGTCTCCGTGCCCCACGGCGTAATCGCGTCGTGGATGAACACAGGCGCGCGCAGCGGCTTGGGCGCGGGTCCGGTGTGGGTTTCAGCATCGTCTGAAGGGGTCCAGAGCGGTGGGGTCAAAGCGCGGTCCATAGGCCGAACTTATCACGGTCGGGTCAAATTCCCAAAAGGGCTGGAACCTCGGCCATGTCGGTGAAAACCTCTGCTCCGAGGTCCGTCAGAAATGCACCTTTTCCATCAGGCACATAGCCCAGGCAGCGCATATTGGCACGGATTGCTGCGGTGACGCCGCTGGCACTGTCTTCAATTACAACTGGCGCGGTGGCCTCAAATTGACGGGCTGCTGTAAGGAACATGGTGGGGTCAGGCTTACCGACTCCCAAAGTGTAGGCTGAAAACATCACATCCTTGAAGCGATCCCAAAGACCATTCTGCCCCAGCGTGACTCGCATTTTGTCAGGCCCGCCATTGGACGCCACGCAGAAAGGAATTCCGCGTGCATCCAAGAGCGTCAGCAATTCCGCTACACCCGGAACCAAAGGAACACCCTGACGCAGTCGGGCGTCGGTTTCGGCATCGAATTCCATAATCCAGTTCTCGGGCAGGTCGGCCCCCAAATCGCGCGCGATATCTTGCACTTCCGGCATGGTCCTGCCGGTGAAAATCCTGTGGCACTCCTCCGCCGTCAAGGACAGTCCATGTCGGGCAAAGTTCGCGACCATCACCTGATTGGACAGGGGCTCACTGTCGACCAAAACACCATCGCAATCGAAAATGACCAGATCGTGCATGTCAGACCTCTGTCCGCCACATCAGCGAAATATGCGTGTCGCCATATTTTCGCGTATTGTGCAGGTCAAACCCTTCTGGCGCCTCCATGGGGGCGTTTTCTTCCCAGACGATCAAGGCGTCTTTTGCCAGCCATCCCCCTTGAGTGACCGTTGCAAGCGCCTTTTGTCCCAGGCTTTTGCCGTAAGGCGGGTCGAGAAAAATAAGATCACAAGGCGTGCCCGGATTGTCACCCAATCGCGTCGCGTCGCGACGGATCAGATCGGTATGGTCCTTGCTGTGGGTCAGATCAACGTTCTTACGGATCAGCCCCTGCGCCACGCGCCCGTCATCCACGAAAGTCACATGCGCCGCGCCTCGCGATAGCGCCTCAAGCCCCAATGCGCCGGTGCCGGCAAACAGGTCCAGAACACGCAGCCCGTCAAAGTCGATCTGATGGCTCAGTACATTGAACAGGCTTTCACGCACGCGATCCGTGGTGGGACGCAGATGCGCCCCGGCATCGCCTTTGCCGACCGAGGCCAAGGCGCGGCCGCGGAACTCTCCGGCGATGATCCTCACGCTTTGAGCAGCGGCTTCAGGTCCGCGTCTGGGTCGGCCACGACCGCCGGGTCGGCCGTTTTGCCTGCATCGATCAGGCGTTTGCCCACCATATAGGCACGCGGGTCATTCATCGCGTCGACCGCGATCAACTGATCGCCTTTATAGTACCAGAAGGACACCGTCTGCCCGTCACCCTTACGGGTCACCACGCGGTCATAGCCGGTGTTCAGACCTGCGATCTGTAGTTTGACGTCATACTGGTCCG
The DNA here is from genome assembly GCF_059610645.1 of Ruegeria sp. CDSC054. NCBI lineage: Bacteria > Pseudomonadati > Pseudomonadota > Alphaproteobacteria > Rhodobacterales > Roseobacteraceae > Ruegeria > Ruegeria sp. CDSC054. The sequence continues at coordinate 279,120 of NZ_JBXWOA010000004.1, read as the reverse complement.
ACCAGAACCACGGCGTCGCCACATAGTCTTTGGCGGCACCCAGCATGTTCTGAGCAACAATCTCGGCCTGATCGATGGCATTCGGTACACTTTCCAGCCGGATACGGCCGCCATCATGTGGGAACGACGCGCAATCGCCCGCCGCCCAGATAGCCGGATCAGAGGTGCGGCCATGGGCATCCGTTTTGATGCCGTTGTCCAATTCCAACCCGGCCATCTCGGCCAATTCGGTCGAGGGTGCGATGCCCACGCCTACCACGACAAAATCAACCTCAAGCTTGGTGCCATCGGTCAGGACGGCCCCGGTGACCTTGCCGTCTTCGCCGACCAGACGATCCAGCCCGACGCCTTCACGGATGTCAGCACCGTATTCGGAATGCAGATCACGGAAGTAATCACTGGTTTCCGGTGCCGCGACACGTTGCAAAATCCGATCCGCCATCTCGACCAGAGTGACCTTGACCCCGCGTTTGGCGCAAACGGCAGCCGCTTCAAGCCCGATATAACCACCACCCACAATCAAAGCGCGCGCACCTTCCGTCACGCGGGGCTCCATTTCGTCGATATGGGTCAGGTCGCGCACGACATGGACGCCTTCAAGGTCACCTCCAATGGCCGCAGGCAGGTAACGCGGGTCAGAACCGGTGGTCAGGGCCAGTTCGTCATATGAAATCACCTCGTCACTCAGGGTAACAGTCTTGGCCTTGGGGTCGATCGCGGTCACGCGCTGACCCAGACGCAGGGTGATGTTGTTTTCGGCGTAGAAACTTTCGGGGCGCAGGAACAGGCGTTCAAGCTCCATCTCACCCAGCAGATAAGCTTTGGACAGTGGGGGGCGCTGATAAGGCAGATGCTGCTCGGCACCGATCAGCGTGATATCGCCTTCAAACCCGTCCTTGCGCAGCCTTGCAACAAGAGATGATCCCGCCTGCCCGGCTCCGATCACAACAATATGGCTCATCTTCGTCCTGCCCTGTCAAATTCCCGTGGTTTCATTCTCTGGCTCACCTATATTGCGGCTGAGGCCGACTCTGCAAATCCAATCGACAGGAGGAACAAGATGATTTCAACCGGTGATACGCTTCCCGACGCAACGTTGACTCAAATGGGGGCAGAAGGGCCCGAAGAGGTTCGGATTTCAGACAAGACCAAAGGCCGCAAAGTTGTGATCTTTGCTGTGCCCGGCGCATTCACGCCGACCTGCCACTCGGCCCACGTGCCCAGCTTTATGCGAACCAAGGAACAGTTCGACGCCAAGGGCGTGGACGAGATCATCTGCGTCTCGGTCAACGACCCCTTTGTAATGAGCGCGTGGGGCGAAGCCACTGGCGCGACAGGCGCAGGCCTGACCATGCTGGCCGACGCCGCATCCGAATTCACCAAGGCCATTGGCATGGATTTCGACGCCCCGCCCGTCGGCCTGCTTGCGCGCTCAAAGCGCTATGCGATGTTGGTCGAAGATGGCAAAGTCGTTGCATTGAATCTTGAAGAAAACCCAGGTGCCTGCGAGATTTCCGCGGGCGAAGGTCTGCTTGAGTCCATCTAGGTCACTCGGGCCCCGGTACAACCGGGGCCACGTTAACCCTATTTCACTTGATGCAACTTCCTGATGGGTCGATACTTGCCCCATTCATTCAGGGAGTTTTTTTGATGAAGCTCAAAATCATCACAGTCATTCTGGGTTCGGCAGGTGCACTGGCCGCCTGCGGCCCAGCCCCGACACCTCAGCAACAGCAGGCACGACAGCATGAGATTGCGTGCCTCGGCGGCACACTAGGCGGCGCACTGATCGGCGGGGCCATTGGCAATCAATTCGGCGGTGGGTCCGGCAAGGACATCCTGACCGCAGCGGGGGCCGTCGCGGGCGGTGTCTCGGGCCAGCGTTACGCGTGCTGAGGAGAGAATGATGATAAAAACAGCTATTTTGACGACAGCGGTCATTCTGTTGGCCAGTGCAACCTTGGCGGAAACAGTGGCAGAACTGCACGAAAAGGAACTGAATGCCATTGATTCCAACAACGATGGCTTCCTGTCCAAGGACGAGTTTAACGCCTTTTCGGATTATGCCTTTCAGGCCATGGACGAAGACAAGAACGGAACGCTGGGTCTGGAAGAGGCCAAGCCGTTTCTGGACATAAAGCAGTTTCAAAACGTTGACCGCAACAACGACAGCTTTATCTCACGATCAGAGTATGACCAGCAGATGGGCGATGATTTCCTGGCTGCCGATCAGGACGGAAACGGCCAGTTGGATTGATCGCACGACCGGGCTGAATGATAGGAGTGTGGTATGAAAAAGTGGATGGCCTTCGGCATTTTGGGGCTTCTTGCCGCCTGTGATACGCCGCAGGCCCCCGTGGTGACCGGACCGAACGGACAGCCCCAGATCCAGATCAGTACTTCGGGCCTGACGTGCTATGATACGCGATGTTTGGACATCAATCCGGCGGCGCGCAGCGTTCGTTCGGTTGGGAATCGGACAACCGGTATTCCACGAGACATCGACGTCAGCAACGGCACGGTCACACCCGCCGATTTCCGTCGTCTGGGTGAAATAGCTTCTCTGGCCGGCGGCATGGGATCCAGAGGAGACCGTTAAACGAGGCTGTCCATTTTTCGCGCCAATTTGGCGTCCAGCGACGATAACCCACCGACATCATGTGTGGACAGGACCACTTCGACCGTGCGGTACACGTTTGACCATTCAGGGTGGTGGTTCCACTTCTCGGCAAAGATCGCCACTTGGGTCATCCAGCCAAAGGCGTGGACAAAATCCTCGAAAATGAAGGTCTTGGTGATAGCATCCCGGTCGGTGACCATGGTCCAGCCGTTGTCGAACAGCGGATCAAGAAGAGGGCCGCGAGTTTCGGTCGACAATAGTTCCGTCATTGCTGTTCCTCCGGATTCGATTTTCTGAACGGACCATAATCCGTCAGAATCTCGATCTCTTCTCCCACTGCGGGGGCCTCGGCGTCCAGATATTTCTTGATCGCATCGGCAAAGCCCGGGTCGTTGACCCAATGCAAGCTATGCGTGCGCGTGGGCAAGTAACCGCGCGCCAGCTTATGTTCACCCTGCGCGCCTGCTTCGACCCGCGCCAGACCTTCCGCAATGGCAAAGTCGATCGCCCTATAATAGCACAGTTCGAAATGCAGGCAGGCGTGATGTTCAGTGCAGCCCCAATACCGCCCAAAAAGCGTTTCGCGGCCGATGAAATTCAAAGCCCCGGCGATGGGGTATCCGTCCCGTTCAGCCAGCACCAAGGCCATGTCGTCCGCCATAGTTTCATGTGCGATATCAAAGAATTGGCGGGTCAGATAAGGCACGCCCCATTTACGGGACCCAGTGTCCTGATAAAACTGCCAGAAGGCATCCCAGTGTTCGGGGCGCAGGTCATCCCCGGTCAGAGTGCGGATTTCGCCGCCAAAATCGATGGCCTGCGCGCGTTCTTTGCGAATGTTCTTGCGCTTGCGCGACGATAATGCCGCAAGAAATCCGTCGAAATCTTGGTATTCGTCATTCAGCCAGTGAAACTGCTGCGACTGACGCAGCATAAGCCCCATCTGTTCGCCCGCCAGCGCCTCGGCATCGGTGCAGAACGTCGCGTGGACTGAAGACACCTGATTGTCTGCAGCCAATTGCACCGCCCCCTGCACCAGCGCAGACATGCCAACCGATTCATAGCCGGGGCGCACCAGAAAACGCCGACCTGTTGCGGGTGTGAACGGCACGGCGATCTGCAGCTTGGGATAATAACGACCCCCGGCACCTTCATAGGCATGCGCCCAGTTGTGGTCGAAGATGTATTCGCCCTGACTGTGGGATTTGGCATACATCGGCGCCGCCGCGATCAGCATCCCTTCCAGATAGGCCGTCAGGTATTGCGGTTGCCAGCCCGTTCCGCGCCCGACCGAGCCGCTGTGTTCAAGCGCAAGCAGAAACCGGTGGGTGGTGAACGGATCAAGCGGACGGCCGCCATCGGCAACCTCGGGACAGGCGCAGCTGTCCCATTCCGCCGCAGATATCTGCGACAGCGAGCCCAGCACCCGAACCTCGATCTGTGCCTGATCCATTTGCCCTCCGCCTCTGATCTTTATCTGTGACGTCGCAGGGCTGGTTCAACCCGGTTGTACAGCTAGATACCCTTCGAAGGTCACATTGTCCGCAACTTCGCGGGCCTCTGCCTCTTGTTCAGGCGACCGCACAGTCCAGCACAGGATCGGTACACCGCGTGCCTTCAGTTCGGCCACGCGGGGGCGGTCAAGATCTTCGACCTCATGGCTGATAAAACTGGCCCCGACACGGTCGAAATCCGGAATGTCGCGCAGGTGGTCACAAACGCTCTGAGGTAAAAGTTCGACCTTGGGCTGGTACGATCCCGTCACGATGCCACGCGGCAGATGCGGTGCCAGCCGCGCCAGTTCAGCGACCGAGTTGGGGTTGAACGACATCAACGCCACCGGCCCATCGTAACCTGACAATGCACGCACCGCGTCTTGTTCCAACGGGCCCACGGATGTGCCCATCGCGCCGTCCTGATCCTTGAATTCGATCAGCAGCGGTACTTTGCCTGACACGATTTGCAGCACCTCATCCAGCGTCGGGATACCATCGTCCGCGTGCAACAGCGTGGTGCCTGATGCCTGAACCGACGTGATCAGTTGGATCGGGCCGGGCTGTCCGGTCAGGCGGGTCATGTCATAGTCATGAAACACCATGGCGCGGTTGTCCGAGGTCCGTTGCAGATCAATCTCGATCCCATAACCGGCGTCGACCGCAGCCCGGATGGCCGCCCGGCTGTTTTCCGGGCGGTTGTCCTGTTTGTCGTGCAGCGCGCGATGCGCCAGCGGGACTTGAAGGAATACGTCAGGTAGCGCGGGCGTCATTGAACTTCGAAGATACCTTCGATCTCAACCGCGACACCCAAAGGCAGTGCCGCCGCACTGACGGCCGAACGCGAATGGCGACCTGCATCGCCCAGCGCTTCGACCAAAAAGTCCGACGCGCCGTTGATCACCTGCGGCTGCGCAGTAAAATCTGCCGTCGAGTTCACAAACCCGGTCAGCTTGATGACGCGCACCAACTTTTCGATATCGCCACCGCAGGCCGCCTTGACCTGCGCCAGAAGGTTGATCGCACAAACCTTGGCCGCAGCAGCGCCTGCTTCGACTTCCATGTCGTCGCCCAGCTTGCCAGTGATCAGATCATCCGCCTTCGAGATCTGCCCCGAGACATAGACGATATTGCCCACGCGCACGAAGGGCACGTAGTTGGCCGCCGGCGCAGGCGCGTCCGGTAGGTTGACACCCAGGCTTTCCAGTTTCGCCGCGATGCTCATGAGGTCTCCTCCCAAATTTGAGTCGGGGCGAAGCTAACCGGGAAGGCAAGGATCGAAAAGTGCGAAAACGGTGATGTGACCTGCACCGGTTGTGGGCGTAACTTTTCTTATTCTGAACTGTTGAACCTGTGTCACTTTACGTTGACCTGTTCGGCAGGTTAAACGCTATCTGTTTCATATTGGTGGCGAAACGCCTATGTGACTTTGGGTAGGCCGGGCACAACGGCCAAAGAGAGTATTGATTAAGTGTTCGGGCACGGACTGTCCGAACGTTTTGGAGTGGCAAAGACCGTGTTGAGCAGAATCAACCTAAAACCCCTGATCGTTGTGTCCGTATTGGCAGTTCTCAGCGCCTGCACCACACGCCCTCCGGAGGGTGTTCAGCAGGGTGAAGCATTTGATCCGTACGAACGCAACAACCGGGGTATCCACAAATTCAACCTTGGCGTTGACCGGTTTCTGTTTCGTCCGGCCTCGAAAGGGTACGTAAAGATCGTGCCCGACCCGATGGTGACCAGCTTCAACCATTTTGCCGAAAACCTGACGATGCCGGGCCAAGCCGTGGACTACTTGCTGCAAGGCAACCTCAAGCAGTCGGGCAACGCATTGTTGCAGTTTGTGATCAACACGACCGTTGGTGGTCTGGGGTTGTCAGCCCCTGCCGACGAACTGAACCTTCCGCCTGTGGATACCGATTTCGGTGAAACGCTGCACGTCTGGGGTTTTGGCGAGGGCGCTTATGTCGAGCTGCCGCTCTATGGCCCGTCAACGCAGCGGGACTCGATTGGCGTTATCGTCAACCTGTTCTCGAACCCGATCAACTTCTCTCCGGTCCGTCCGGTCGACAATATCGGTGTCTATGCCGAGGTCGTGCGCCGGATGGGCGATCGGGGGCGTTTTTCGGACACGGTCGACTCGATCCTGTATGAAAGCGCCGACAGTTATGCGCAGGCGCGGACCATTTACCTACAAAATCGCCGCTTCGAACTGGCGAGAGACGACGAAGAAACCTATCTGGGTCTTTACGACGACCCTTATGCAGACAATGGGACCGACCCTGTCAGAGATCCCTATCTAGACCCATACGAGGACCCCTATGAGGACCCCTATGCCGAGTAACCATATGAACCGACGCGGTTTTGTCGCCACTGGCCTTGCCGGTCTGGCACTGACCGCCCTGCCTTTTTCCGCCTTTGCCCAGACTGAAGCCAGCGCCAAGGCTCTGGTCGTCAGTGTCGTGGATGACATCAACCGCATTATCGCCTCGGGCAAATCCGAAAAGGCGATGATCCGCGATTTCGAAAAGGTCTTTGTGCAATATGCCGATGTGCCGATCATGGCACGTTATGTGCTGGGGGCGGACGCCCGTTCGGCCAGCCCGTCGCAATTGAAGCAGTTCACCAAAGCGTTTCAGGGCTATATCTCGAACAAGTATGGCCGACGTTTCCGCGAATTCATTGGTGGGCAAGTCACCGTCCGGAAAGCCCGGAAAATCAAGGCCGGTTACGAGGTACGCACCTCGGTTAAGCTGCAGGGCTCGTCCCCGTTCGAGGTGACATTCCTGGTTTCGGACAAATCAGGCCGCGACAAGTTCTTCAACATGTTCATCGAAGGGGTGAATATGCTGCTGACCGAACGAACCGAGGTTGGCGCTATGCTGGACGCCCGTGGCGGCGACCTGAACCGTTTGATCAAGGACATGGGCTAAACCAAGGTCAGCCAACCCGGTTAAGTATAAGAAAAACGCCGCGCGATAGGGTTCGCGCGGCGTTTTTTAGTTCAATTCAGGCGCTCGCCGGTTTCTTTGGCGAAGTAAGATACTTTGCTCATATCGAAGGCCAGGTTCAGCATCTTGCCCGCCTGAGCACTGGTTTCCGCGTGCAGCCTTGCGGTCACCTGCTTGCCGCCCAGTTCTGAGACGACGTAGGTATCGGCCCCTGCGGGTTCGACCATATCGACCATGCACGCCGCTTCCTGCACGCCATCACCGGCACGGAAACCGGCCTCGGCAATATCCTCGGGGCGCAAACCCAGGATCACATCCTCGGGCAACGCCAGATCGCGCGCATCGTTCAGAACCAGCGTTTCGCCGGCGTCGCGCGAGATGACGATTTGTGTACCCGATCCGTTTTTTGTGACCTGCGCAGGGATCAGATTCATTGCCGGCGAGCCCATGAAATCGGCGACAAACAGATTGGCCGGATTGTTGTAGATCTCGGCCGGGCTGCCGATCTGCTGTACGATACCGCCCTTCAGGACCACGATTTTGGTGGCCAGCGTCATCGCCTCAATCTGATCGTGGGTCACGTAGACGATAGAAGCGTCCAAGGTTTGGTGCAGCTTCTTGATCTCGGTCCGCATCTCAACCCGAAGCTTGGCATCGAGGTTCGACAGCGGCTCATCAAACAGGAACAGCTTGGGGTCACGCACCAGCGCTCGGCCCATCGCCACACGCTGACGCTGACCACCGGATAGCTGGCTGGGACGACGGTTCAGCAGCGGCTCGATCTGCAACAGTGAGGCCACATCGTTCAGCTTGGCCTCCTGCGTTGCCTGATCGACCCCGCGCACCTTCATGCCGAAGGTGATGTTCTTGGCCACACTCATCGTCGGATACAAAGCGTAGGATTGGAACACCATCGCGATGTCGCGGTCCTTGGGGCTGACATGGGTCATGTCTTTGCCGCCAATCGCCAGTGTCCCGTCGGTGATTTCCTCCAACCCCGCAATACAGTTCAGCAAGGTGGATTTACCGCAGCCCGAGGGGCCGACCAGCACCAGGAAATCACCCGGTTCGATCGAGATGTTGATGTCCTTCAGAATCTCGGTTGCACCGTAATTCTTGTAGAGTTTGTTGATATCAAGGATGGGAGCCATGGGTTATCCCTTCACAGAGCCAGCGGTCAGGCCGCGGATGAAATACTTACCGGCAACGACATAGACGAGCAGCGTCGGCAGCCCCGCGATGATCGCGGCGGCCATGTCGACGTTGTACTCTTTGACGCCGGTGGTGGAGTTTACGATGTTGTTGAGCGCCACAGTCACGGGCTGCGTGCCCGCCTGGCTGAACGACACACCGAACAGGAAGTCGTTCCAGATCTGCGTGAACTGCCAGATTACGGTCACAACGATGATGGGCAGTGACAGCGGCAGGAAGATCGACCAGAAAATCCGCAGAAAGCCTGCCCCATCGACCCGGGCGGCTTTGGTCAGCTCGGCCGGAATGGTGACATAGTAGTTGCGGAAGAACAGCGTAGTGAAGCCAAGGCCATAGATCACGTGGACAAAGATCAGGCCCGGAATGGTTCCGGCGATCCCCATCATGCCCAGCAGACGCGCCATTGGCAGCAGGACAACCTGGAACGGGATAAAGCAACCGAACAGCATCAGAGAGAAGATGATGTTCGCCCCTTTGAACCGCCACTGCGCCACGACATAACCGTTCAGCGCACCTATCAGGGTGGACAAAAACACTGCAGGCACCGCGATCAGGACCGAGTTCCAGAAGTAAGGCCGCAGACCTTCGCACTGGATACCGGTACAAGCGCCGGACCATGCGGTTTTCCAGGCGTCGAAGCTGACTTCGCGCGGCAGAGAGATCAGGGACCCGGTGCGGATTTCCTCAAGGCTTTTCAGCGATGTCGTCAACATCACGAACAGCGGCATCAGGTAGTACAGCGCGAACAGGCCCAGCAGGACGTAAAGCAGCCAACGCAGGGCAACCTTGCCGGTGGCGCTCTGCGAGCGGGTTTGGGTTTGGGGCATCGACAGATCAGTCATTTTTCGCCCTCAGCTCTGAATAAAGATATGGAACCACGATGGCAAAGACGACCAGCATCATGATCATTGCGGAAGACGCCGCCTGACCAATATCACCGCGCGAAAACGCCATGGCATACATATATGTGGCTGGCAGATCAGTCGCGTATCCCGGACCACCACCTGTCAGCGCGATGACAAGGTCAAAGCTTTTGATCGCAAGGTGGGCCAGCACGATGAAGGCAGACAGGAAGATCGGTGCCATCGACGGTATGATGATCGCCGTATAGATGCGCCATGTGGGGATACCATCGACTTGTGCGGCCTTGATGATTTCACCATCCACCGAACGAAGCCCGGCCAAAAACAGCGCCATGACAAAGCCCGAGCTCTGCCAGATCGCGGCAATCACGATCGTGTAGATGGCGTAATCGGGGTTCACCAGCCAATCGAATTCGAAATTCGGAAAGCCCCAGCCCTGCACCATGGATTCAATGCCCAGACCTGGGTTCAGGATCCACTTCCATGCGGTGCCGGTCACGATCATCGACAGTGCCATCGGGTACAGGTAGATGGTGCGAATGACCCCTTCGACGCGGATCTTCTGATCCAGCAGGATGGCCAGCAACAGCCCCAGCACCATCGCGATCACGATGAACAGCGCGCCAAAGATATACAGGTTGTTGATTGCCGTATCCCAGCGGGGGGAATCGAACAGGCGTTCATACTGAATGAAGCCATGGATCTCGTATTTCGGCAGTAGTTTCGATCGGGTCAGCGACACCCATGCGGTCCATCCGATAAATCCGTAGACAAAAATCAATACGGCGATGAACGACGGTGCCAGCACCACCTTGGGCAGGTGGTTTTCCAGCCATTCGGACATTTTTTCCTCCGGGGAAAAGTGCTCTGCCCCTCAGCATAGGGGCAGAGCGTTTTGGATCAGTAGCTGTTGGCCACCGCGTCCGCCAGTTGCTGAACCGCGTCAGCCGAGGACATATCCGAGTTGAAGTGCGCGGTCACAACGTCGGTGATCGCACCGGACTGCGACCCGCGCAGCGCCATGCCATGGGCGTAAGACGGCAGCAGGGAACCACCTGCCGAGGTCGTACCCATGTCTTCTGCCGACAGGTTGGCGCAGATGTCGAAGTCTTCCAGTCCAACATCGGTCCGTGCAGGGATCGAGCCTTTGTTCAGGTTGAACACTTTCTGGAAGTTCGGCGCGACGATCAGCTTGGCCAGCAGGTCCTGACCGGCTTTCTTGTCGTCTCCTTCCACGTCAAACATGGCGAAGCTGTCTACGTTATAAAGATATCCGTCGCCGGGGGTCGAGGCGCACAGGAAGTCTTCGCCAGGCTTCTTGCCAGCTGCCAGGAATTCACCCTTGGCCCAGTCACCCATGATCTGGAACGCCGCTTCGCCGTTCATGACCATTGCAGTCGCCAGGTTCCAGTCGCGGCCCGAGAAGTTCTCGTCCACATAACCACGCAGTGTGCGCATCTGGTCAAAGACCTGCACCATCGTATCCGAGGTCAGCGCTTCGGGATCCAGATCAACCAGTGCTTTCTGGAAGAACTCGGGTCCGCCGATGCCCAGGACCACCGTTTCAAACACGGTCGCGTCCTGCCACGCCTGACCACCATGGGCCAGCGGGATTACACCAGCGGCCTGCAGCTTGTCAGCGGCAGCGTTGAATTCGTCCCAGGTGGTCGGCATTTCGATGCCATTTGCCGCCAGAACGTCGGCGTTGGCCCAGATCCAGTCCACGCGGTGCACGTTCACCGGTGCGGCGCACCACGTGCCCTCGCACTGCATATGACCCGCGATGGACGCAGGCAGCACCTCGGCCCAGCCTTCGGCTTCGGCGACAGACGAGATATCGGCCAGAACGCCTTCTTCGTACCATTCCTGAATAGCAGGCCCTTTCAGCTGAACGGCAGTCGGTGCGTTACCGGCCAGAACACGGGCCCGCAGCGCGGTCATGGCTGCATCACCGCCACCACCCGCAACGGGCATGTCAGTCCAGGTACCGCCGTTCGAGGCGAACTCTTCCTGCAGAACGGCAACCGATTTGGCCTCACCACCCGAGGTCCACCAGTGCAGAACTTCTGCCTGCGGCTCGGCCACAACGGACGATCCGGCCACAACGGCCAAAGTCGAAACGGTGGCAAATGCAAAACGCTTCATTTTTTGTCTCCTCCCTGAGAACTCAGTGACTGCCAAAGCAGCGATGGCGCTATTACTGTGGTCAGATTGCCGTCTGGCAAAGCAGAATTCACGCTAAAGCACAGAAACAGCCCAAATTTTCACCACTTCTGTTACAGCGTGTTACGTTGGCATTGAATCTGTTTCCATTCGTTACAATGGACGACGACAGAGGGAAAAGATCGGGAGGAAAGACAGAGTGAGCATTCCGCGGCTTCTGGTGGTGGATGACGACCCTGAGATGCGGTCGATGATGACGCAGCTATTGCAGCAAAACAGCTTCATCGCCCTACCCGCCAGTTCCGAGCGGGAAATCCGGGCGCACCTATCCAATGGCCGGATCGATCTGATTTTGTTGGACGTCATGCTGGGGGACGAGAACGGGATTGATATCTGCGCCCGGTTGCGGCGCGAACAGGACGTCCCGATCATTCTGGTCTCTGCCCTGTCCGCCGACCATCAGCGCATGGCAGGGTACGAAGTTGGGGCAGACGACTACATTGCCAAACCCTTCAACCCCCAATTGATGCTGGCCCGTGTCAGGGCAGTAATGCAGCGCGCTCGGCGGTCGTCTTCGCTGGCGTATCGCCGCAGAACCCGCACCTTCCGTTTTGATGGCTGGGTCTTTGACGGAAAGCGTGATGATTTGCATTCGCCAGAAGGCTATTTGGTCGCGTTGTCACAGCGGGAAACCGCCCTGCTCAAGGTCTTGCTGGCCAATCCACATATTCCGCTGACGCGCGATGAAATCGTCACGGCACTGGATGTCACGGGGGACAGCGACAAGTCCGAAGCGCAAGGCCGCGCCATCGACATGTTGGTCGGTCGCCTGCGATCCAAGATCGAGACCAACCCGAAAGATCCGCAAATGCTGCGCACGGAACGCGGGGTCGGGTATATCTTTGCCGCCGACATTTCGGTCGAAGAATGACACTGCGCCTGCGCAATCTGGGGTGGCTTTGGACCCTTTCGGCCTTTGCCGCCGGTTTGCTGTCTGCAGGGTTATGGTTCGCTTCGGCGCGCGCCTGGAACGAATACCTGCTGCAATCTTTTGTGGCGGGGTTCGCCGTCTACGAAGAGTTGCGAACAGGCATGGCCCCCTCCGAGGGGTTGTCGATAACGCCCTTGCCGCCCCAGGATACGGCCCTTGCCGAAAATGGTGAATTTCAGCGGTTGCCCGGGTTTTCAAACCGCCGTTTCGTCACCAACCTTTCGATCCTGACCGACAGTTCCTCGCCGCTCAGCGGGCGTGAATTAAGCGTAGCGATCCTGTCCGACCGGTTGGTTTATCCGGTTTCGGACATTGTGTCAGGCAGTGATCAAACCGGGCCTGAAAAGATGGGAAACCTGACCCGGTTGCTGGCGACATATTGCAGTGAGCCGATCCTGATTGCGAAATTTGGACGCGAGGCCTGGCATCAGGTCGACGGGACCCCGATCTGGGGCTGTCAGGCGGCCCCAATGGATTTACGTCTGCCCGCAATTCTTATGGGGATCGTCGCAATGGCGGTCATCTTATCCGCAGTCAGTAACGTCTCAGATACCTTCACCCGGTTTGCCCGCGCGTTGCGCGAACGGCAGCGTCTTGGTGGGCCGGAAAGCTATGAGGCGGATGGCCCGGATGAACTGCGCGATATCGTCTCGGCAGTGAACGCCCATCTTGAGGCCGAGCGCGCGCAGCTTGAAAAGCGGGCGACGGTCTTGTCCGGTGTCAGCCACGATCTGGGTACCCCTGCGACCCGCGTTCGCCTGCGTGCCGCTCTGATCCCCGACGATGAACTACGCGAAAAGCTCGAGGCGGACGTGGATCAGATGACGGGCATGATCGAAAGTGTCCTGACCTATACGCGATCCGAACTGGATGTTGAGGAACCGCGCCAGATTTCTCTGACCTCTTTGGTCGAGGCTCTGGTCGCCGATTATCAGGATATGGACCTGCCCGTGACACTAAAAAAGACCGACCCCGTCGCGGTCGATGGGGTTACATCGGTGTTCATGTCCCGGCGCGGACATGGGCAGCTGACCGAAACACGCCGCGTTCTGGTCATGGCACGGCCCATATCGCTTAGGCGTGCGCTGACCAATTTGATCGACAACGCGTTGAAATATGGTCGACACGCCGAAGTGCAGTTGGCGACCGATGCGACCACCGCGACGATCACGGTCGAAGATAAGGGCACCGATCTGTCGGTGGAGGACATCGAAAACCTGATGGCTCCATTTCGTCGTGGGTCCAACACCGGATCGTCCGACGGCTATGGTTTGGGCCTGACAATTGCCGCCACCGTGGCCGAACAGCATGGCGGAGAAATGCGCTTTGAGGCCGGCGACTGCGGCCTGCGCGCCTGTCTGCAAATCGCCCGGCAATAAAAACCTAGGTCGCATAACTGCGCACAAGCGCGCTGGCGATCAGGGACCACCCGTCGGCGATGACAAAAAACGCCAGTTTAAACGGCAAGGACACTGTGGCTGGCGGCACCATCATCATCCCCATCGACATCAGCACCGCCGCAACCACAAGGTCGATGATCAGAAATGGCAGAAAGACCAAAAACCCGATCTGAAAAGCGCGCGCAATTTCGGACAGCATGAAGGATGGCATCAGGATGGACAGCGGCGCGTCGGGCGACAGCGTTGTGGCATCACCACCGGGGCGCAGGGCGGCCATGGCGTGAAACGTATCGGGGTCCAATCGCGCAGCCATGAAACCGCGAAACGGCTGTAATGCACGCTCTAATGCAGGCTCGACCTCCATCGTTTCATCGACCAACGGCCGAATTCCTGTTGTCCAGGCTTCGGAAAAGACCGGCTCCATGATGAAATAAGTCAGAAACAGCGCCAGACTGACAATCAGCATATTGGGAGGAGATTGCTGCAACCCGATACCCTGGCGCAGGATCGCCAAAACAGTGATCAGAAACGGAAAACAGGTGATCATGATCGCCAATCCCGGAGCCAGGCTGAGCACGGTGATCAACAGGATCAACTGAATCGTTCGCGCAGATATCGAACCGCCCTCGCCCAGCGAGACAGACAACTCCTGCGCCGTGGTCAAAGACGGGGTCAAAACCGCAAACGCGACCGCCAGAATTAGAAATCGGCGCATCAGCCGATCCCGTTTTGCAGATCCGCGATTTCAGTCAGTCGCACGGCCAGCTGACCGGCCTGCTCGCCCTCCATCTCCTCTAGCAGACCACGTGCGACAAGCTGGTCGCCGACATAAAGGTCAACCGGATCCTCGATGCGTTTGTCCAGCATCAGCACGGCGTTTTCTCCCATGTTCAGCAAATCGCGGATCAAAGGGCGCGCCCGGCCAACCGATACGGTGACTTCAATCGGAACGGCCTCAAACGGGTTGGGCTTCTCGGATTTCGGGGTTTGCGGATCACTCATTGGTCACTGCCTCTTTTGCCTGAAAAACATACGCCTGAAAGGCTTGATCGATTGCAGCAAGCAAACCGCTGCAATCCACCTCGCGCTGGGAAACCCCGACCTTGAGCCGCGCTTGCCCCGCTTCAAGCGACGGGTCTTCAATCACCTGTACAGGTGATGACAGCTCAGCGGGGATCAGGTCTTCCACCTCGTTCACACGACCTGAGGGTACGAAGATTTGCATGGGCTGTCCGATCTGCCCGCGCGCCATATCGGTGAGCTGCTCGACAAGCCGAACGGCAAACCCTCGGTCCAGCATTTCCGGCAAAACCAGCTGTGTCAGGCTCTGAAACATCGGTACCAGCGACAGGGCCATCCGGTTAACCGCTTCATGGTAGGTAAAAGACATATCTTCGAGCGATTTGGCCAATTCGGCCGAAACCTGCCCCCGGCTCTGCTCTTGCGCCTGGACCGCGTCTTCCCAGCCGGCGCTATAGCCTTGCTCGAACGAGGCCAGCCTTTGTTCCTCTAACGCGTCCTCATCCAGTACGTGCAGCTGTCCACCGCCGGCCTGTAAAGTGAAATCCTCAAGAAGATGGGCAATCGACATCACACACGCTCCTCACCTTCTTCCAGCCAACTGCGCAGGATTTCGACCGTTTCTTCCTGTTTGTCGCCGATCATTGCCCTGAGCCGATCCACCGGGTCCGCCCCGGCATCGGTCGCAAGCGCCGGAACGTTCCCTGTGGGCGCCTGCCCTGGCAAGGTGGTGAATTGCCCGCCCTCTTCCGTCGCAATTTCGCCGGTCAGGTATGCGTCAGGTTCCTGAGCCGAACCTGCGGACAACAGCGCCGGAACGGTCGCCGGCTGCGTCAAAATGGGGCGGATGACAAACATACCAAGCACCAACGAAACCAGCGCCAGCACTGCCATTTGAATTAGCGACATCGCGTCAATATGAAATTTCTGCCACAGCGAGGCGGTTGCCAAACTGCCCTGCGGCTCCACCACCGGAAGATCCAGCGATTTCAGCGTAATAACGTCGCCCCGCTCGGCATCGTAGCCCACTGCCGAGGCCACAAGCTCTTGCAGTGCATCCATCTCGGCCTGCGGCATCGGCGTGAATGTTTCACTGCCGTTTGCGTCCACGGATCGCGTTCCGTTTACCAGAACAGCCACCGTCAGTCGCTTGATCGCGCCGGGACCGTTGTGAACCTCAAGCTCGGTTTCGGAAACCTCGTAGTTGACCCGTTCTCGGGTCTGGGTTGCGTTCGAATTGGATTCGTCCCCGCCCGCGCCATCGCCATCGGGCAGGTTTGACGCAACCGTCACATCCCCGGATTGGTTGCGAGCACTGTCCGAACGCTCTTCGACATCGGTGCTGATGGCCACACGGCCATTGGGATCAAAACGCCGTTCGCGGATTGATTCTGTCTTGGTCACCGTATCGACACTCACCTCGACGACAGCATTTCCAGCTCCGACCCGGGCTTCGACCAGACGCAGAACCCGCTCGCGCAGCTGGCGCGATTTATCGTCAGCGGTATCTGCGGACACCGGGTTGTCCTGTGCCCCGATCACTGCGCCATTCGAATCGATGACGGTGACGTTCTCGGGCGCCAGTCCGCTGACTGCGGACGACACCAGGAACCGGATCGCCTTTGCCTGATCCGACGTGATGTCCGTGCCCGATGCGACCAGATAGACCGATGCGGTTGGTGCAACACTGCGCTGAAACGGATTGGCTGATCCATTGGCAATATGCACGCGCGCCTGACTGATATGGGGGCTGCCTACAATGGTTCGGGCCAATTCACCTTCCTTGGCGCGCCAATATGCGGCGTCAAACATCTGCGATGTTGTGCCAAACCCGCTGAGCGAATCCAGCAGCTCGTAGCCCCGGTTTCCCGTTGCAGGCAGGCCTTCGCTGGCCAGCGTCAGGCGCAATTCATCCCGTTGTGATCCCGGCACATAAATTGAGCCACCGCGAATCTCATACTGCACCCCGCGCTGATCCAATGAACGGACGATATCCCCCGCAGCGCCGCTTTCTAATCCGGCGTAAAGCAGGGTCATCGACGGCGTTGTCACTAGGCGCGACATCGCAAGGACCCCCAAAAACACCAGCACGACTGCACCCGCGACAATGAATTGTTTACGCCTGTCCAAACTTGCCCAGACAGTTCCGATCTGCTGCACGATCACCTCCGACTCGCCGACATTCTGTGCGACGCATCCCTTGTTTGGACGATTGCCCTTAACAATCGGTTAGTCCCTGCCGGGTTATGACGATTGCAGATTGTAGGAATGAGGACGTCATGACCGACGCGACTGCAGAACAGGCAGAAGTCCCAGTAAAATATGGGAAAAAGGGAATGATAATAGGCGCGATTCTGGCGATAGCCGGTGCTGCGGGCGGGTATTTCCTGACCACCACCGGCCTGTTGCCAATAGGTGGAAAACCCGTTGTACAAAACGCCGAGGAAACAGAGAAAAGCAAGCCTGCCAAGGCTCTGCCAAAGGTCGGATTCGTTGACCTTGCCCCAGTCGTCGTTTCGGTAAACACCAGCGATTCGCGACATCTGAAGTTTCATGCCCAGCTCGAGGTGAACGCGCCGTACATGGCGGATGTGGAAAAGATGCAACCGCGAATCATGGACGTGCTGAACGCATATCTGCGCGCGATTGAGGTAACGGATCTTGAGGATTCGCTCGCGCTTATGCGCATCCGAGGACATCTGTTACGGCGTATCGAAATCGTCGTCGGTGAAGGCCGTGTGCGTGATGTTCTCGTCATGGAATTCGTACTGAACTAGGAGGCGAAGTTGGAGCTGATTGCAGATATTTTGCTGGTGGCAGGTGCCTTGGGTGCGGGTCTTTATTGTTTCGTCCTGTCCAGGCGGTTGAAACGCTTTACCGACCTTGAAAGAGGCGTCGGTGGTGCCGTGAGCGTGCTGTCATCGCAAGCGGAAGAGTTGAAACGGTCACTGGATTCAGCGCGCGACGCCTCGGATCAATCTGGCGTTGCGCTGAAGGATTTAACCGAGCGCGCCGAAACAGTGGCGCAGCGGCTTGAGCTGATGATGGCCTCGATGCATGACGTAGTGCCGGACGATGAAGAGACGACCGAGTCCCCTATACCAGAGCCTGTGCCATTTGTTTCCGAAGAACAATCCCAAACCACCTCAGTGCCCGTTATTGAAGAAGACGCGCCAGCCGAGACTCAGGTCAAACGTCTAGGTGGGTTGATGTTCCTGCGTCACAACCGCAGCGAGGCCGCGACATGAGGCGGAAGCGGGCGGAAAATCGCCCCAAAGGCGGCGTTCTTGCGGTGATCGCGATGCTTATGATCGGTTCCGCCGCGATCAGAATAGGATTCGAGGCCGGCCCCGCGCTGGCTAAAGGATCCGATCCCGCCCCATCGCTGGCGAGGGGCAGCCAACCCGAACAGCCCGGTGCGCAAGAATTGTTGACCGAATTGCTACGCCGCGAAGACGCACTCAAAAAACGAGAGGCCGCTTTGGAAGACAAGGAAAAGGCGCTCGATATCGCGGATCAGGCGATTGAAACGCGCCTGGCTGCCTTGCAGGAGGCCGAAGAGTCGCTGCGACAGACACTGGCCTTCGCCGAAAAAGCCGCCGAGACCGATCTGACGCGCCTGACGGATGTGTATCAGAGCATGAAGCCCAAGGACGCAGCCGCCCTGTTCGAAACCATGGACCCCGGCTTTGCGGCTGGCTTTCTGTCGCGGATGCCACCTGACGCAGCAGCAGGTGTTCTGGCCGGTCTCAGCCCCGAAGCCGCCTATACGATCAGTGTGATCATCGCCGGTCGCAATGCTGCGGCTCCGCAGGAGTAGCGCACATGTACTTTACGCCCGCATCTGACATTGCAGGAGACCGCTCATGATCGGAATCATCGGAATCGTCGTCATTTTCGCCATGGTGTTTGGCGGTTATCTTGCCGCCGGGGGCAAGATGACGATCATTATGAAATCGCTCCCTTTCGAGATGATGATGATCGGCGGCGCGGCCGTTGGCGCATTCATGATCAGCAACGACTTGAGCGCGGTCAAACATACGATCAAGGACATGGGTAAAGTTTTTAAAGGCCCGAAATGGAAACCCGAAGACTACCGCGATCTGCTGTGCCTTTTGTTTTCTCTGATCCGCATTGCCAAGGCCAACCCGGTCGAGGTGGAACAGCATATCGAAGACCCCGAGAATTCGACCCTATTCTCGGCCTATCCGAAGATTCAGAAGGACAAGGAAGCCGTCGATCTGATCTGCGACACGATGCGATCCGCGTCGATGAATTACGACGATCCACATCAAGTTGAAGAAGTGCTGGAAAAGCGGATGGAGACCAATTTTCACCACGCCATGCATTCCAGCCACGCACTGCAAACCGTCGCCGATGGTTTGCCCGCACTTGGTATCGTGGCCGCCGTTTTAGGCGTAATCAAAACGATGGGGTCCATCGACCAGCCGCCCGAAGTACTGGGCAAATTGATCGGCGGCGCTTTGGTCGGGACGTTCCTGGGCGTGTTTCTCGCCTATGGCCTGGTTGGCCCGTTCGCTGGCAAGCTGAAAGCGGTGGTCGAAGAGGACAACCATTTTTATCAGCTGATCAAAGAGGTTCTGGTCGCCAACCTGCACAACCATAACGCAGCCATGTGTATTGAAGTTGGCCGCCAGAACACGCCGACACATAACCGACCCGGATTTTCTGAGCTGGAAGATGCGTTGAAGGAACTCAAACAGGCAGCGGCATGATCCGGACAGTTTTTCTTGCTTTGGCGCTAACCGCCGCGGCAGCGCAGGTTCAAGCACAAAATGTGCAGGTAAGCTCGGGCGAACATGATGGGTATACGCGACTGGTCGCACAGGTTCCGCCGGGCACTAAATGGGTGCTGTCGCACAAGAAAAATGGTGCGCGTCTGAGTGTCCAACTGGAAAAGGTTAACTTTGACACAGCAGCCGTTTTCCAGCGTTTGACGCAAAACCGCTTGGCCGCGATCTCTCAGTTCGAACCGGGCGCGGCACTTGATATGCAATTTGGCTGCGACTGTGTTGCCAATGCCTTTCTGTTTAAGGGCACGATGATCGTGGTGGATATTGCACCAGGCTCGGCGCCACCCACAATCAGCACTGATGTACCGTCGCCTGTTTTGCCCAAAGCGTCCAAAGAGAAAGACCCGTTGGTCGCGCAAAATCTGCAGAGTCTCGAATTGCCACTGCTAAGCCTGAACACAAAACGATTTGAAGAACAGCTCTCTACCCTGCTACTGCGCGGTTCTGACCGGGAAGTCGTTGATTTGAGGCTTGCTCCGGTTGGACCAAGGCTGTCGGTCCCCAAGAACGATCCCTTTAGCCCCTCAGATCTTAATGCGAATATTCATGTGACATCCGTTCTGGACGGCTTGAATGAACTTTTAGGGCCATCCCTGCCGCAGCTTGAACAACGCCCACCCTGCATCTCAAGCGCTGAGCTTGGGTTTGACCGTTGGTCTGGGGCAACTCCCTTTCCGGAACAGGTGGCTTCGTTGCGCGCCGCTTTGTTCAAAGAATTCGATCATCTCGACGAAGATGAAACGCTGAAGCTGGCGCAGCTATACGCCTATTTCGGGTTCGGCGCAGAGGCTCTTCGGACGCTTGAATTGCTTGGGCGGCATGCGCCGGACACAGATCGGGTTGCCGCCATAGCCCGGTACCTTGATGGCGCACAGCCGTCCCATCCGAACCCGTTTACCAGTCTTCAGCGGTGTGAAAGCGACGCCGCGCTTTGGGCTCTTTTGATCGAAGGAGTGCTGCAGGAAGAGGCCCATTTGCAATCGATCGAACAGTCTTTTGCGCGCTTGCCCGCCCATCTGCGCCGTCATGTTGGGCCGACATTGGCGGAAATTCTGACAGAAGCTGGGAAACTTGAACCAGCAAGGCGCGTGTTGCGCGCGGTCGACCGCGTTGCGACTGAGGACAGCGCCGATACGTCCCAAGCCAAAGCCAAGGTCGCGGCTGCCGAAGGCGACGGCCCGAAGTCAGAAGCTCTGTTGAACGAGATCATCGCCGCGTCGAGTGCAGAGTTGGAGGCACCGATTGCGCTTGCGCGACTGGTCGACAAGCGATGGTCGGAACGTGGGGCAATATCTCCGCAAGAACTTGATCTTACGGCCTCTTACGTCGTGGAGTTTCGCCGGTCTGAAATCGGGCCGCGCATGCTGCAAACACAGATCGTTGCGTTAAGCTTAAGCCATGAGTTCGACATGGCGATGGATCTGCTGAGCGCCCAAGATACACAGGCCAATGCCATCGAAACGTTGAACCGCGTCGCCCAGATCCTGACCGAACGCGCCGACGACGCGACATTCCTTAGACTGGTCGTTACCCTGACACCCGAGCAGAAACTGGCGCTAGTCACAGATACAAGCGTGGCGATGGCCGAGCGTTTGGTCACCCTTGGTTTTGCGGACGCGGCGATGGAGTTGGCCAGCCGGCCACAGGACAAGGTCCGACGCGCAGAAAGGGCACGGTTACGCGCGCGCGCTGCCTTACTGCAACGCCGACCACATCAAGCGATGTTGGAGCTGGCCGACGATCCATCAGACGCGGCCCAGCTTTTGCGAGGGCAAGCATTGCAGATGACGGACGATTACGTGGCAGCTGGTCAGCTTTTGCGGGCTGTGGGTGCAGACGAAAAAGCCGATCGGTTCTTTTGGTTGGCCGATCATCCGGAAACGGTCGAGCCCGAACGCGACACAAAGTTCCTCGCAGTTCAGCAAACAACGCAGCTCCTGTCCGTTCCGCCAACACGAATGCAGGATAAACCTTTAGCTGACGCAAAGGGCTTGTTGGATGACAGCGCAAAAACACGCCAGCACATTCTGGATTTGCTTGCGGAGGTGGACCAATAGCGGATCAGGTCGGCGCCACCTGCAACCACGGTTTGTCTTTCAATAGGTGCCCACTGAGCGTCGGCCCGCAGCCCGCACCGGCCGCTTTTACGGATCAAAGACCAACGGCATCAGGTCCGACAATCTGGATGTAGGTTCGACCCAACCCAATATGGCCGCGCGGATCGCGTCCGCGCGGTCTGAACCGACAATTGGCGCGGCAAACTCGGTGTACTTGGCGATCACATCTCCTCTGCTGAGCGGGGCCTCCGGCCCTCCGCGCGCGTGAGTGTCGCCGGATTCGAACACACGCCCATCGGTCGATTTCAAGGTGACATCGGCCCACCGCCACTGCGGGAAGCGTGCACTGTGGCGCGCATCTTCCTGAACGTGAATACGCGGTACCAACTCTGCCACTGCCGGATCAGACAGACCCGCACCCGAGATATGTTCGACCCCGATCCGACCATGGATCGCCTGAACCGCCACAGCAAAAGGCAGAGAGTATTGGGCCTGAGACGTGGTATCAGGCATCCCGCCATACAGGCAGGCCGCTTCGTGAAAACTGTTGATATGGATGGATCCGATCTGGTCGTGCGCCAGGTTATTCTCCATCATCACTGTCCGAACGCCATCAATGGCCGCATGGGCCCAGCGACATATCGGATAGGGTTTTACGTATTGGTGTTCGACCTGCCAGAACTGACCCAAATCATTCCAAAACGACGCAACATCGGCATCTTCGATTGTGATGGCCGGGGCGCCCGTGAAACCACGTTCGGCCAGAATCGCAGATGATATACCAACCATCGCGCCCCAACCCGATCCGTCATGCAGCATCGTCGGATTTGCAATCTCGCGCATCATCTGACTTCGAGGTCCGTGGTATTCCGCGATTCCCAATGCTTGTCGAAACTGGTCGGGCATATGCCTGCGCATGCGCGCGGCCATGGCCACCACACCCAGTGCGTTCCACGCGCCGGACGTGTGATAATCGCTGACCGATGCGTGCAGCGACAGCCCCGCACGTCCCGCGATTTCATATCCTGTGAC
The DNA here is from genome assembly GCF_059610645.1 of Ruegeria sp. CDSC054. NCBI lineage: Bacteria > Pseudomonadati > Pseudomonadota > Alphaproteobacteria > Rhodobacterales > Roseobacteraceae > Ruegeria > Ruegeria sp. CDSC054. The sequence continues at coordinate 256,504 of NZ_JBXWOA010000004.1, read as the reverse complement.
GACGGCAGCCAGGGCTTCGGGGCCGGACAAATCAGGGCAATGCGCACCAAGTGAAACTAACGCAGGCAGGACGACGACACCGATATGCCCCTTAGTCGGGTTGTAGCCGTCATGCCCATCCAGATTGTCGGTTTGCGTGGCTGCCGCGTAGGCAGCGCCTGCCATGCTGACGGGGCGGCCATCAAACATCATCGGAACGCTGAATGCCGCATCACTACTGGCATAGAGCAACGCGGCAGTATCGCGGGCGATCACGCCGGCCTCCATCGGGCCGGAGGCGATCAGGATGCCCATTGTGTCCAGCATCATCAGGGCGGCGGCCTCTTTCGCGCTGTCAGGCATTTCCTGCGCTGAAAGGTTCAGTGCAAAATCCGTGACCCGATCAAGCGTGCCGGTCATTTGGCTGCCTCCATCACCTTGGATGGGACATCGCGCAGCCGGAGACCCGATGGATCAAAGGGCGGTTCGGCCAAAACTCTGGCTTTATGCGGTTTGCCGAGGATGAAGATTTCCACCATGTCCCCCGGCTGTACGACCGCCGGATTCGCATAGCCGATGGCCAGGGACTTGCCGACTGAATAGCCATAGGCGCCTGACGTTACACGTCCGACCGGTGCGCCATCTGGTGTAAAGATAGTTTCGCCACCGGACGCGTCGGCATCCGTCGCCTCGACCTCAAAAATCGACAGAACCTCGCGCGCGGCGTTGTCCTTGATCTGCAGATAGGCGTCTTTGTGCAGGAAGTCCTTGTCCAGCTTGATCAGACCCGCCAGTCCGACTTCCTGCGGCCAGTATTCCTGAGAATACTCGCGGCCCCACGAGCCATAGCCCTTCTCGATCCGCAGTGACCCCAACGCGCGGCCGCCCACTGGACCACCGTCGCACTCCTTCGCAGCCTCAAGAAGTGCGGAATAGAGCCTGATTTGATCTACTTCCGCGCAGTGCAACTCCCACCCCAGATCGCCGGTAAAGCTGACGCGGATGGCAAGGCAGGTGACGCCCGCCACCTCGATCGTTTGTGAGCGCATAAAACGGAACGCTTCGTTCGACAGGTCGGCATTTGTCAGTCGTTGCAACAGGTCACGCGACTTGGGACCCGCTACATTGAAACCCGCGATGCGATCTGTTGCCACTTCGAGTGTTGTGCCGTCGGGCAGATCGACCATGTTGAAGAACCGCTGATGATAGCGCTCGGCCATACCCGAGCCGATCATCATGTATTCGTCCTCGGCCACCTTGGTGATGGTGAAATCCCCGGCAACGCCGCCCCGGACTGAGATCAGCGGTGTCAGGCACGACCGCCCAATCTCGGTCGGCACCCTATTCGCGACCAAACGGTCCAGCCACTCATAGGCACCCGAGCCCTTAATGACGTAGTTGGCAAAGTTCGAGATGTCGATCACACCGACCTTCTCGCGCAGCACTCTGACCTCTCGCCCGACCGATTCCCACCAGTTCTGGCGCGTGAACCCGTTTGTCTCGGTGGTGCCGGGCTGATCCGCGAACCAGAGCGGGTGTTCCCATCCGCAGTTCAGACCAAAGACGCAGCCCATGTCCTTTTGCATCTCATACGCCGGGCGCACGCGGGCCGGGCGGCCAGCGCTGCGTTCCTCGTTTGGGAAATGGATGGCGAAACGGTGAGTATACTGGTCTTCAACCCGCGCCTTGGTGAATTTCTTGTCCGCCCAGTCGCCAAACCGGGCGAGATCCCAGGCGAACATGTCGTATTGCGGCTCGCCCTCGATCATCCATTGCGCCGCCAGCAAACCCAAACCACCCGACTGCGAAAAGCCCGGGATCAGACCACCGCAGAGGAAATAATTCTTCAGCTCGGGAACCGGACCCCACAGGGCGGAACTGTCCGGGGACCAGATCATTGGGCCGTTGATAACCCGTTTCACGCCAGCCGTCGCCGCCGCGGGCACACGTTCGGTTGCGCGGATCACGTTCTCCATAATCCGGTCCAGATCGTCGGGGAACAGATCATGGGCAAAGTCCAACGGCGTGCCCTCTTCGGCCCAGAACTTCATGTCCTTTTCATAGGCCCCGATCAGCAGCCCGTTGCCTTCCTGTCGGAAGTAGTACTCACCGTCCCGATCGGCGATCGACGGTAAACGGCGACCCAGTTTGGCAACCTCATCAATGGAATCGGTTACGAAATATTGGTGTTCGGTCGGTTGCAGCGGCAGGTTCAAACCCGCCAATGCCGCTACTTCGCGGCCCCAAAGACCTGCGGCATTCACAACCCATTGCGTATGGATATCCCCCTTTTCCGTGCGCACAATCCATGACCCATCTGGCTGCTGATCAGTGCCTAACACGGGGCAAAACCGCTCAATCGTTGCACCCATTGCCCGCGCACCTGCGGCATAGGCGTGCGGCACACCGGATGGATCCACGTTGCCACCATCGGGTTCAAACATAATGCAGCGGATATCGTCGAACTGCGCCAGCGGGTGAAGCTCCATCGCCTGTTCGCGGCTGACTTCGTAGAAGTTCAGGCCATAGAACCGGGCTTTTGCTTCTTGCAGGCGTAACTGATGTTCGCGGTTTTCAGTCTGGGCCAGATAGAGGGAACCGGGCTGGAACACTCCGCAGCTCTGGCCGGTTTCCTGCTCCAGCTCTTTATACAGATTCATCGTGTAATGCTGGATGCGGGTGATGTTGTTGTTGTCGTGCAGTCCGTGAATGTTGGCCGCCGCGTGCCAGGTTGATCCGCTGGTCAGTTCATCCCGCTCAAGCAGGACAACGTCCCGCCAACCGAGTTTGGCCAAATGGTAAAGGATTGAACAGCCAGCCAATCCTCCGCCGATGACTACGGCCTGCGCGTGCGTTTTCATGAAATTGACCTCCCGCCGACGGTGCCGAAAACGGCACCCTTTGGAGGAAGTCAGCCACATGTCTTATGTGGCTTATGCTCTGTTCCCGACGCGAAATGTCGGGAACAGAGCTTGAATGGCCGGTTTTGATTAGTAAGGCGCTTCGACGTCGTTCATCGAAACGTAGACCGTCTTCATTTCACTGAAGTGATTGATCGCCAGTTTCGAGTTTTCGCGCCCGACACCTGACATTTTAGATCCGCCAAATGGGGCCTCGACCGGAGCCAGATTATAGGTGTTGATATAGCATGTGCCCGCCTCGAACCCGGCCACAATGCGGTGCGCGCGGGTCAGGTCGTTGGTGAAGACACCGGCGGCCAATCCAAACTCGGTGTCGTTGGCGCGGGCAATAACCTCTTCTTCGGTGTCAAAGTCCAGCACGGACATCACCGGGCCAAAGATTTCCTCGCGCGCGATGGCCATATCGTCGGTTACATCCGCAAAAACGGTGGGCTGCATGTAGAAACCGTCGCCTTCGATCCGCTTGCCGCCGAATACCAGACGTGCGCCCTCCGCCGTGCCCTTTTCAACGTAGCTTAGTGCGATATTCATCTGGTTTTCGCTGACCATAGGGCCAAAATTCACATCCTCATCCAGCGGATCACCGATTTTTGCAGTCGCCAAACGTTCAGAGAGTCGCTTGAGGAATGCCTCTTTGACGCCTTTCTGCACAAAGACACGGGTGCCGTTCGAACAGACCTGACCCGAAGAATAGAAGTTGCCCAGGATCGCACCGGACACGGCGTTTTCAATATCCGCGTCATCGAACACAATCATCGGGGACTTTCCACCCAGCTCCATCGTCACATGCTTCATGCCGTCGGCGGCCGCGGCATAGACCTTGCGACCGGTCGGCACGGACCCGGTTAGCGAAACCTTGGCCACGCGCGGATCCGTCACAAGCGATGCGCCAACATCGCCATAGCCCTGAACCACGTTATAGACGCCCTTAGGCGCGCCCGCCTCGATCAAGATCTCGGCCACCTGAAGCGCCGACAGGGGCGTGGTCTCGGACGGCTTGAAGACCATCGTGTTGCCACAGGCCAGTGCCGGGGCCCCTTTCCAGCAAGCGATCTGGGTCGGGTAGTTCCATGCGCCGATACCGACGCAAACGCCCAGCGCCTCGCGGATGGTGTAGACAAAGTCTCCGCGGCCCAGCGGGATGTGCTCGCCCGTCAATGACGCGGCCAACCCACCGAAATACTCCAGCGCATCCGCCCCCGATGTGGCGTCGGCCACCAGGGTTTCCTGCAAGGGTTTACCGGTGTCGTGGGTTTCGAGGATCGAAAGCGCGCGATTGCGGTCACGCATGATGTCAGATGCCCGTCTCAGGATGCGCCCACGCTCGGTCCCGGACATTGCCGCCCACTCTGCCTGAGCGTTTTTAGCACTTGTTAGAGCCTGATCAACAATATCCGACGTGGCAGAATGCAGCCGAGCGATGACTTCACCGGTGGCCGGGTAGATCACGTCTATCGGGGTTCCGCCGGTATCTTCGACATATGCGCCGTCGATAAAATGGCTCGCCTTAGGCTGGAATTTCATGCCGATTTCCTTCTCAGAAGTCCTTTCCTTCGCGTCTATATTTTATTGACTGGTCAGTCAACAAAAGTGAATCACGGCGGACTCCCGCTGATGTGAATCGGCCCCCTCTTGAATAAAAAGCTTAATGTTCCATTTATGTTCTACATAGTCAGAGGAACAATCCGATGTCTTACCACGCCCGCAACCCGGCCAAGGATGGCCCATCGAACGACTATCACCTGTTGCCCGTCACAGACCGGCAAATGCGATACGCTCGTGCAATTGCCCAGCAGTCAGCCTTGGAAATCCCGGTCGAGGCACAACGGGATCGCAAGTCGATGTCTGCCTGGATTTCGGCGCACAAGCCAGCCGATCCATCGCCCTTTGCGGACTATCCAACCGGTAAGCAGGTTGCCTTTGCCGAACGCATTTCCCGTAGCAAGCGCAGGCCTATCCCGTCCGAGTGTTTCCGCGACAAACAGATGATGTCCCGCTGGATTGATCAGAACAAATGATGGCCGTCTAATGTTTATGGTGGCGGGTATAGAGCGCAACCGTAGCAGCAACAAACATACCCAAGAGGATGTAGCCGGTAACAGCCTCAGCGACGGCCAGCCCGCGACATAAACCTGTTGGGATCATGTCGCCATATCCCACAGTGGTGAAGGTGACGTATGAAAAATACAGAAAATCAGCTGGAGCATCTGCACCCACCACGCAATTGTCGGCGTAGCCGAACGCGCCATACGCCGCCGCGAACAAGAACGGCACGACCTGAATGAAGGACACACCCATCAGAAACAAGCGTCGATGCGGCAGTTTCACCTGTGTCATGTAGTACCAGGATTGCGATGCGACCCAAACCACCAGGCAGACCGACACAATAGTACCAATGGTTTCGCCTGCGGCCGCCTCGCTCAGGCGCGACAGACCATACCACGCGAAAAAACTGGCAATAACCAGTCCGACCGCTGCGATAAGCGTCGATTTCCACTCTTCCAGTGTTGTAGGTTCGCGGTGCATAAAACCTCCGATGACCTAGGTTTTTCCGCGATCATCAGGGTTCCGGCCTGTACCCGCAACCCAAATCATTCGCCTGTCATTCAGCGCCCAGATGCTCTTGCCCGCGCTGACGCGACAACAGGATCTGTTTCTGACGTTCCCTGAAACGCGTCTTGTCCGCATCCGAAGTCTCATTGATGCACCGATGGCAGGACACGCCGTGCTCGTATTCCGCGCGCTTCATATCCTCTGGCAGAATCGGGCGGCGGCAGCCGTGGCACAGGTTGTGTGGTCCTTCGACCAACCCATGTCCGACCGAGACGCGATTATCGAAAACAAAGCACTCACCCTGCCAGCTGCTGTCCTCGGCGGGCATCTCTTCGAGATACCGCAGGATGCCGCCTTTCAGGTGGTACACATCCTCGACCCCCTGCCCCAACAGGTAGTTGGTGGATTTCTCACAACGGATGCCGCCGGTGCAGAACATGGCAACCCGCTTGTTGTGAAAGCGGTCTTTGTTTTCTTCCCACCAGGCCGGGAAATCACGAAAACTGGCTGTTTCAGGGTCTATTGCGCCCTCAAAAGTACCAATCGCCACTTCGTAATCGTTGCGAGTGTCGATCACGACCACGTCGTCAGAGCGGATCAGATCATTCCAGTCTTCAGGCTCGACATAATTGCCGACGCGGGCACGCGGATCGACGTCCGGCTGGCCCATGGTCACGATCTCTTTTTTCAGACGCACCTTCATTTTGCCAAAGGGCGGGTGATCGGATGTGGCCTCTTTCCACTCAAGATCCGCACAACCGGGCAAAGCCTTGATATGGGCCAGCACCGCATCGATCCCGCCACGCGGGCCTGCGATGGTTCCGTTGATCCCTTCGGCAGCCAGCAACAAGGTGCCCTTGACTGACTGCGCGCGACAAAGGTCCAGCAGCGGGTCGCGCAGGGACACGTGATCCGAAAAACGGGTGAAGTGATAGAGAGCAGCGATCGTATACATGCGCGCGGTCTAAACCCGCTGGGCCAGAGTCGCAAGGGACCGGATTGACGCCCCCCGCCCAGCCCCCTACCGATAGGGCAATGTGAGGAGACCCTGATGACCCATGCCCTGATTGTAGTTGACGTTCAGAACGATTTTTGCCCCGGTGGTGCGCTGGCTGTGCCTGGAGGTGACGAGATCGTGGCCCACATCAACGCTATGATGGCTGAGTTTGACACCGTGATCCTGACACAGGACTGGCACCCTGAGGGGCATTCGTCCTTTGCTAGCGGACATGACGGCAAGTCCCCATTTGAAACAACCGACATGCATTACGGGCCTCAAGTCTTGTGGCCAGATCACTGTGTGCAGGGCACCGAAGGTGCGGAATTCCACCCGGACCTGAAGACCCATGCCGATCTTGTCATTCGCAAGGGCTTTCGACGCGGTATCGACAGCTATTCCGCATTTTTTGAGAACGACCAAAAGACACCGACCGGTTTAGAAGGTTACTTGAAATCACGCGGGATCACCAAACTGACCCTAGTTGGGCTTGCCACAGATTTCTGTGTTCATTTTTCGGCTGTTGACGCTGCCCGCTTGGGATTTGATGTCACCGTGCGCATGGACGCATGTCGGGCGATCGACATGGATGGATCATTGGCAGCCGCCAAGGCCGCGATGCGTGACGCCGGTGTTGCGCTGATCTAAGGCGTAGCGCCTTTTTCGGCAAGATACCTGAGCACTGCGAACAAGATCACCGCCAGTCCCAATGCAACGCCAATTCGTCCGGGCAATGTGCGGCGCTCGGGCGTTGCGGGTGATTTGTAGCGCGGGTTCGGCGTCCAATTCTCGACTTTTGGGCGCTGATCGTTGCGCGGTTTGGCCGTTTTGACATTGTCCAAAAAGCGATGAAAATCGAACTCACCGCAATATTCGCCACTGATGCCAAGTTCCCGAATATTCGTGAACAACGCGCGCAAAATCCGCTCGCGTTCGGCTACATCCCGTGTAGGGTAATACCCGTGCATCATGTCGCTGTCAGTCGAATCCAGATCGAACCCGGCTTCCTGAAAAATCAAACGAATCTTAGGTGACGCCGATCTGAGCGCGTCAGCCGTTTTCACATGACGGAATCGCGCGCGTGTGGCGCACTGGTCCAATTGCTCGGAACCGGTTTCCTCATCCGCTTTTTCGTTAACAACGATGTCAAAATCGTACTCGAGAACCATTCACCAAATTAACCTCGTTCAACCATCCCTTCCTTTTCACTAAACTGTGAAAAGAACACACAATATGCTCGCAATGTGACCTGACCTTGTCATTGTCATCATTCCAGCGACTCTTGCCATTCCACGCACTGATTGATCTAACAACGGAAATCGCAGGAGTTCCCCATGGTCGATATTGCGACACGCGTGTACAATCATAAATGGAAGATTGACCCGATTGTACGGTCTTTGATCGACACGGACTTCTACAAACTGCTGATGTGCCAGTCAGTGTTTCGAAATAAGCCCCAAACAGATGTGGCTTTTTCCCTGATCAACCGGTCGAATCACATCCCATTGGCAAAACTTATCGATGAAGGCGAACTGCGCGAGCAATTGGATCATATCCGGTCGCTTAGCCTCAGCCGGGGCGAAAGCACGTGGCTGCGGGGCAATACATTCTATGGCAAACGCCAGATGTTCCGTTCGGATTTCATGGAATGGTTCGAAAACATGCGCCTGCCGCCCTATCACCTGGAACGGAAGGGCGATCAGTACGAGCTGACCTTTGAGGGCAAATGGCACGAGGTCATGCTGTGGGAAATCCCGGCGCTTGCGGTTCTGATGGAACTGCGCTCGCGCGCGGTGCTGAACAACATGCGGCGGTTTGAGCTGCAAGTGCTATATGCCCAGGCCATGACCCGCGTTTGGAAGAAGATCGAACAACTGCGGGATATTGACGGGCTTGGGATCGCTGACTTCGGAACCCGGCGTCGACACAGCTTTCTTTGGCAGGACTGGTGCGTGCAGGCCATGATCGAGGGTCTGGGACCGTCCTTTACTGGTACATCTAACTGTCTGATCGCCATGCGGCGCGAAGTTGAGGCCATCGGCACCAACGCGCACGAACTGCCGATGGTCTACAGCGCCCTTGCCAAAGACGATGCCGAACTGGCGCAAGCGCCTTATGACGTGCTGAGCGACTGGCACGACGAACATGACGGCAATCTGCGCATCATACTGCCGGACACCTATGGCACGCAGGGCTTTCTGGATCGCGCGCCCGATTGGCTGGCCGGATGGACCGGCATTCGCATCGACAGCGGTGATCCCGCAACAGGCGCGGAAACCGCTATCAAGTGGTGGCAGTCTCGAGGAGAAGACCCCCTGGAAAAGCGTGTGATTTTCTCGGATGGTCTGGATGTCGACAAAATTCGGGAACTGCACACTCAATTCGCCCACAGAACCAAAGTCTCGTTCGGGTGGGGCACTTTGCTGACCAACGACTTCCGCGGACTCGTGCCAAACGACGCGTTGGCGCCGTTCTCGCTGGTCTGCAAGGCTGTGTCCGCCAATAGCCAGCCGACCGTGAAACTGTCGGACAACCCGGAAAAGGCGATGGGACCGAAGGATCAGATCGAACGCTACAAACGAGTGTTCGGCGTAGGCGCGCAAGAGGCAATCGAGGTGATCGTTTAGGCTCTAACCATGGCACGCCGCGACCGTTTTCAACTGTGAAAAGCCATAAAGGGCCTCGAACCCTTTCTCGCGGCCGTGTCCGGATTTTCCGACACCACCAAAGGGCAGCTCTACGCCACCACCCGCACCGTAGTTGTTGATGAACACCTGACCGGAGCGAAGTTGCTTTGCCAGCCGCATCTGTCGTGCCCCGTCGCGGGTCCAGATGCTCGCAACCAACCCGTATTCGGTGCTGTTGGCGATCTTTACCGCGTCTTCCTCAGTGCTGAATGGGATCAGCACCTGAACCGGGCCGAAAATCTCATCCTTGGCCAGACCGTGATCGGGCGGAACGTCCGCAAACAGCGTCGGCACAACATAGGCCCCCTCAGACGGGGCACCGTCTACAATCCGACCTTGCCCTGCGACAGTCAGGTCTGCGCCCCTGGCCAGAAAGCCCGACACGATCTCTTTTTGACGGCCCGATATTAGCGGGCCAACGCGCAGATCATCCTGCGCGGGACCAACGGTCAAATCTGCATAAGCCGCTGCCATGCGTTGCTTGACCTGATCATAAACCCCGCGCTGTACCAAAATACGTGACGAGGCAGAGCAGGTTTGTCCGGCATTCTGAACCCCCGCATTGACCAAAAACGGCAGGGCAGCATCCAGGTCAGCATCGTCAAACACCAGTTGAGGTGATTTCCCCCCAAGCTCCAGCGTCACAGGAACCACGTTTTGCCCCGCTGCCTGCTGCACCAGCGCCCCAGTGGCAACTGACCCGGTAAACGAGACATGGTGCACGCCTGAATGGCCCGACAGGGCAGCCCCCGCTTCGGCCCCCAACCCGGGTACGACGTTCAGGGCACCGGCGGGTAAACCGGCCTCTTGCGCCAGATGCGCAAAGGCCAGCGCGGTCAGGCAAGCTTCTTCCGCAGGTTTCAGAACGCAGGCATTGCCCATCGCCAGCGCAGCCCCAACCGACCGCCCGATGATCTGCATCGGATAGTTCCACGGAACGATATGCCCCGTCACGCCGTGCGGTTCCCGTAAAGTATAGACGGTGTAGCCATCCAGATACGGGATGGTCTCGCCCATGACCTTGTCCGCGGCCCCACCATAGAATTCGCAATACCGTGCCAACGCAACCGCATCCGCCCGTGCCTGCGTCAGGGGCTTGCCGACATCCTTGGCCTCTAGCGTGGCCAGGTCTTCAACACGCTCCAAAATCATCCTTCCCATCCGCGTAAGGATACGGCCCCGTTCCAGCGCAGTCTTTCGTCCCCAATCCCCGTCAATCGCAGTCTGAGCAGCCTTGACCGCAGCATCAACATCATGCGCGCCACCCCTTGCGATCTGGCAGATCTCTGAGCCGTCAGAAGGATTGATCAAAGGCAATGTTTGTTCGGAGGTTGGCGGCACCCAATTGCCGCCGATCAGACACAGGCTTGGATCAAACCAAAGGGGGCTGGACATGGGATACTCCTATATTCGGCTCTAATATGCGGTTCACGCCACATCCCGACCAATGTCTGGCAGCGTTGGCGCGGCATTGATCAGGTCTTTCGTGTATTGATGTTTCGGGTCAGAGAAGACGCTTTCGGTATCGCCTTCTTCGACGATCTTTCCGGCCCGCATCACCATAACGCGGTCAGTGATGGTGCGCACGACGCTCAGATCATGGCTGATGAATAGATAGGTCAGATCATAGGCCTCACATAGTTCGGCCAACAGGTCGAGAATCTGGGCCCGGACCGACACATCAAGGGCCGAAACAGCCTCGTCAAACAAGATCAGTTCGGGCCGGATGATCAAGGCACGGGCGATGGCGATGCGCTGTCTCTGACCGCCCGAGAATTCATGGATGTACTTACCAGCGTCATCCGGGCTGAGACCCACCGCTGTCAACATTTCAGCGATCCGGTCCTGCCTCTCGGACCCCATTACAGGAGCATCGAGCAGATGGAACGGTTCAGTGATCAACCGGGCCACGCGGTGACGTGGATTGAAGCTACCATAGGGGTCCTGAAAGACCACCTGCATCTTGCGCCGCACGGCGAGGTTGGGTTTGTGACCCGAAAAGACAGGCTGGCCATCCAGACGAATGTCACCACCCTGAACTTCTTCAAGGCCCAGAATTGCTTTTGTTAGGGTCGATTTTCCACACCCCGACTCGCCGACCAGGCCCAGACGTTCTCCGCTATTGAGCGTAAAGCTGACTTGGTCCACTGCCCTGTGATGCCCCGGTGAATCGAACAGCCCCTTGCGGGGCAGACGATAGTCGCGAATGACTTTTTCTACCTCAAGCAAGGGACGGGAATGCGTGGTTTCGGGCAGGGACACCTGATGCCCCGAAGCCTTGAACAGCATACGGGTATATGGATGTTGCATGTGGTGTAGCAGGTAGTCAGTGGCCCCGGATTCGACGACTTCGCCATGGCGCATGACAACAATTTGGTCGGCCATATCTGCGACTACCGCAAGATCATGGGTGATCATCAACAGCCCCATGTCGTATTCCGACACCAGCCCTTTTAGAAGCTTGAGGATTTGCGCCTGCGTTGTCACATCTAGCGCTGTGGTCGGCTCATCCGCGATCAACAGCTTGGGACGCAACGCAATCGCCATCGCAATCACGACACGCTGACGCTGCCCCCCGGACAGTTCGTGCGGAAAGCGGGACAGCGGGAAACGATCCGGCGGCAGGCCAACACGGGTCAGAACTTCCTCCGCCCGGTCTCGCGCCTGTCTGGGCGGCATGGCCTTGTGAATCAGGATGGTCTCCATCACCTGATCGCCGATGGTTTTGACTGGGTTCAGTGCGGTCATAGGTTCTTGGAACACCATACCGATCGCGGCACCGCGCAAGGCACACATATCGTTTTCGTCGCGGTCCAGCAGATCTGAACCGTTCAGCCGGATGACCCCGGTTGTCTTGGCCCCGTCCGGCAAAAGCTGCATCACGGCGAGCGCGGTCATCGATTTGCCCGATCCGCTTTCCCCGGTCACGGCCACGATCTGACCGGGCGCGATGGACAGATTGACCTGTTTCAGGATGTCCGTGCCGTGAATGGACAGCGACAGGTTTTCGATCTCAAGTAAACTCATGTGCGCGCCACCCTGATCCGGGGGTCCAGCCAATCGCGCAACCCATCTCCCAGCAGGTTCAACCCAAGCACCGTGACAATGATCGCCAGACCCGGAATCAGAGCCAAATGCGGGGCAAAACTGACCATTGTCTGCGAATCTGCCAGCATCCGACCCCAACTTGGCGTGGGCGGTTGCGCGCCCAGGCCGACATAGGACAGGCCAGCCTCAGCCAGGATGCCCAGAGAGAACTGGATGGTGCCCTGAACGATCAGAAGATTGGCGACGTTAGGCAGGATATGCTCAGCCGATATCCGTGCCGCACCTTTGCCCGAAACGCGCGCGGCCAGGATGAACTCCCGCTCCCACAGTGAAAGCGCCGCGCCGCGAGTGATGCGTGCAAAAACCGGGATGTTGAAAATGCCAATGGCGATGATCGCATTTATCGCGCCAGCACCAAAAACAGCAGTGATCAGGATGGCGATGACCAGAGACGGGAAGGCAAAGACCAGATCGTTGCCGCGCATGATCAGCTCGTCCAGCGCCGACCCTTTGCGCGCAGCCGCTGTCAGGCCCAAAGGCACGCCCAGCGCCATACCAATCCCCACCGCCACCAAAGCCACGGCTATCGAGGTACGGGCACCGACCATGATCATCGAAAACATGTCACGTCCGAAATGATCCGTGCCAAACCAATTTTGAGCATTTGGTGGCTGCAGTTTGTCGGGGATGTTCAGTGCGGCGTAGTCATAGGGCGTCCAGACAAATGAAACCGCCGCCGCCAGCAGCACCAGCGAGGACAGACAAGCCCCAAGGATCAGGCTCCGGCTCATGTCCGGCTCCTTAACCTTGGATCAACGGCTGCATAGGCCAGATCGACCAGAAAGTTCACGGTAATGACCGCAAAGACCAGCAGCATTACCACGGATTCCACTACAATCAGATCGCGGGCCGAGATTGCCTGAAACACCAATCGTCCAAGACCCGGCAGGTAGAACACCTGTTCGATGATGATTGAACCGGCTAGCAGGAACGAAAACTGTAACCCGATGATTGTCAGAACCGGGATCAGCGCGTTGCGCACCCCGTGCCGCCACAGGGCCTGACGCCGCGATAACCCCTTGGCACGTGCGGTGCGCATGAAGTCTTCGCCCAATATATCCAACAAAGACGACCGCATGACTCGCGCCAGAATGGCCGCCTGCGGCAGGGCCAGCGCGATGGCCGGAAGGGTCAAGGAGTGTAATCCCGTCCAAAGTCCCTTATCCCAGCCTGCGAACCCTCCGGCATTGAACCAGCGCAGATTGATGGCGAAGACCAGAACCAGCATCATGGCGAACCAGAAATTCGGAACCGCAATGCCCAGCTGTGTTGCCCCCATTACCGTCAGATCGCCCGGTTTGCCCCGGCGCGCGGCGGCGTAGATGCCTACAGGAAACGCTATCGCGGTGGACAGAGTTAGCGCATACAGCGCCAAGGGCAGCGAGACCCACAGCCGATCCGCGATCATCTGCGACACGGGCGTGCGATAGGTGTAAGAGGTTCCGAAATCCCCCACCATCATCCCGCCAACCCAATTGAAATACCGCTGCACCTTGGATACATCCAAACCCAACTCGGCCCGCAGAGCGGCAAGCGTATCCTCTTGCGCATTGACGCCCAGCATGAATGACGCAGGATCGCCGGGCGCCACCTCAATCACGGCAAATATGACCACCGAGGCGACGGCGAGGCTGATCACCAGCGATATCAGTCGTTTGAGGGCATAGCGAAGCATCGAGGCCACGTTAGGGATGCGCGCCCTGCGGGTCCAGCACCTATGGAACCAGAAGATAGGCAAAAACCGCATAGCCAACGATTGCGGCGTAGCCCAGCGGGTAAATCCACTTGATGGCGTAGTTATCCAACTTGCGCGCCCCGGATTCGCGACCCGAGACTTTGAGCCTGCGCAAGGCGACATTGAACACAATCAAAGCCCCGGTCATCAGGAACATGCATTGCAGAACGAAATCCAGAAATGTCAGGTATCCAAGCTTTGGCAGATCAGCAGAAATCGCCCAGTTGAAAGCTACGAATACCAGCAAGTTTCCTCCGGCAATTTCGATCCTTTTGCGGTATTCATCAAGAAAGAACAGTGCCCAGCCAACCGAGATCAGCACCAGCATCGGCAGAAACACCCGAATGACATAGTAGGTCAGATGCCGGTGGCCTTCGAAGATCAGCGCAACCTGATCGCTGTCCTGACCGGAAAGGCCCGTGACCTGAGAGGTTTCAAGCCGCGCATTGTCCAGAATCCACTCTTCTTCGCCCAGCAGGTCACCAAGGCCCGAGAACTCGTTCATCGGATGATAGGACACATATTGGGATGGAAAGATCGAAACGACCTCGAAATGAAACTCCTGTGTGTCGAAAGGGTATCTCCGAAAATCGAAATGTGGGGCCTGTAATGTCAGCGAGGATTTCTCGACATACAACACCCGCCCGTCATATCGCAGAGAGGCGGCGGCTTCGTGAATCCACTTGTTGGATTGTTGGTTGTGAATGACGAATGCTGGTACCACCGTCCCAATCTCAGCGGCATGATCGGCCAGCGCCGGGGGGTTGAAAACCCGGAAATCGCGCCCCAGCTCTTGCCGGTCAAAAGCCAACGCAGGGTCGGTCCACTCAACTCGCAGCACAACCACGGCACCGTAGTTTTCGGCCTTCTGGTCAACGCTGGTGATCTGATCTATTCGAATACCGATACCAACATCCAGCGGGTTCTCTGGCGTCCCGATGGGCGTGTCCAACCGACTGTCCAGAATGTTCTGCGCCACAACCGGTTCCACAGTCGTTGCCGCCAGGGCAACGGTCACAAAAACCAGAAACAGGACACGAAACAAAATCATCCTTGGCTCACTCGACAACATTAAATGCAAGGGCCGTGAACCAGCGGCCCCTGCCTTGAGTCACTCGGACCAGCTGATCTGCGTCAGATCGATTGCGGCCGTGGGCGCGTTTTCCCACAGGCCCTGAACTCCGGCTTTGGCCACACCCAGCTTGGCCAGTTGAAACAGGTACCCGTTGACGTAGTCGTCTGCGATCAGGCGCTGAGCCTCACCCAGCAGACGGGTGCGTTCTTCGGGGTCTGTCGTCGAATTCAGCGTGTCCATCAGTGCCTGGAAATCGGTACTGTCATATTGGAAGTAATAGTCAGGACGCGCATAGATCCCGATATCCATAGGCTCGGTATGACTGACGATAGTCAGGCCAAAGTCCTTGCCTTTGAACACCGTTTCCAGCCACTGAGCCCATTCAACGTTGATGATATTGGCCGTGATCCCGACCTCGGCCAGTTGGGCGGCCACAATCTCACCCCCGCGGCGGGCATAGGATGGGGGCGGCAAATGCAGCGTCGTTTCAAACCCTTCTGCATATCCAGCATCGGCCAACATCTTGGCGGCCTTTTTGGGGTCGTAGGCCGAGTTCCCGGTCAGATCGACATAAGCGGGATTGTGTGGCGCGAAATGCGTGCCAATGGGCGTGCCGTAGCCAAACATCGCTCCATCGATGATCGCCTGACGGTCAATCGCGTGGGCCAATGCCTGACGCACTTGGATATCATCGAAGGGTGGCATCTTGTTATTGGTGGAAAGAATGGTTTCCCCTTCGGTCGAACCGACAAGCACCTGAAAGCGCGGATCAGCTTCAAATTGCGGCAGGTTCTCTGGCGCAGGGAAGTTGTCGAACACGTCGATATCCTCGGCCATCATAGCCGCAAAAGCCGCCGTCGGGTCGGAGATAAATTTGAACGTAGCAGTCTCTAATGCGGGCTGATTACCCCAATAGTCCGGGTTGCGGTTCAGGGTGATACTGTCGCCCTGCACCCATTCACCAAAGGTAAAAGCGCCGGTTCCGACGGGGTTGGTCTTGATGCCCTCGATACTATCGGGCGCGACAATAACCGCATCACCCCAGGCTAGGTTGAACAGGAAGTTCCCGTTTGGCTCAGACAGGGTCACCTTGACGGTCAGCGGGTCGACCACCTCGATGTTTTCAATCCCGGCAAACAGGGCCTTTTGCGCATTTGCGCTGTCCTCGGATCGGGCGCGGTCCAGGCTGAACTTGACGTCCTCAGCATCCATCGTGGTGCCGTCGTGGAAGGTAACCCCATCGTGCAGTTTGAAGGTATAGACCTTGCCATCTTCCGAGATTTCCCAACTTTCAGCCAGACCAGGAACCACCGATCCGTCACCCATAAACCGGGTCAGGCCTTCGAAGATATTGGTGTAAACCACCGAATCGATAGCCTGTGCTGCTGCACTGGTCGGGTCCAGATGCGGCGGCTCTAGTTGCAACGCTATGGTAATGTCGGATTTAGCGAAAACCTGTGTACCAAACAGGCTGGCGCTAACCGCCAGCACCGAAGCAAAGGACCGAAATGTCTGCTTTGTCATGTAAATTACTCCCCACTGAAAATGGAAACCTGCGTTTTTTTGGGCCGTACTGCACCCAACTTCCCTTTAAACCTTAGGTCATTCAAGGAAATGTTCGCGCAACCGGGGTTTCTATAGCCCGCTCCCATCTGTTATGCCGCGCTGCAACATGACAACCGGAGGAGCGACAATGAGCGCCACCGCCCGCAAAAAAGCCCCGAATGCACAGGATATTCGCGCCCGCAAAGGCGGCGAGCCGCTGGTCAGTCTGACAGCCTACACCACGCCGATGGCGCGGTTGATGGATGATCATTGTGATTTCGTTTTGGTGGGCGACAGCGTCGGCATGGTGTTGCACGGGCTGGAATCAACGCTGGGCGTGACGATGGAGATGATGGTGATGCATGGTCAGGCCGTCGCACGCGGTCTTGAAAGTGCGATGATGGTCATCGACATGCCCTTTGCCAGTTACGAGCACTCACCCTCTGAGGCGTTCCGCAACGCGGCCCGGCTGATGTCCGAAACCAGCGCAGGCGCGGTCAAGCTGGAAGGCGGCGTCGAGATGGCTGAGACTATCCGCTTTCTGGTCAAGCGCGGGATTCCGGTGATGGCGCATATCGGACTGACCCCGCAGTCGATCAACACACTTGGCGGCTACAAGGTTCAGGGTCGGGACGAACAGGCCGAGGCTGTACTGGAAGATGCCCGCGCCGTGGCCGAGGCGGGCGCGTTCTCGGTCGTTCTTGAAAAAGTACCGCAGAAGCTGGCCGATCAGATTACCGGTGAAATCACGATCCCGACCATCGGAATCGGCGCCTCGGCTGGGTGCGACGGTCAGATTCTTGTTGTCGACGACATGGTTGGCTTTTTCACCGCCTTCAAACCGAAATTCGTCAAACGCTATGCTGAGCTTGGCCCATTGGCCGAAGCCGCCATTGCCGAATACGCGGCCGAGGTGCGCGCACGAACATTTCCAGCGAACGAACACGTCTTTTCCGATCAGGCCCCGAGCAAAGGACCAAAGACATGACCGCCCCAATATTTCGCCGTCTGGCCGACCTGCGTGCCTTGACCTCGGAATGGGCGCGGAAAGGTGAAGAGATCGGCGTGGTTCCGACTATGGGCGCGCTGCATCAGGGGCATCTGTCGCTGGTTGAGGCCGCCAAGTCGGGTTGTGAGCGGGTGATCGTCACGATCTTTGTGAACCCCAAACAGTTCAACAACCCCGAGGATCTGGCAAAATACCCGCGCACCGAGAACGAGGATGCGCAGAAATTGGCCCCATACGGCGTTGATGCGATCTATGTCCCGGAACCCGAAGAGATTTATCCGCAGGGCTTTGCCACCACCGTTTCCGTCGCGGGCCTGACCGATGTGATGGAGGGCGAGTTCCGCCCCGGCCATTTCGACGGCGTTGCCACAGTTGTGGCCAAACTGTTCCTGCAAACGCAGGCAGATCGAGCCTATTTCGGAGAAAAAGACTATCAACAGCTGATGATTGTGACCCGAATGGCGCGCGATCTGAACATTCCGACCGAAGTTGTCGGATGCCTCACAGTGCGCGAGCCCTCGGGTCTGGCCATGTCATCGCGCAATCTGCGACTGACGCCCGAGGGGCTGGATATTGCCGCCCACAAAAACCGGATCATGCGGGAATTGGCAGCCGCCCTGAAAGACGGGGCGCCGTTTGATCCTTTGGCTGCTCAGGCCGAGATCGACCTACTGGCCGCGGGCTTCAAGCAGGTAGAATATATTCAACTGCGATGTGCCGAAACGCTGGAACCTCTCACCCACGCAAACCGCCCTGCACGCCTGTTTGCTGCGGCCTGGGCAGATGGCGTGAGACTGATCGACAACATTCCTGTCTGAACGTACTGGCACGTTCGTCATTGTTTGCGCTAAAGTCCCGCAAAACCAAAAGAGGGGGCATGAGGCGTGACCTACATTCTTGCCATTGATCAGGGCACCACATCATCGCGGGCAATTCTGTTCGACGCAGAGATGCAGCCCGCAGGCACCGCGCAGCACGAATTCACCCAGCACTTCCCGCAGGAAGGCTGGGTCGAACACGACGCAGAGGAAATCTGGAACAGCGTTCTGCGGGTTTGCCGCGAAGTTATGGACAGTGTCGGGGTAACCTCTGATCAGATCGCGGGTATCGGCATCACCAACCAGCGCGAAACAACTGTTGTCTGGGACCGCGCTACTGGCGCGCCCATCCATAACGCGATCGTCTGGCAGGACCGTCGTACCGCCGAGATATGCGCGCGTTACAAACAAGCCGGGTGCGAGGATGACGTGACCGCCCAGACCGGGCTGCTGCTGGACCCCTATTTCTCGGGCACCAAGGTTAAATGGTTGCTGGACACCGTGCCGGGAGCGCGGGACCGGGCCGAGGCCGGAGAGCTGATGTTCGGCACCATCGACAGTTTCTTGATCTGGCGCCTGACAGAAGGGCGCAACCACGCGACGGATGCCACCAACGCGGCGCGCACGCTTCTGTTCGACATCCACAAGGGCGAATGGAGCGCCGAAATCTGTGATCTGCTGGACGTGCCGATGAACATGCTGCCCGAGGTGCATGATTGCGCCTCGGATTTTGGAAATACGACCCTGTTTGGGGGAAATATCCCGATTCTTGGTGTTGCCGGTGATCAACAGGCCGCCACCATCGGTCAGGCCTGCTTCCAACCCGGCATGATGAAATCCACTTATGGCACCGGTTGTTTTGCTCTTCTGAACACAGGGGATAAGCCGGTCGAGTCGAAGAACCGCCTGTTGACCACCATCGCCTATCAATTGGACGGTAAAAGAACCTATGCGCTGGAAGGGTCAATCTTTGTGGCCGGGGCTGCCGTGCAATGGCTGCGCGATGCATTGCAGATCATCGAGAGCGCCCCGGAAAGTGGCGAGCTGGCCCAAAAGGCAGACCCGAACCAGCATGTCGTGCTGGTGCCCGCCTTTACCGGCCTCGGCGCGCCTTACTGGAAACCCAATTGCCGTGGCGCGGTGTTCGGTCTGACCCGGAATTCAGGTCGTGCCGAGTTTGCTAAGGCCACGCTGGAAAGTATCGCATATCAGACACGCGATCTGTGGCACGCCATGCAGGGCGACTGGGGTGCAGATACCGACGTCATCCTGCGTGTAGACGGTGGGGCCAGTGCATCGAACTGGGCGATGCAGGGATTGTCGGACTACCTTGGCGCCGAGGTCGACAGACCGGTTATGCAGGAAACCACCGCATTGGGCGCGGCCTGGCTGGCCGGTATGCGCGCAGGCGTTTATCCGGATCAACAGGGATTTGCGGAAACCTGGGCGCTGGATCGCCGGTTCGAACCGGAACTTTCTGCCAAAGAGCGTGATGCCGCCTATGACCGCTGGAAACGTGCGGTGTCAGCTGCGATGGCGTTCTGAGAAGTATGAAGGATCAGCTATGATCCTTCATCAACCGCTGCTTTTGACGTGACCAGTCACGCTTGGCCTGAGTTTCGCGCTTGTCGTGGTTTTTCTTACCCTTGGCGATACCGATTTTGATCTTGGCCTTGCCCTTGTGGTTGAAATACAGAACCAGCGGCACCAGTGTCATGCCTTTGCGCTGGGTCGCGTTCCACAGGTTCGACAATTCCTTACGTGACACCAGCAGTTTGCGCCGACGGCGTTCCTCGTGTTTGAACGATTTCGCTTGCTCATAGGGGGCGATATAGCTGTTGACCAGCCACAGCTCGCCATCATCGACCGAGGCATAGCTTTCGGCGATGTTCGTCCCACCTACACGCAGGGATTTGACCTCGGACCCTTCCAGCATGATGCCACACTCAAGATCGTCCTCGATTGCGTAATCGAAGCGTGCGCGCCGGTTTTCGGCGATGACTTTGTAATTCGGGTCTGTCTTTTGCTTAGCCATGACGCGTTGATCTATGCGGCTTGGGCGGCCCTTGCAAGGCGTAGCCGTCAGGAGGTGGCCGAGATAATCAGATCAGGTCCGAAAATCGTGTCGGCGTGATTGTGCAAATAGATCTTGAGCCACGGTGTAAATCGCTCGGGATAGCGCTGCACTTCGGCCAGAAGATCGTGGTAATCGACCCAGCGAATTTCCATGACCTCTTCCGGGTTGGGCTCAATCTTCAGCGGGCCGCGCACATGGGCCAGAAAGATGTCGACCACTTCATGCTCGATCATATTGTTGCCAACATCAGCGTGATATTCCAGCCGGTGACGGTATTCCGGGTAAAGCCCGGTAATTCCCAATTCCTCGCGCAGTCGGCGCACGGCGCAGACAGACGGTGTCTCGCCCCAATCGGGGTGGGTGCAGCAAGTATTCGCCCAAAGGCCAGGGGTGTGATATTTTCCTAAAGCCCGACGCTGCATCAAAATTTCGGTCCCGCGCACGACAAAGACCGACACCGCCTTGTGCCGCAGGCCTTTTTCATGCGCCTCAAGCTTGTCCACTGGGGTCAACTCGCCATCAACCCAGGCCGGGATCATGATTCCCATCTGTCGTCTCCTGCTGCCGATCCACCCGAAGGGCCGGAAATTCGAAATTGGCTGCCACCGGGTCGGCTTGGCTCTGCGAATTTATGCATGCAATGCATGAAAAACCGCGCGCTTTCAAATTGGCGCTGTTCAACGCGGTTATCAATCGCACGAAAGGCCGCAGGGGCTGCGGCCTTTTGTAACCTCAAACGGTGTTTGGTCTGCGGCTTTATTCGCCAGACACGCTTACGATATAGGCGTAAACATCCTCGGCACCCTTCTTCAGCTTGAAGGTCATTTTGGATTTGGCCGAGGTTTCACCCAGATAATCTTTCAGAAACGCCTTGGGGTCCTTTGCGTATTCAACGAATGTCGTTTCGTCCCAGACCAGACCGTTTTCACCAGCGGCAACGATGCTATCGCCATATTTGAAGTCTTCGACGGTGCCTGCGGTCCGGCCTGCAATCCCATACAGGTTCGGACCGGTTTTACCGCCCTTTACGATGACTTCACCCTCAGAGTCGGCAATCTGGTGACAGGATTTGCACTTGTTAAAGGTCTTCTTGCCGGCTTCGGCGTCGCCTTCGGCATATACGGGAAGGGCCAGAAGGCCGACGATTACGGTCGCGAGAATGCGATTCATAGCTTTTGCTCCGATACGAATTGGCTGCACCGAATGGACCGTCGGCGCAAAAAAAAGTCAACGCGCAGATTGCCGCGCGAGGGCACTGTGCCACTGCGGCATATAGGCCGTCCTTAACTTAAGTCATGTATGTCGGACCAACAGGGCAATAGATCTCTTGGTGCGGGGACCGCCAAAAACACGGCTCGTGCAATCGCCCGCGCCAGACAGATCGAAGCCACGTGGCCGAGAAGCCCCAGTTCGCCCTCAGACAGTTGGTGATTGCCCGTGCTGACGCCGAACACCAGATCGCCATCTCCCGGCGTGTGCGCGGGGACAATCGCCCGCGCGATCCCGTCATGTGCCGCAACCGCCATCCGTTTGCATTGCGACTTGGACAGCGCGGCATCTGTCGCAACAATTGCGATGGTGGTATTGCCCTTGCCCGGTTCGGTCGGCCTCATTGCCTTGGCTTTTCGGCTAGTCATGCTGCGACCGAGGCCAGTACTGGTATCAGGCCCTAATCCGCCGAATTCATCGCCCATTTCAAACGTTGCTGCCCAGAAATGACGGTCACCGGGCGTGGTGACACTGCCGAGCGGATTGGCGGCAACCAAGGCGCCAACCGTGACCCCGTTTTCCATCACAAACGAGGCAGATCCCAGCCCGCCCTTGTGCATGGCAGCCAAGGCACCAGTCCCCGCACCAGCGGTGCCCAGATCGAACTGATCGGATACGCCTTCAAATGCTCGACGCCCCAGCGCGCGATAGGGGTTCTCGGCCCAGGTTTTGTCGCCGCCGTTGAGAAGGTCAAACAGGATCGCCCCCGGAACGATGGGGACGACGACATTGCCAACCTCAAAACCGCGGTGTTGCGTGCGCAGGGCGTCGGTCACCCCGGAACAGGCGTCCAGACCAAAGGCCGACCCGCCGGACAAAACGATCGCATCCACACGCGACACCGACTTATCGGGCGCCAACAGGTCAGTTTCCCGCGTACCTGGCGCGCCGCCCATCACATGAACGGAGGCCGTGAAGGGATCAGCGGCCGTCAGGACTGTTGCGCCGGATTTGAGTGCATCATCCTGAGCGTTTCCAACCAAAAGGCCAGGGACATCGGTGATCAGGTTTCTGGGTCCGGGGTTCATTGGTTTTTAAGATGTTGGAGCAGAAGAGCGCGCAACCGCGCTGCCTCCGGTCGAGATATTTTTTGCCAAATGAAGAGCGGATCAGATGCAGCGGCCACCGTCGACCTCCAATGCAGTGCCGGTGATCATGCTGGCCTCGTCGGAACACAGAAAACAGGCCGCGTTGGCCATGTCCTCAGGCGTTGAGAATCGGCCCAGCGGTATGGTCGACAGGAACTTGGCCCGCATCTCGGGCGTGTCCTCTCCCATGAAGGATTTGAGCAGAGGTGTCTCGCCCGCCACCGGGCAGATGGCATTCACCCGGACGCCTGATGGTGCCAGTTCGACTGCCATCGTCTTGGTCGCGGTGATCATCCAACCTTTGGAGGCGTTGTACCAGTTGAGGTTCGGTCGTGGCGACAGCCCCGCTGTCGAGGCCACGTTCAGGATCGCGCCAGTACCACGCGATTTCATATGCGGAACAAGGGCGCGCGCCGTCAGATAAACGGACTTCATATTTATGTTGAAAACGCGGTCGAAATCTTCTTCGCTGACTTCCTCTAACGGGGTAGGCATATGAGTGACCCCCGCGTTGTTGACCAGAATATCGAGATGACCCAGACGATCAAAAGCCACGTCTGCCATCGACTGAACCGATGCGCCGTTGGCCAGATCGACTTGATGGGCAAAAGCGTTCGGGCCCAGTTGATTGGCTTGAACCTCTGCCGCATCGCCGTTGATATCGGCAATCATGACCCGCGCACCTTCGGACAGGAATTTCCGCGCGATACCGGCACCAAAGCCTGATGCGCTGCCGGTTACAATGGCGGTTTTTCCCTCTAACCTCATGATCTTGTCCTCTTGCAACTGCGCCGGGTCAGAGTAGCGATGCGCCGCAAAGATACCAGATCAATCTTCGGAAACTTTACCGCGCAGGGATTTGACGCCCGACCGTGCTTTCTTGGCCGCCAGACGTCGTTTGACCGAGCCATAGGTGGGTTTGGTGGCGATACGGCGCTTGGGTTTAATCATAGCGCGGGTGATCAGCTCGGCCAGCCGGTTGCGCGCGATTTCGCGGTTGCGCGCCTGGCTGCGGGTTTCGTCGCATTGAATGATGATCGCGCCCTCTTTGGTCCAGCGTCGCCCCGCCAGCCGCTTGAGCCGCGATTTGACGGGATCAGGCAAAGAAGGTGAGCGCGCCGCCTCGAACCGCAATTCGACGGCGGTGGACACCTTGTTCACGTTCTGCCCGCCGGGACCGGATGAGCGAACAAAGCTTTCGGTCATTTCCCAGTCTTGCAGGGTGATATCGTCGGTGATGCGCAACATGAGGCTGACCTTACAGGCCTGATCCGAAAACAAAAAGGGCCGCCCCGTATGGGACGGCCCTTCGAAAGCTCAGGAGGTTGGGTCGGTTAGATCAATCGACCAGCCGGAGCGAGCGCTCCGCCAAGGGCTGCCTTAACAGGCGATCCCCCCGGTTGTTCCAACACCTCTCTCCAATCCCTTTCTCGACATTGGATCACCTCCTTTCAAACTGTTTCGGTTACTGGAATCGTGCCACGAGTTGCACGAAACTCAAAACGTTTTTTTTACGCCGGCTGAGCGGTCAGTCGCGCCACGATCACCTTGAACGGGATCAGCGCGATCATCGCCAGCGACAATTTCACCAGCCAATCCGCAAAGGCCAGCGTTACCCACAGGGGCGCCATCGGACCGGTCAGCATGAAGGGTACAGGCTCCCACGCCCAGCTGATTGCGGCGTCGGCGTCGGCACCAAAGAGAGTAATCGAAGCCGAGAATGCGATGGTGAAGAACAAAGTGGTGTCCAACGCCGATCCGATCAGGGTCGAGACCAGCGGCGCGCGCCACCAACGGCCGCCACGCAATGAGTTGAACACGGTGACGTCCGTAAGCTGCGCGAGCAGGAAAGCGGTCCCGGACGCAACGGCGATTCGCAGCGGCACAGCGGCATAAGTGAAACCGTCACCTTGCAGCATGATCTGGCTGCCGATCAGCGAGCAGATGATACCGGTGATAAACCCGGCAAACACGACTTTGCGGGCGGTCGCCACGCCATAGACGCGGTTCATGATGTCGGTGACCAGAAAGGCCAGCGGATAGGTGAAAGCACCCCAGGTAAGCAGCCCGTCAAAGATCAGGAACTGAACCAGAAAATTCGAGGCCACAACAATGGCAGCCATGGCAATAATGCCGGGTATATAAGCGCGTTGCATTTTCAGATGCCCGTTTTGACAAGGTAGCGGCGACTTGGCCAAGGGACCGTCCCAAGGCAAGCCGCGCTTCTAGACCTTTGCTTTGGACGTGTCAATCGGGCAGAGCATACTCGACCAGTTCAGTACGCTGAAGCGCCAGAAAATTGTCATCTGACACCATAGTGGCCCGCAAGCGGCCCTCGTCGTCGCGCCAGACAGACAAACCCTCGAGGTTGTCATGTGCACCGGTCCCAGTTTGGAAAAGAATCTCTTCGGCGCTTGGGGTGTCACCGTCCAACTCCCATCGCCGCAGACGCGAACGGAACCCGATCCAACCGACATCCCGTTCCAAAACGTAAAGCCTGCTATCCGGTCCGAAATCTGCTGCAACCGGCAGAAAATCCCCCCGTTGTGGCAAGGCGAAAGGCGTCGACCACGCCTGACCGTCCCACCGATAGACAGGGATATCACCCGTCGCTGTTCGGTTTTCCTCGGGCATTGTGAAAATGTGGCCGCGCCGATCAATGGCCAACGCCTCAAGCGAGCCGTTGACCTCAAAGCCGTCGAACGCCTTGGGTCGCGGCAGAACCTGCGCTTTGGTCCCTGGCGCGGGGTAATATACCACGCGGTGGATACCTTCGAACGAGACGAACAGGGCGCCATCAGGGGCAATGGCTATGCCTTCGGAATCCCCGGCCCCACCAGTCAGAGGGCGTCCTCTGCTGGAAATGAGAGGCCAATTTTCAGTGATCTGAATGTCGATAATTTCGTCATCATTACGCTCGACCCGTGCGGCAATCAGTGTCGAACGATCTGTAATTCCAATCAAATGGCGGCCATCATCCGAGATGTGGATGGCAGAAATCCCGCCAAACCACTCGGCCGTGTGACGCCATGTAAAACTGCCAAGGTGGTTGGGTGTCTTGAGATCAACTGCCCAAGCCGCCCCGGCCAGCAATACTGCGACGATCAGTTGGATTGCAGAACTTGTGTGCATTGCTGAGGTAGATCGGCCAATCGATATTCACGCCGTTTCTTGGGCGCTGGGGCATTTGGGTCGGGTGGGGGTGGGTTAAGGATATTATTCACCCATTGCTGCGCCTCGGCACAGCCATCCCCTTTTGGCGGAGGATCCTGATTAACGCAACCTTTAGAGCCGCGCGGGCATTTCAGACGGACATGGAAATGATAATGATGTCCCCACCAGGGCCTGATCTTGCGCAAATAGGCACGATTGCCCTTCTCGTTTTTGCACATTTCCGCCTTGGCACCGGGAAAGACAAAAATACGCGCAACGCGTTTGTCCTTGGCCGCCGCACGCAGCACAGCATGGTGTTGTTTTGTCCAGTTACCGTTGACAAACGCGCCATTCGATCGGCGCAATGAAATCGACGAGATATTCTCACGCGCCTTGCGGCTTAAGCGCATGTTGTCGCCGGGCAGCATCCAGATATCGATGTCCAGACCCAGTTGATGGCTGCGGTGCCCGGATGTCATCGGCCCACCGCGCGGCTGGCTGATATCGCCGACATATAGCCCGTTCCACCCGGGCTGCTTTGCCGCAAACCTGCTGAGGTCCTGCACATAATCAATCGCCTCAGGATGTCCCCAATTGCGATTGCGTGACAGCCGCATCGCCTGCCATGTCGGTCCCGTCTCGGGCAATTGCACCGACCCAGCTGCGCACCCGCGCGAATAACTGCCGAAGGCGGCGGATTTCTGCTGCGAACTTACTTTTTGCGCCCCGAACAACTGCTTTGCCAGAGGCTGCGCCGTAGCAGTGTTCGTCAGAACTATCGCGGCCAGTATCGTCAAAAAACGTAATAAAATCATCTGCTCTGATCCCCTTCCGGTTTCACCCAGCGCATCAGTATTAGGCCCAGAATAAACAACAGAACGATGGGTGACACCCCCAGTCTTGCACTGCCGGTTACAGTTGTGGCTATTCCGATCAGCAAGGGGGCGGCAAAGGCTGTGGCACGACCCGACAAACCGTAAAGCCCAAAGCTTTCGACCGGGGCTTTGGGGTCGGTGTGTCGCACCATCATCGAACGGCTGGCGGATTGCAGAATACCGCCCATACCGCCGATCAGAACCCCACAGCCAAAGAACACCAGATCAGGCAGGCCGGATCCTTCGGGTAAAGACATGCCAAAGATCTGTGTGC
This sequence comes from Ruegeria sp. CDSC054, assembly GCF_059610645.1. Lineage (NCBI taxonomy): Bacteria > Pseudomonadati > Pseudomonadota > Alphaproteobacteria > Rhodobacterales > Roseobacteraceae > Ruegeria > Ruegeria sp. CDSC054. The sequence continues at coordinate 229,341 of NZ_JBXWOA010000004.1, read as the reverse complement.
GGTCCATCGACACGATGGTGATGCAAACAAAGATCAGCACCCAGATAGCCACTAAAATTACTGGTTTAGGGCCGTATTTCTTGTCCAGCTTACCGCCGATCCACGAAAACGCAGCCGCAGCCAGAACGCTGACGATACCAAAGACACCGATCTTGATCAGGTCCCATTCCAGCACCAGTCGCGCATAAACACCGCCAAAGGTGTAAAGCCCGTTCAACGCGTCACGGTAGAACATGGATGATCCAAGGTAGGTGGCCAGGCTGACCCGGTGACGCAGATTGGAAATCGACTTGACCAGAAGGCGCAGGGCGTCGCCCACATTGCCTTTTTTGTCGGTCGGCGCATCATCCCGGACCCAAAGGAAGTAGGGGATCATGAACAGAACGAACCAAACCGCCGTGAATGGCCCCACGAAACGTGTGCCCTGCTGCATTGAGGCATCCAGCCCAAACAGCGGATCCATCCCGATCAGGGTCTTGCCGTTGGCCTGCTCGACGAACAGCGCCAGCATGATCGCAAGTGAGATCAGCCCACCAAAATAGCCAAAGGCAAATCCTGACCCCGAAATCTCACCAACCTCATTTTCGTCCCCCAAATCGGGCAGCTGCGAATTGATGAAGATCAGAGCGTATTCCGCGCCAACAAAGCCCAGACCAAAGGCCGACAACATCAGCCACATATTCGACCCGTCGGGCATCGTGCACCAAAGCGCGGCGGACCCCACCGCATACATCACCGAAAACGCGAAAATCCATGGCATTCGGCGACCCGAAACATCCGCCATGGCCCCCATCAACGGTGCGCCAAAGGCGATGATCAACCCAATGATGGTCATGCAATTCGCCCACACCGTCTGCGCCCGCGCATCGGCCGCATCAGCATCCAGACCGGACGTCAGATAATACTCTGCCGCCACCCCGGCAAAGTAGGGACCAAAAACAAAGGTTACCAAAAGCGTGTGATACGGTTGACTGGCCCAGTCGAAAAACCACCAACCCCAAATGCGCTTGCGCTTGGAAATTTCTGCCATAACTGCCCCTGTTTATCGTTGTCTTCATAAGACGGGGCTTTGGCCTAATTCGCAAGGGTTCTGTTGGCTTACACTTGCTCTTTGCCGCAGGGGCGCTTACGTCTCAGCAAATGTGAAAACGGAGTGCCCATGCTGTCGCTGATCCAAATCCTTCTGCTGATCCTGGACATTGTCTGGTTCATCATCCTGGCCCATGTGATCATGAGCTGGCTGATCAACTTTCAGGTGCTTAATTTGCATCAACAGCTGGTCGCACAAATCTGGTACGGCCTGAATCGCATATTAGAGCCTATTTATGGTCCGATCCGTCGCATTCTGCCCAATATGGGCGGACTCGATCTGACACCCTTGGTGGTACTGATCGGCGTTTATGCCTTGCGGATTATTCTGATCAACAATGTGGGCTATTTTGTCTGAGGCCTTGTTCACCGAATCTTAGTATGTGATTGTCCTGTCTTAAGAGCAGATAAACCTTAAAACAGGGCAACCCCGCACATGTTCGACGCCGCACCGATGCTGCGAGATGTCTTTGGATTCGACGACTTCCGCCCCGGGCAGGAAGAGATCGTCGATGCCGTGACCGCAGGTGAAAACGTGCTGGCGATCATGCCGACGGGTGGCGGTAAATCCCTTTGTTTCCAACTACCTGCGTTGATGCGGGATGGCGTGACGGTGGTGATTTCCCCGCTGATCGCCCTGATGCGCGATCAGGTTCGCGGGCTGCAAGAGGCCGGCGTTGAAGCAGGTGCTCTGACCTCGGGCAACACGCCCGAAGAAACGGATGCCGTGTGGGAAGCGCTGGAGGCCGGGCGGCTCAAGCTGCTTTACATGGCCCCCGAACGTCTGGCGGCAGGATCGGCGCTGGGGATGCTGCGCCGGATCAACGTCAGTCTGATTGCCGTGGATGAAGCCCATTGCGTCAGCCAGTGGGGCCATGATTTCCGCCCCGACTACCTGCGGATCGGTGAGCTGCGGCGCGCGCTGGGCGTCCCCCTCGCCGCCTTCACCGCCACCGCGGATGCCGAAACGCAGGACGAGATTGTCGAAAAACTGTTCGACGGCACGCCCCCCAACAAGTTTTTGCGCGGGTTCGACCGGCCCAATATCCACCTTGCCTTTGGGGCCAAGGATGGCCCCCGCAAACAGATCCTAGACTTTGCCAGTGCCCGAAAAGGGCAATCTGGCATCGTCTATTGCGGCACTCGCAACAAAACCGAAGTGCTCGCGCAAGCCTTACGCGCGGAAGGTCACTCTGCCTGCCACTATCATGGCGGAATGGAGGCCGAGGATCGTCGTATCGTCGAAACCCGCTTTGCCCGCGAAGACGGGTTGATCGTGGTTGCCACCGTCGCTTTTGGCATGGGCATCGACAAACCCGACATTCGATGGGTCGCCCATGCCGACCTGCCCAAATCCATCGAGGCCTATTATCAGGAAATCGGCCGTGCGGGCCGCGACGGTGGCCCTGCCGAGACGCTGACTCTGTTCGGCCCCGACGATATCCGCCTGCGCCGCTCGCAAATCGACGAAGGGTTGGCCCCGCCAGAACGTCGCATGGCCGACCATGCACGCCTGAATTCTCTATTGGGTCTGGCCGAAGCATTGTTATGCCGCCGTCAGACTCTCTTGGGCTACTTCGGTGAACAGGCAGAACCTTGCGGCAAGTGCGATCTGTGTGACGCCCCGCCCGAAGTGTTCGATGGGACCACGCCCGTCCGCATGGCCTTGTCTGCAATCCTGCGCACCGAGGAATGGTTCGGCGCCGGCCACCTGATCGACATCCTGCTGGGCAATGAAACCGACAAGATCCGCGCGCGACGTCATGACCAACTGTCGACCTATGGGATCGGCAATGAGTGGTCGCGCCCGCAATGGCAGGCCATTTTCCGACAGATGATGGGGCATGATCTGGTCCGCCCGGACCCCGAACGCCACGGCGCACTGCAAATGACCGAGGCTGCCAAGCCCATCCTGAAGGGTGAGGCCCGGATCAACCTGCGCAAGGACACATTGCGCAAGGCCGGACGCCGCCCGGCGGTCAAAATGATGGTGTCCGAGGAAGACGCGCCGCTGCTATCGGCCCTGAAGGCCAAACGGCGCGCTTTGGCCGAATCCGCACGGGTACCGGCCTATGTCATCTTCCCTGACCGCACGCTAATCGAAATGGCTGAGAAACGCCCCCTGTCTCTGGACGATATGGCCCGAATTGGCGGGGTCGGCGCAAAAAAGCTGGAACGTTATGGTGACACGTTTCTTGAAGTCGTCGCCGGTGAGGTTGAAGCCGTTCATCCCGCGCGCCGCAAATTGGCTGGCCGGGATCAGGGCGATATCTATGACCAGTTGCTTGAAGTGCAGTCGCAGCTGTCACGCGGTCCGGAGGGGATCGACAAGCCGCTAACCTGCTCGGCCTCGCAACTGGCCAAGGTCGCACAATTGCGGTCAGATGACCCGCGCGCAATGGAACATGTTCTGGGCGACCGCCGTCACGAAAGGTTTGGAGCCGCCTTTCTGGACGTGCTGCGACAGACGGACTAGATACGGCCCAGTACAGGCAAGGAAAGAGAGCGGATATGCTGGTAGTTATTTCCCCGGCCAAGCGGCTGGACTGGGCGGAACGGGATGTCGAAGTCACGCAGCCAGACTTTCAGGACGATGCCATCCGTCTGTCAAAAACCGCCCGAAATCTGACGTTGGGTGATCTGAAAAAGCTGATGGACCTAAGCGATGATCTCGCGCGCCTGAACCGCGACCGGTATCGCGCATTCTCAGACGCGCCCGAGGCGGATGTGACACGCCCCGCCGCGCTGGCCTTTGCGGGCGACACCTATCAGGGGCTCGAAGCTGCGTCGCTGGATGCCGAGGAGATGGCCTGGGCGCAGGATCATCTTCGCATTCTGTCCGGTCTTTACGGTGTGCTGCGCCCGCTGGATTCCATTCAGGCTTATCGGCTTGAGATGGGCAGCAAGCTAAAAACCCGCCGCGGAAAGAACCTGTATGAATATTGGCGCGATCAACTGAGCAAAGCGCTTAATGCGCAAGGTGCTGAGGTTGGATCGGACGTTCTGGTCAACTGCGCCAGCCAGGAATATTTCGGCGCAGTAGACCTTAAAGCACTGAAGCTGCGCGTTATCACCCCTGTTTTCATGGAAGACAAAGCAGGCACGCCTAAGATCGTGAGCTTTTTTGCCAAAAAAGCGCGCGGTGCGATGGCACGGTATGTCATTCAGCACAGGCTGGACGACCCCAAAGGACTGCTGGACTTTGACTCAGGTGGCTATAAATACCGCCCCGATTTGTCAGAAGAAAACAAACCCGTCTTTGTGCGGCCCTATCAGGCTTGATCTAACATCGACGGGTCATAGGCGACCAGTTCGACCGTATTGCCTTCGGGGTCTTCGGTGAAAATACCGCGCCAACCGATCCATCCGAACTGTTCGACCCGGTAGGGCTGGCCAAGGTGGTCATACCATCGCATCACAGCGTCTTGTTCGTCGAATGGCAGCGACAAAGCGATGTGATGCAGGGATGACGTGCCACCCGTCACCGGTTTTTGCGACCCGGTCGGGTGCAACCCTGGTCGCGGGGCAGCAGTGTGGTGAAACAGGGCCAGAACCTGCGTGTGGCCACCATATCCGGGCGCGATTTGGAAAAAGGTGATCGCGCTGTTGTGGTCACCGCTGAGACGCTCTAACCCGATCACGTTTTCATAAAACGCGACCATGGCGGCCATATCCGCGCAGCGGATGGCAATTTCACCCAGCGCGCGGGGCTGAAATCCACGATCTTCAGACATGGGTTCAATCTAGTCAGCCTGGATTTCCTCTGCAACAACCGGGCAACAATCATCCGGCCTATGGGTCAGAACCATCTGGTGAATCGTTTGCTTTTGCAGCGGTTTGGTCAGGTAGTGATCCAGCCCGGCAGACAAGACCCCCTGATCATCACCAGCCATCGCATGAGCCGTCAGAGCGACAATGGGAACATGTCGGCCGGTCTCAATCTCGCGGCGCCGGATTTCGGCTGTGGCCTGTTTGCCGTCCATTTTAGGCATCGAGATATCCATAAAGATAAGGTCTGGGTCAAACTCCTGATACGCCTGCACCGCTTCGATCCCGTTGCCGGCAAAGCGCAGGTCGATGTTCAGATCTTTGACCATCTTCTTAAGGATCAGTTGATTGGTCCGGTTATCTTCGGCCGCCAGAACACGCATGATACGCTGCGTTCCTTCACATGCGGGTTGGTTAGGTGCCTGATTGATCGGTGCGGTCTCCGAAAGCGACTCAACGCCCTGTGGGTGGCCAAGCGCTTTCAGGCGCGCGTATAGCTCAGCCCTGGGGATCGGCTTTTGTAGAACGCCTTCGATCAGGTGGCGCGCGGGGTGGGCGTGAATGACACCGGGATTGGCCGACATCACGACAATCGGCAGAGCGCCCCACCCCCTGTCTTTCAGCAGGACAGCCAGCTCAAGCCCGTCCATGTCGGGCAGGTCATGATCGCACAGCAGAAGGTCCACACTGTCGTTCAGCGCCGTCAGCGCCTCTCGCCCCGACGTGCAAACGGTGACCTGAACCCCCAGCCGCCCTAGCTGTTTGGACAGGATCGCGCAGTTGGCGGCCAAATCCTCGACGATCATCACATGGCGCAGGCGCCCGTCAAGATCGGGCGGGGCAGGTTGCGGGCCTTCAGCGGTCGGCAGTGAGACACGAAAGCCAAAGCAGGACCCCTGCCCCGGCTCGCTAACCACCCAGATAGCACCGCCCATTAATGTGATCAGTCGCTTGGTAATGGCAAGGCCCAGACCGGTCCCCTCAAAGGCCCTGTTCCGTTCGTCTTCGACCTGATTGAATTCACCAAAAATGTGCCCGATCTTGTCTTCGTCGATGCCGATACCGGTATCTTCGATCGCGACATGCACATCGCAGGATTGGGCATCCGGGTTCGGCACGCCGGTGACACGGATCAGGACATGGCCCTCGGACGTGAACTTGACCGCATTGCCGACAAGATTGGTCAAAACCTGCCGGACCCGCCCCGGATCGCCGACAAACAATGTGGGCAGGAACAGATCGTAATCCACCAATAGCGTCAGACCTTTATCGCGCACGCTGGGTTGCAGCAGCATCGCGACTTCAAGAATGCAGCGTTCAAAGTCGAACTGTTCCGGGTGCAGGGTCAGCTTGTCCGCCTCGATCTTGGAATAGTCCAGGACGTCGTTGATAATCACCAATAGCGCCTCGCCCGAGTTGCGGATGGTGTTCAAATACAGCCGTTGTTCTTCATCCAAAGGTGTTTCAGTCAGCAATTCAGTCATGCCCACGATACCGTTCATCGGGGTTCGGATTTCATGGCTCATATTGGCCAGAAAGGCCGATTTGGCGCGGTTTGCCGCCTCGGCCCGTTCACGAGCAGAGGTCAATTCGGCCTCATGGCGCACGGATGCGGATATGTTCAGGGCCAGACTCACCACGTCGCCACCATGACCGCGCTGGTCGATTAGCTTGATGTAATGGCCGTTCCACAGCCGGATAACTTCGGGCTGTGGATGCGGCATGGCCCATCTCTGCAGCATTCTATCGCGCCAGCCGGGCGTCGGCTCGGACCCAAGATCAATCAGCCCCTCGGTCGTCAGAATCTCAAGAATCCTAGGATAGGTTACACCCGGCGCAACCTCTTCCAGCCCGTCAAAGACGCTTAAGTAAGCCGCGTTTGCCCCGATCAGGCGACTTTCCTCGTCAAAGAACGCGAATCCATCCTGAATAGTTTGGATTGAATGCCACAAGCGGCGCTCGGCCACCTCGATCTTGGCGTTGGCGACCGTCAGATCGGACTTGACCTTTTCATTTTCACCCCGGACCGTTTCAACCTCGGCCTGGGTTTCGCCGATCCGCTTGGTCAATGCCATTGCATGCAGGCCCAGTTTGCGATTCGCCGCCGACAGCTCTGCCTGTTTCATTTCCAACAACCGCTCGGCCGCCAGACGTGCGCGCCGTTCCTGTGACAGTTTTCCTGCAAGACTCATCTTTGGTGTTTCCGAAACAATCTGCGTCCAGCATCCGGGCAGAGAGTGAAGAACTGTTTAAGCCGTTGCCCAATGATCGAACCTCATGCCACTCTTGCCAAAACGGAGGTGTGATATGCGGTGTTTCTTCGGCGCGTTGTTGGCCTGTGGCGTATTTGCTCATCCTGTGGCGGCGGGCTGCGCAACGGATGATCAGATCGATCGGTTCATCGCGGATTACCTCTCAGCTTCGCCCACACCTGCCCTTTCATCTGATGGCACAATGAATGACGCGCTGTGCACGCAAGCGCTCATAGTGTCTGCATTAGAGCCACATTTAGGGCCGATCATCGGCTACAAGGCCGGTTTGACCAGCGCACCGGCACAAGAAAGATTTGGCGCATCCGAACCGGTTCAGGGCGTATTGTTCCGCGACATGATGCTGGATGACGGCGCGACCGTTCCATCAGACTGGGGTGCGCGACCGGTATTTGAGGCCGATCTGGTGCTAGTTGTTGGCACAGCGGATATCAATCAGGCCACGTCGCCAGAGGAGGTGCTGCAAGGCATCTCAGCCATTCGCCCGTTTATCGAGCTACCGGACCTGACCTTTGCCGAGGGTGAACCGATCACCCCGGTCACGCTGACAGCAATTGGCGTTGCTCCGAAGCTGGGTGTTTTGGGAGCAGAAATCCCTGTGTCCGATCCGGCAGCTATGGTGCAGGCCTTGGCTGATATGACCGTCACCCTCCGCGCCGCAGATGACGAGATTTTGGCGCAGGCACCGGGCACAGCGGTACTGGGGCATCCGGCCAATGCCGCCCTTTGGCTGATGTCCAAAGGGATTGAATTTCAACCGGGGGACCTGATTTCCGTCGGATCATTCGGGCCATTATTCCCGCCTGCAAAGGGTAAAGGCGGGGCATCAGTGGCTTACGACGGCTTGCCAGGCAATCCCACGGTCAGCGTGGTGTTTGACTGACCTGTCACCGTCCCTCGCGCAGCCAGCCCGCCAGAAGGAACCCGCCCGCCAGCAGCAATACAAGCCAAGGTGGCAATAGCCCGGCCTGCGTCACGTCACGTGTTTCATAGGCGTCGCGCGGGGTCAGACCGATCCATCCGCGCCCTGATGCGGGACGCCCGGCACGTACGTTGCGGACCGACGGCAAACCCTCCTCCAAACGCACTGTACCGCCGCGCAATTCTGCCGTCACAGGTTCCAGTACCTCGGCCGTTGCGATCGTGCGTTCGAATTCCTTGGGGGCAGCAGGGCCAAGCCCGATGACAGTGGACTGTTCCCCTTCCTGAAGGCGATAGAGGCCGATTTCCGGCCCGAAATATTGTGCTTCGAACCGCCCCGGCGAGACTTCATCCAAGGTAATCTCGACCGTCTCACCATTCGGGCGGGTTACGGTTACCGGCCCAACCTCATCCCCCAGCGTCTGCCGGATGATGCGCATCACCTGACCATTGGCCTCGGCCCACAGCGCTTCTTCCTCGAGCTCGGGCTCTTTCATCATCCAATGCGCCAATCGGCGCAGCAATTCCAGCTGCGGTCCGCCACCTTCGAATCCCCGGCTCCACAACCAGGCATGGTCCGAGGCCAGCAGCGCCACGCGCCCTTCGCCAACACGGTTGAGCACCAACAGGGGCCGGTCATCCACGCCCGTCATTAACACCTCACCAGTGCGGTGATTGACGTCGATCTGGCGCAGCCAAGCACCCCAGTTATCCGAGTCGCCCAGGTCCGTCGTGACCGGATGGCGATGCCCCAGGTCGGTGACCATCGGTACATAGCGTTCCTCGATCACCCGCGCAGTGGGTTGCGCAGGCAGGATCGGTGCCAAGGGTGAGCGGAAGATACTGTCGGCGCTGGCGAAATCCGGTCCGGCGGCAACAAGAACGGCACCACCCTCGTTGATATAGTTGGTGACATTGTCCAGATAGATCGCAGGCAGGATGCCGCGCCGCTTGTAGCGGTCAAAGATGATCAGGTCGAAATCGTTGATCTTTTCCAGAAACAGCTCGCGCGTCGGGAAGGCGATCAGCGAAAGCTCGTCCACCGGCACCCCGTCCTGCTTTTCAGGGGGGCGCAGAATGGTGAAATGCACCAGATCCACGGAACTGTCAGATTTTAGCAGGTTGCGCCATGTCCGCCCGCCCGGATGCGGCTCTCCGGACACCAGCAACACGCGCAGCCGGTCCCGAACCCCGTTCATCTGGATCAGCGCGGTGTTGTTGCGATCGGTCAGCTCGCCCTCAGCCTCTGGCACGGTGAACTGAATCACGTTGCGCCCGCCATGGGGCAGCGTGATCGGCAGCTCAACATCAACACCAATGGGGATCGTGAATTGCTCGGCTTCGGCCCCGTCGACCGAAATTTCGAGCGGCGCGGTCGAGGCCCCAGTGGGTGCTGCTCCGCTATCTTCAACTCTTAGGGTCAAGGTGACGGGTTCATCAATAATGGCAAAGGCAGGCGCATTGCGGACGATCAGACGGCGATCCCAATCCGTTTTGCGCCCTGTCTGCAAAAGATGCATGGGCGCGGGCAGATCGGGGGCCTGATCGGCATCATGCACGATGCCGTCCGACACCACTAAAATGCCCGCGATCCGCGCGCGTGGTTCTTCGGCCAACGCTTCGTTCAGGGCCGCCATAACTTGGGTGCCTTCGTCCCCGTCTCCGTCACCTACGCGAATGCGGCGCAGTTCAGTATTGTCACGGGATTCAATCTCGGCCGCCAATTCCTTTGTGGCCTGTGCAGTCTGGTCCGCCCGGTCCGAAAGAGTCTGACTTGCGCTTTCATCCTCGATCATCAGAACGATATCGGTCAGCGGCGCGCGATCTTCGATCTGATAGACCGGACCCGACAGCGCAGCGATCAAAACCAGCGCCGCCAAACCGCGCAAAGCCCAGCCAGACAAACCGCGCCACAGGGCCAGAACAACCCCAGCAACAGCAATCGCCACCACGATGGCGAGAATGGGCCAAGGGATCATCGGATCGAAGATGACGGTTCCTGTCATTGTCCCAACCTGTCCAGCAAGGCAGGCACGTGCACCTGATCTGATTTATAGTTCCCGGTCAGCACATGCATCACCAGATTGACACCAAAGCGGTTTGCAAGCTCACGCTGCCGCTCACCCGCATACCCACGGCCGACCGGCAGCAGCGCCTGGCCGTTGCGATCAATGGCCCATGCCGCGCCCCAGTCATTGCCGCCGATCACCACCGGTGTCACATTGTCATTGAGGTTGCGGAAGGGCATGCCTTCGATCTGCTCGGCATCCATGGGTGCGGCCTCGACCCACACTTCGGTGCCCGCGTAGCGGCCTGGGAAATCCTGCAGCAGATAGAAGGCACGGGTCAGAACATGGTCACGCGGAACAGGCTCTAACGAAGGGATATTCAGCGGGGCCGCGATCTGTTGCAACTTGCGCCCATTTGGGCTGGCGGCCCCGAAGCGCGCTACATCCGCGTCTCGCGTGTCGAACAGGATCATTCCGCCCGAACGCAGGTAAGCGTTGAGCTTGGCATAAGCCTCAGCCGACGGTTGCGGCTGGTCGGGTGCGATCGGCCAATAAAGCAACGGAAAAAACGCCAACTCGTCCCGCTCCAGATCTACGCCAATGGGTTCAGCAGGTTCTACCGAGGTTCGGAAAAACAACGTCTGAGCCAATCCGCGCATTCCTGCAGCCGCAATATCGTCAACCTGCTGATCACCCGTCAGAACATGCGCCAGAACCAATTCCTGTGTGGCGTTCAACGCGAAATCTGTACTTTCGGGCGTTTGCGCCTGTACTTCGGGCACCAGCAAAACCGCCCCCAGTGCGACAGCAGCCGCCCTGGCCAGACCCAGGCGACCGGATAGTGCCAGCGAGGCGATGACGTCAATCGTCAGTAACAACAATGCAAGGCTCAGCAGGATGCCCCCAATGGGTGTTTCGGTGCTGACCTCCTGGCCCTTGATCGGAACATCCGACGGCCAGACCGCTGGGCTGAGAACCGTTTCATCGGACAGAACGTTGCGTGCCAATTTCTGTTTGCCGCTTTCGTAAAGGCCGGGTCGCAGATCGGGACCGATCTGACCGGCCACAAGCTCAACACCATCGACGCCCGGTAGATTTCCGGCATCAGACAGAACACCAAAGCCATCCATAACCTGAATCGGTTCCCACGTGGTGCCTTGCAACTGTGACTCCTGCCGCGATTTCGCCGCTGATGACACCGCCAGCCGGTCCAACATTTCAACAAAAAGCCCAGACAAGGGAAGGCTGGACCATTCTGCATCTGCCGTCACATGGAACAGTACCACCTGCCCCAATCCCAACGCTTTGCGCGTCACCAAGGGCGTGCCATCCGAAAGTGAGGCAATGACCCGATCCGCCAAATTAGGGTCTGGTTGCGCCATGACCTGCGTGGTCACTGTGACATCTTCCGGTACCTTCAACCCATAAAAGGGCGAGTTCTCCGGGAAAGGTGCCAGCCCTTTGGCTTCGCCCCAACTCATCGCGCCACCGACCGAGCGTCCGCCGCTGCGCAGGCGCACCGGCAACAGGGTATCCTCAGCATCCCGGCCAAGATCACTGGCCGCCATCCGCGGCCCTGCAAAGCGCAGCAGCAAACCGCCCTGTTCCACCCATTCGACCAGCGCCGCCTGTTCGGACCCGGCCAGTTTCGCCACATCGGCCAGCACGATCACATCTGGATTGGCGGGCAGGACTTCCAGCAATCCGCCATCGACGAAGTCCGCCGTAGGGGTCAGAACTTGCGTCAGGTAATGCAACGGCGACAACAGCTCTAACCCTTCGCGGTTCAGCGATCCGGCAATCAGGGCGACTTCGCGTCGCCGCAAGCTGTCATCGGTCAGCGTGACGGCCCCTGCCGAACGCTCACCCTGAATCTCGAACCGGGTGATGCGCGCGCGCAGTTCGGAAGGCAGCGACAGTTCTACCTGCGCCTGTGTCTCGCCGCCGGCAAACTCCATCTCGGCCGATTGCAGAACACGCATTGCACCGGCGGGGTCACGCCCCTGAGCCAGTATCGTGACGCGATCTGCCGGACCGGGTTCCGCCCGTTGCGCGGACAATTGAATGACCCCGTCCTGGTATGTAGCAGGCAGAATCGCAACCGCAGGCGACGGGGCCTGATAGACTGTCACATCACCGCGCGCGCGCAGGGCAGACAGGATCGCCTCGTGCCCCTGGTAGGTTAAGCGATCGCTGAACCAATGGGTGTCAAACCCTCCGTCCACCTGATCCATGGCAGCCAGCGCCATATCGACTTGCGCCGGGGTCGGTTGCCACGGTGTCGGGGTCAGCCCGGGTAAACGGCCGCGCCATGCTTCGGCGGCTTGAAAAACGGGGGTTTCAGGTTCGGTCAGGCGCAGGATGGCCACGGTGCGACCCGCGCGCCCGGCCTCGGTCAGCTGCACATCGATCTGATCCAGCGTCGTTGACCAGCGGGTCGCCCCGGCCCAGCTGGCATCCAGAACCAGCAGCAACGGACCTGAACCTGCCTGATCGCGCGAGGGGTTCAGGACCGGTCCGGCCAATCCAATGATAATCGCCGCCGCCGCCAGCATGCGCAGCAACAACAGCCACCATGGGGTGCGGTCAGAAACGCTTTCGTCATCCCTCAACCCCAGCAGCAGCGTCACCGCCGGGAACAACCGACGGATCGGCGCGGGTGGCACGGCACGCAGGATTAGCCACAGGACCGGCAGGGTCAAAAGACCCATCAACACCCACGGTGCGGTAAAGCCAATTCCCGCCAAAACCGTCATCCCGTTCCCCCATCCAGCGCACGATAGAGCCACAACAGAGCTGCTTGCGCACTGTCACCGGTGTGATGCAGCCCCAGCTGCCAGCCCGTTGCGCGGCACAAATGGGTCAGCGCATCCTTGCGTTTCGCAAGTCGTTCCAGATACCGCTCGCGCAGTTCTCCGGCCTTTAGGGTTTCGTGTCGGACAGACCCGCCGACGCTTTCAAAGATCGTGCGCCCCCGGTACGGAAAGGTCTCTTCTCCGGGATCGAGAACCTGCAGGACCAAGCCCCGCACCCCCCGGTCGGCGGCTTTGGTGAGGGCCAGTTCGACCTCGTCCAGCGGACCAAGGAAATCGGAAATGAAAACGGCGCGGGCATGCGGGATCATGGCGCGGTGTTCGGGTGGCGCATAGTCGCTCTCAGCATCCTCGGACCACGCTTCTGCCAGTCGGATGATCTGAGCATTACCGCGTCGCGGCGGCAGGGTCGTACCAGTCAAACCGACACGCTCACCCCCGCGCACCAGCAGGATCGCGGTTGCCAACCCCAGCAGACGAGCGCGGTCGGCCTTGGTAGGCAGGTTCTTGTCAGACGCAAACCGCATCGACGCGCCCTGATCGACCCACAGCATTACCGATTGTGCAATCTGCCACTCGCGTTCACGCACAAATTGCTGATCGCCCCTGGCAGAGCGCCGATGGTCGATCATCCGGCGGCTGTCGCCGATCTGAGCAGGGCGATATTGCCAGAAATCGTCACCAAGCCCCGCGCGGCGTCGACCGTGATCGCCCAGCAGAACCGTACCGGCCAGCTGCTCGGCCCGCGCCAAGAGCGGCGGCAGCCGGGACGCCTCGGCCTCAGATCTTTCTCGAAGGGTCAGCGCCGCATTCACGCCGCAGCCTCGGTGCGGACAAGACCAGCGGCAGTCGAGTCGATCAGGTCAGCCAAACTGTCACCGCGCGCCCGCGCCGCAAAGTTCAACGCCATCCGGTGGCTGAGCACCGGACGCGCCATGTCCAGCACATCCTCGGAATTTGGGGCCAAACGCCCCTGCAGCATCGCCCGGGCGCGCACTGTCATCATCAGCGCTTGTGCAGCACGGGGGCCGGGGCCCCAGGCGACGGTTTCAGCCACCCGCTCAGATACACCCGCCTCTTCGGGGCGGAAGGCGCGGACAAGATCGAGGATCAGTTCCACAACCGAGTCCCCGACCGGCATCCGGCGCAACAGGGTCTGAGCGGCCAACAGCTCTTCCTTGCTGAAAATCTCGTGCGCTTCGTCCTCTTCCACGCCAGTCGTGGCCAAAAGAATATCGCGCTCGGTCTGGCGATCGGGATAATCCACGTCTATCCGCACCAAAAAGCGGTCCAGCTGCGCCTCGGGCAGTGGATAAGTACCCTCTTGCTCGATCGGGTTTTGCGTCGCCAATACGTGGAATGGTTCACCCAGATCGCGGTCTTCGCCAGCCACAGTCACAGTGCGTTCCTGCATCGCCTGCAAAAGCGCTGATTGAGTCCGGGGGCTGGCGCGGTTGATTTCGTCCGCCATCAGCAGCTGGCAGAAGATCGGACCGGAAATAAAGCGAAAGTGGCGGCTGCCATCCTCGGCTGTGTCCAGAACCTCGGACCCCAGAATATCGGCGGGCATCAGATCAGGCGTGAACTGGATGCGGTTACCGTGCAGACCCATCACGGTCGACAGCGTTTCAACCAGCCGCGTCTTGCCAAGCCCAGGCAGGCCGATCAGCAGGGCGTGCCCACCGCACAATAGCGCGGTCAGCGTCAGGTCCACGACCCTTTCCTGTCCGATAAAGCGACGGGTGATCGAGGCCTTGGCCTCTTGCAGTTTGATTTCCAGCGCTTCGATCTCGGACACGAGGTCGGCAGGTTCGGTCATGACTTTCCCTTCCGTGGACTATTATGGTTGAAGTGTATCGCGCGAAAAGGAAATGGCAAAAGCAATGAGCGGACAAAAACCTGTGACCCCCTCTCCGGACGGGCTGGCGGCCTCGGTCAAAGCGGCCAAAACCAGGGGTTTACCCCCTGTTCACCTGTGGAATCCTCCGTTTTGCGGCGATCTGGACATCCATATCGCAAAAGATGGGTCTTGGACTTATTTAGGGTCGCCGATCAACCGGTTCGAGCTTGTGAAGCTTTTTTCCTCAATTCTTAAGGAAGAAGACGGGAAATACTACCTTGTGACCCCGGTGGAAAAGGTGGGAATCACTGTCGAGGATGCGCCCTTTGTGGCCGTGGATTTTGACGCGGCAGGCGAGGGTCAGGCCCAAGTACTGACATTTACGACCCGTGTTGGTGATACCGCGATAGCTGGTCCTGATCACCCGATCCGGATTGTCATCAATCCCGAAACAGACGAGCCGTCACCTTACGTATTGGTTCGCGCAAATCTTGAGGCGCGCATAGATCGCAAAAGCTTTTATCGTCTTGTGGACATCGCAACGCACAAAGATGGCTGGTTTGGCGTCTGGTCCAGTGGGCAGTTTTTCCCGCTTATCCGGTCGGACAGCCTGACCGACTAGGCCGGTTTTGCGACCCGACGATCCTGTGCCAGAACAACAGCCATTGCCACGACCCCTGCACCCAGCGCTCGGGTCCAGTTCCACTCTTCGCCCAGCACCAGCATGATCAGCATCACGTAGAAGGGGGCGACATTGATGTGAAAGGACGTAAGCGCGACGCCCAGTTTGCCAATCGATGCGACAAACAGGATCTGGCTGAGCGCCATGGAAATCAGCGAATAGATCGCCAGCATCCCAATTTGACGCGTGTCGATAGAAATGGACGGCACGATATCCATGCCCAGATGATGTGCGCCGGCCATCAGGATGGTTGCCATGAAGAACCCGCCAACAAATGTGACCGCTGCGCGCCCGGTCTGGCTTAATTCGGGGAAATCTCGCGAGGTTGCCTGGCTACCCCAGCAAAACAGGGCTGTCGCTGCAACGGCACAGGCCGCGCCCAAACCCAACTGTGCCGGGGCTACCGCGCTGGTGGCGATCAATCCACCCACTACCGAGATCAGAACCCCAACAGCAAAATTCCACTTGAGTCGCCGAGTACCAGACGCAAGTTCCAGCAATGTCGCAATCAATGGCGCGCATGAGGCAATGATGGCCGTTGTGACCGGGTCCATCAGTTTTTGCGCCACGATCAGCAGAAACATCCCCAGACCGATGCCAAACCCGCCGACAACAAACGCATGTCCCCAACGGGCGCGCAGAACCCGTTCCGGGCCATCTATCATGACCCAAATCGGGAGTAGAAACGCAACAGCCATGGCCATGCGCGCAACCAACAGCGCAACTGGCGGCCATGTCTGCAACAGCACCTCGGCCGCCGGAAACCCAGCCGCCCACGTCAGCATGGATGCCACTGCCAAGCCGTTGCCGGACAAGGCCGAATTTTGCCCGGCAGACGCAGAAAGGGCGTTCCCGCGCGCGGGGTTTGGGCTCATCGCCATAATGTTCGAACCTTTTGTTGGCACGGCGTTCTGAAATGATTCGCCGCGTTGCCCAGACCCTCGCTGATTCAGTCAGGCCGATCTGGTCGAATTTCGACAAACTGTCGTTTTCGGTCTCTTTCGTTAAAAACGCCTCGCGGATAAGATCAGCGCACCAGCTATCAAAAGGCTTCCGATGCCAAAATTCGCGGCCAATATCTCCCTGCTCTTTGCCGAGCTTCCCTACCTGGACCGGTTTCAGGCCGCCGCAGAGGCCGGGTTCATGGCGGTTGAAATTCTGTTTCCCTACGACCTGGCCGCCAAAGAGACACACCGCGCGTTGCTGGCCAACGGTTTGGATCTGGTGCTGATCAATGCGCCTCCACCCAATTACACCGGCGGCGATCCCGGTTATGCCGCTGTTCCCGGTGGTGAAGGCCGGTTCCAGTCGGATATCCGCCGCGTTTTGCGCTATGCTCAGGTTCTGCGCCCGGGGCTGATCCACATCATGTCAGGTTATTCCTCGGGACCGGACGCGTTTGAATGCATGGTGCACAACCTGCAATGGACGGCCGACCTTGCACCGCACCAACAATTTACGATTGAACCGCTCAACCCCGTGTCTCAGCCCGATTACTTCCTCAACGATTACAACCTGGCTGCTGACATCCTGGACCGTGTGGATCGCCCGAATGTCGGCCTGCAATACGACAGCTTTCACGCCCATATGATCCATGGAGATGCGCTGGCTGTTTGGGAACAGTTTCATCCAAGGGTCGTACATGCCCAGGTCGGAGCCGCCCCGGACCGCTCTGAACCGGGACGCGGTCCGACGGATTTCGCTCAGCTTTTTAACGCTATGACGGCGTCGGGATATTCCGGTTGGGTTAGCGCCGAATACACACCGTCAACATCCAGAACCGTGCACTCATTGGGCTGGATGTGACGCCAGATTCCCTATTCCGTCTGGCAATCAGGGGGAAAATATCTAAAACCGGGGCATCGCGACCTTAAGGATGCCCGAAATGATCCCTGCCCGCTTGGCCCACGCTGTATTCGGACTGATCATGTCCGGCCTCATGTCCTGTATCGTCACTGGCATCGCCACGGTCAAAGCTGTCGGTTTCGGACCGTCCACATTTGGTGACTGGATGGGTTCCTGGGCTTTTTGCTGGCCCATCGCCTTCGCCGTCATCCTAACCCTTGGACCAACAGTAAAACGTATGGTCGAGGGGTGGGTCAGACCGCAGGACTGACCCGCTGCAAAGAGGGCCCGCCGGGCCTGATGAGCAGCGCCGCCCGCTTGATGAATTTCTAGTGCGCCTCGGCCCAGTTCGCACCCTGCCCGGCATCCACGCTCAGCTTGACGTCCAGCTTCACAGCTGGATCAGATGCGCCTTCCATCACGTCGCGTGCGGCATCGATCAAAGGGTCCACCGCATCCTCGGCGACTTCGAACAGCAATTCGTCATGCACCTGCAGCAGCATCTTGGCGGGCAGACCATTGATCGCATCTGGCATCCGCACCATCGCGCGCCGGATCACATCCGCCGCCGTTCCTTGAATCGGCGCATTGATCGCCGCCCGGCGCGAGAAGCCCGCATGAGGCCCTTTGGCGTTAATCTCAGGTGTATGAATTTTACGTCCGAACAAAGTCTGCACATAGCCATGCTCTTTGGCAAAGGCGACAGTGTCGTCCATATACTTGCGAATACCGGGGAAGCGTTCGAAATAACGGTCGATGAACCCCTGTGCCTCGGCCCGCGGGATGCGCAGATTGCGCGCCAGCCCAAAGCCTGAGATGCCGTAGATTACACCAAAGTTGATCGCCTTGGCCTGACGGCGGATATCCGGCGTCATCTCATCCAGCGGCACATCGAACATCTCGGACGCGGTCATGGCGTGAATGTCCAGCCCGTCGGAAAACGCCTGTTTCAGAGCCGAAATATCGGCGATATGTGCCAGAATGCGCAGCTCGATCTGGCTGTAGTCGAGGCTGACCAGCACATTGCCCGGTTCGGCTATGAACGCCTCGCGAATGCGCCGACCCTCCTCGGTACGCACCGGAATGTTCTGCAGGTTCGGATCGGTCGAGGCCAGACGCCCCGTATTCGCCCCCGTGATGGAATAAGACGTATGCACCCGGCCCGTATCTGGATTGATATGGGTCTGCAGCGCATCGGTGTAGGTCGATTTCAGCTTGGACAGTTGCCGCCAGTCCAGTACTCGGCGTGGCAATTCATGCTCGGTCGCGAGGTCTTCGAGAATGTCAGCCCCGGTCGAGTATTTTCCGGTTTTCCCCTTCTTGCCGCCTTCCAGCCCCATCTTGTCGAACAGAATCTCACCAAGCTGGGCAGGAGAGCCAACATTGAAATTCTCGCCCGCCAATTCGTGGATATCAGCCTCTAACCCTGCCATTTTCTGGGCAAATGCGTTGGACATCCGGCTCAGAACATCGCGGTCGACCTTGATGCCGTGCATCTCCATCTCGGCCAGAACCGGCACCAGCGGACGTTCGAGCGTTTCATATACCGTTGTCACCTGCACCTGATGCAGTTGCGGTTTGAACAGCTTCCATAGGCGCAGAGTGATGTCGGCATCTTCAGCGGCATAGGCGGTCGCCTCATCAATCGGCACCTTGTCGAAAGTGATCGCCGATTTACCCGAACCCAGCAGCGGTTTGATCGGGATCGGCGTGTGATTCAGATAGCGTTCGGACAAAGTATCCATACCATGCCCATGCTCACCCCCATGCATCGCGTAGGACATCAGCATCGTGTCATCGATCGGCGCAACATTCACGCCATAGCGGGCGAAAATCTTGGCGTCGTATTTCATGTTCTGCCCGATTTTCAGGATCGACGGGTCCTCGAGAATCGGCTTCAGCAGCGTCAGCGCCTCTTCCAACGGTAGCTGCCCCTCGGCCAGCGCGTCTGAACCGAACAGATCGTCGCTGGCGCTTTCCCGGTGGATCAGCGGGATGTAACACGCCTCGCCCGGCTCAACCGACAGGGAGATGCCGACAAGATCAGCTATCATTTCATTTAGGCCGGTGGTTTCCGTATCCACGGCGATCCAGCCGCGCTCATACGCCTGATCTATCCATTTCTGCAGCGCACCCGCATCTCGCACGCATTCATATTTGGACGCGTCGAACGGGATGGTCTCGGCCTCGACCTCCTCAGCAGCCGGCGCAGGCGCGTCGGCGATTACCGGGGCTTCGGCTCCCAACTTGTCTGCGATCCGCTTGGTGAGCGTGCGAAACTCCATATCGGCCAGAAAGCCCAACAAAGTGTCCGGCTCGGGGTCTTTCACCTCAAGATCGTCGAGGGTGAAGTCCAGCGGTGTGTTCTCGTCCAGTTGCACCAGTTTCTTCGACAGCTCGATCTGGTCGCGCTTTTCAATCAGGGTCTGGCGACGCTTGGGCTGTTTGATCTCTTCTGCGCGGTCCAGCAGCGTTTCCAGATCACCGTATTCGTTGATCAACAGGGCGGCCGTCTTGACCCCAATGCCTGGAGCCCCGGGAACGTTATCGACGCTGTCGCCAGCCAGTGCCTGTACATCAACCACGCGTTCAGGGCCGACACCGAATTTCTCAATCACGCCATCGCGGTCGATGCGCTTGTTCTTCATCGCATCCAGCATTTCGACACCGCCGCCAACCAGCTGCATCAGGTCCTTATCCGAGCTTACGATGGTCACACGCCCGCCCGCCTCACGCGCCTGCACCGCAAGGGTCGCGATGATGTCGTCGGCCTCGTACCCCTCCAACTCTTTACAAGCGATGTTGAAGGCTTTCGTCGCTTCGCGTGTCAGGGGCATCTGCGGGCGCAGGTCCTCGGGCATCGCTTCGCGGTTGGCCTTGTAGAGGTCATACATATCGTTGCGGAACGTGTGCGAGCCTTTGTCGAAGATCACCGCCACATGGGTCGGTGCGTCCGGGCCGGCGTTCCCTTCAACATATTTCTGCAACATGTTGCAAAAGCCAGAAACTGCACCAATCGGCAGTCCGTCCGACTTTCGCGTTAGTGGCGGCAGCGCGTGGTAGGCCCTGAAAATAAAGGCCGATCCGTCAATCAGATGCAGGTGACACCCTTTTCCGAAATTGCTCATGCGCGCGCTCCGTTCTGGTTGGAAACGGTTCTGCCACAGGCCCGCGCGGGTGGCCAGCAAAGAAGGTGGTCAATCCACACAAGAGGCCGGAAAACTGTTCCGGAACGTCAACGCAGGCCGTCAATCACGCGACGCGGAATTCCTGCCCGGTTCTGTCCCAGATCAGTCCCACACGCTCGGCGATGCCGTTCATCTGCTTGTGCAGCGACCGGTCGTTCAATCTGCGGCTCAATGTACGCAATGGAATTAGATTGCGCTCTCCGTAACCATCGATCAGCAGAAACATCCGGGTTTGATTGCGCAGCCCGTAGACAATGTTGGTCTCGTGAATATCGCGGGCAACAATTTGAAGCTTAAACAGTTTTTGGGCAAAGCTGTTCAATTCACTCAGAACATCAGCGCTCAGCGTTCCATCCTCGCACAGCTTCGCAAGGGGACGTGCGAGCTGTCCGTCATCGGATTCGATCCGTTCCACAATTATCGCCGGGCCAATGTCGGTTTGCGCTATGCCAAAACATCGCGCCAAGGGCAGGTGCTCGATGTCGGTGCCGCTTTTCAACGACGCCTTCATCTCACCCTCGATTTCCTTCAGCGCATTGCGAAAAACAGAATCGGGCAGAAGCCGCCGGATCAGCCGTTTTGAAAAAGATCGGTTGGGCCGTTTGCGCGGGCGCGTCACCTTTATCAATAAGTGCGATTGCCCTGGACAGGCATACACGTCTCGATGTCCGCCGCTGGCAATCGGGTCCTGATCGGACACCCGCAAAAGCTGCACTGCAAAAAGCATCCGGCCTCCGAATTTATTGCGCGTCGTGCTCCGACAGTACGTATTTGCAATCGCAATACGGGCACTCGACCCAGCCGGTATCTTCGGGGATCTGCAACCAAACGCGCGGATGACCCAATGCGCCTTCGCCGCCGTCACAGGCGACACGTGCGGTTTCGACGAACTTGGTTTCCGGTGCATCAAGTGTCACGGCTGGCGATCCTTCATTGGTTGTCGGCCTCGCGGGCATGCATTAGGTGCGTTTATGAGCGATGAGCAAACCGGGGGCAAGGGTCTCATGACCGATGCGGCAATCAGGATCGATGGACTGCGCAAGACCTATCGCGGCGGCAAGGGCCAGCCCGAGAAACAGGCACTGAAGGGCATTGACCTGAGCATTCCACGAGGTTCGGTGTTTGGCCTGCTGGGCCCGAACGGGGCCGGTAAATCGACCCTGATCAACATTCTGGCTGGTCTGGTGGTGAAATCGGCCGGGTCAGTGTCGATCTGGGGGTATGATCAGGACCGCAACCCACGCCAGTCCCGTTCCGCGATTGGCGTGATGCCACAAGAGCTGAACCTTGACCCGTTTTTTACCCCCCGCGGCGCGTTGGAGGTGCAGGCCGGTTTGTACGGCGTACCCAAATCCGAGCGCCGTAGCGATGAGATCCTTGAACTGGTCGGCCTCAGCGACAAGGCCGAAGCCTATGCCCGTACCCTGTCGGGTGGCATGCGGCGGCGGTTGCTGCTGGCCAAGGCGCTGGTGCATCACCCCAAGATTCTGGTGCTGGATGAACCGACGGCAGGCGTGGATATCGAACTGCGCCAGATGCTCTGGACAAATGTGCGCAAGCTGAACGATCAGGGCATGACCATCATCCTGACCACGCATTACCTGGAAGAAGCGCAGGAAATGTGTGACGAGATTGCCATCATCAATCACGGTGAGAAAATCGCGCAGGACAGCACCGCCAACCTGCTGGGCCGAATGGACAGCCGTACCATGGTCATCGTGCCCGACAGCCCGGTCATCGATCTACCCGCAACCGAAGGGGTCGAGGCCGCCTTGCGCGACGATGGCAACCTAGTGCTGCAATATCGCAGCGCCCAAACCAACGCCGAGCAAGTTCTGGAATCCGTCCGCGCAGCCAATATCCGCATTAGCGACGTCCGCACTGAAGAGGCTGATCTAGAGGATGTGTTCCTCGCCTTGACGTCCAGCCGCACAGGGGACACCCCGGCGGCTGATCCGGATCAGCCGCGCCGGGGGATGCATAGGGTTAAGCTTTAGTCTCGGTCGATTCGGGCCTGATAGCAGTTGTTTCGCGCGGATCGGACGTGGATGTAGGCCACATCTGGTCGGGCAAAGATATCTCTGACTTTTGCACCGATCTGATCCGTGGGCGTGATCGCCCCGGTGCCATAGACGATGCGATTATCTGTGCCATAGCCCTTAATAAGGTAGTCGGGCGACGAGGTCAGAATCTCGGGCAGGTCTTGCCCTTCGTATCGCTCACAGAGTGCCGCACACAGAAAGATCGGCCCGGTTTCAGCATATGGATGTGTCTCTAAAAAGGGCCTGTGGGCCAAGACCAGCATTTCTTCGCCCTCGGGAATATTCTGCAAACAATGGCGACACGGGTTTCCGGCACCCGTGGAAACGGCCCGTTCTGGCGTTGCGCCATAAGCATCCGGGTGACCGGCCTGAAGGGCGCGTACGTCGTCGGTGGGTAATGCGGTGATTTTGAACATTTTGGGTCTCCTTTTTCCCGACACTGCCCATCGGACCAAACCCAATCGACCCGTTTCCTGCGCAAAGGACTCGAAAAAGAACAAAACGTGAATATAATACGGATTCGTCATGTATGCCGAGCTGTCGATCACGTCGAACTTCACCTTCCTCACCGGGGCGTCCCACCCCGAGGAGTATATGGAGCGTGCCGTGACCCTGGGCCTGCCCGCCATCGCCATCGCTGATGACAACTCGGTCGCCGGGATCGTCCGCGCCCATACGCAGGCGCGCGAGATCACCCGCAAGGTGCGCGAACGGCTTGAGTGGGAGGCGCAGAACACGTCCGTAGGCCCACCCTGCCCCGATCACATCCCCAAACCGCCCTCGTACCCGATCCACGCGGTGCCCCGTCTGATACCGGCGGCACGGCTGATCTTTACCGACGCACCCACGGTTACCGCCCTGCCCCTGAACCGGCAGGGCTGGGCCAATCTATGCCGCATCCTGTCCAAGGGCCGTCTACGCGCCGAAAAGGGCGACTGCATCCTGCACTTGTCCGACCTGCTGGAGTTTTCTGACGGTCTCCACCTACTGCTGTGGCCACAAACGGCCCGGTCTCAGGGCGGCGCGGGCGGCTGGCGGATACAAGCGCAACAGCTGACGCGCCGCTTTGCCGGGCGGGTGCATCTGTTGATGCATCCCCGGTATGACGGCACAGATGGCGTATATTTCTCTTTATTAGAGACTGAATCAAAACAACTCGGCATCCCCACACTCGCCAGCGCCACGCCGATGATGCATCACGGCACGCGCCGCAAACTGGGGGATGTGCTGACCGCCATCCGCCTGCGCCGCAAGGTCGATGAGCTGGGCCGCGAGGCGCTGGCCAATGGCGAACAACGCCTGCGGTCCGAGGCCGAGATGCTGCGCATCTTCAAAGGTTATGAGGGGGCCGTTGCCCGCGCGCATGAACTCAGCGAACAGCTCACATTCTCGCTGGACGAGCTGCGCTATGAATATCCCAGCGAGGGTAGCGAACAGGAAACCCCAACCCAGCGCTTGCATCGGCTGGCGCATGAAGGGTTGAAATGGCGCTATCCGGCAGGCGCCTCCGCGAAAGCGCAAAAGATGTTGGCGCATGAGCTCACCCTGATCGGTAAGCTGAAATACGAACCCTATTTCCTGACCGTCCGCGACATCGTTCATTTTGCCCGCTCGCGCGACATCCTCTGCCAGGGGCGCGGGTCGGCGGCCAATTCGGTGGTCTGTTTCTGCCTCGGCATCACTGAGGTCAGCCCCGAGATGGGCACCATGGTTTTTGAGCGCTTCGTGTCCGAGGCGCGGGATGAGCCCCCTGATATCGACGTCGATTTCGAACATGAACGCCGCGAAGAGGTGATTCAGCACATCTATGACCGCTATGGCCGCGAACGCGCCGGCCTTTGTGCCACGGTCGTGCATTATCGCGGCAAACGCGCCATCCGCGAGGTTGGCCGCGCGATGGGGCTGACCGAAGACACGATCTCGGCTCTGTCTTCGCAGCTCTGGGGGTTCTTTTCCGCCTCTGGCCTTGAAGCCCAGCGCATGCGTGAAATCGGCCTCGATCCCGAGGATCGCCGTCTGAAACAGACTCTAATGCTGGTCTATGAGATCGATGGTTTCCCCCGTCACCTGTCGCAGCATGTCGGCGGTTTCATCATCACCGAGGGGCGCTTGGACGAGCTTGTCCCCATCGAGAACGCCACGATGGAGGACCGCACGGTCATCTGCTGGGACAAGGACGACATCGACTCTTTGGGTATTCTGAAGGTCGATGTCCTCAGCCTCGGGATGCTGACCTGCATCCGCAAGGCGTTCGACCTGATCGGCCAGCACCATCAGACCAGCTATACGCTGGCCACCCTGCCGCCCGAGGACCCGGTGGTCTATGACATGCTCTGCAAAGCAGACTCTGTTGGGGTGTTTCAGGTGGAATCGCGGGCACAGATGAACTTTCTGCCCCGGATGCGACCCCGCAATTTCTATGATCTGGTGATCGAGGTCGCCATCATCCGCCCCGGCCCCATTCAGGGCGACATGGTCCACCCCTATATTCGGCGGCGAAATGGTGAGGAGGAGGTCAGCTTCCCCTCGGACGAACTGGGCGAGGTGTTGGGCAAAACGCTGGGCGTGCCGCTGTTTCAGGAACAGGCGATGCAGATCGCCATCGTCGGTGCGGGTTTCACCCCGGAACAGGCGGACCGGCTGCGCCGTTCGCTGGCGACGTTCAAGAAACACGGCAATGTCAGCGAATTCCGCGCGCTGTTCCTGCGCGGGATGAAGCGTAACGGGTATGAACAGGACTTTGCCGAACGCTGCTTCTCGCAAATCGAAGGGTTCGGGTCCTATGGTTTCCCCGAAAGCCACGCGGCCAGCTTTGCGCTGCTGGTCTATGCCTCGGCCTGGATCAAATGCCACCACCCGGGCATCTTCGCCTGCGCCCTGCTGAATTCGCAGCCAATGGGGTTCTATGCCCCCGCCCAGATCGTGCGGGATGCGCGCGAGCATGGGGTTCAAGTGCGCCCGGTCTGCATCAATGCCAGCTTTTGGGACAATGTGATGGAACCTGACGGTCAGGGCGGGCTGGCGCTGCGGCTGGGCTTCCGCCAGATCAAGGGCCTCAGCGAGGAAGATGCCAGCTGGCTGACAGCCGCGCGCGGTAATGGCTACCATCAGGTCGACGATGTCTGGCGCCGCGCTGGGCTGGGACCATCGGTGATCGAACGGCTGGCCGAGGCGGATGCCTTCGCCGCCTGCGACCTGACACGGCGCGAGGCGTTGTGGCAGGCCAAGGCGATCGCCACAGCCAAACCCCTGCCGCTGTTCTCGCAGGATCTGGAGGGCGAGGCACTGGACGAGCCCCAAGCCTACCTGCCGAAAATGACATTGGGCGAGCAGGTGGTCGAGGATTACGTCGCCACCCGCCTCAGCCTCAAGGCGCATCCCGTCGCCCTGCTGCGGCATCTGCTGACGCCCAAGCAGCGCGACAAAACCACGCCTGTCGCATGACTGCAGAACGGGATATTGCCCCGGAACAGAGTCAAAATCGGACCAATCCAATGAGCAGACCCACCCTGCCCCCACGCTTTCCCGCGACGCCAGATCAGATCAACGCGCAGGTCCGCACCTTTTACGCCCGCGTGCGTGAGGACGCGACACTGGGACCGGTCTTCAACAAACATGTCCACGATTGGCCCGCACATGAGGAGAAGATCGCCGCGTTCTGGCGCAACGCGATTTTGTTCGAGCGCAGTTATGACGGCAACCCGCAACGAGTCCATATCGAGCGGCCCGACGTAAAGCCCGAGTTCTTCGCCCATTGGCTGGACCTGTTCGAAGAGGTCGCAACCCAAACGCTGCCCTCTGAAACCGCGACTCCTTGGGTCGCGCTGGCCCGTCGCATCGGGGTGGGAATGAAAGCGGGCGTGCAATCCGCACGCCAACCCAAGGACGCACCACCGATCCTGCGATGATCCCGCGTCATGGCGGCCATGCAATGTTAGCGGTAAATTAGGGGCTATGCGCGCCACCAAAATGGGTTTACTCAAAGGCAAGCCACCCGCAACATACGCGGTGTGATGGCACAGTCACAACACCGAGACATCACCCGAGGCCACAAAGATGAGCACTCAGAACTCCACCCTTCGGGGACTTGGCTATGCGTTTTTGGGCTTTGCGGTCTTTGCCAGCCATGACGCGCTGATCAAGGCGCTTGGCGGCGTCTACTCGGTGATGCAGATCATCTTTTTCGCCACGCTGTTCTCGTTTGTGCCGATGGCCGTCACGATTCTGACCGACCGGACAACCGGGAACTTTCTGCCCCATCACCCATGGCTGGTGTTGCTGCGATCTGGCCTGATGGTCACCGCGATGTCCTGCGCGTTTTACTCCTTTTCCGTATTGCCGCTGGCCGAGGTTTACTCGCTGCTATTTTCCTTCCCGCTGATCGTGACAGTCCTGTCGATCCCCATTCTCGGCGAAGTGGTCCGCGCCCAGCGTTGGGCCGCCGTAGGCGTGGGCTTGATCGGCGTTCTGATTGTCCTGCGTCCAGGCGCAACGGATATCACGCTGGGCCATCTGGCCGCCCTGACAGCTGCCTTTTGCAGCGCCTTTGCATCCGTACTGGTACGCAAGATCGGAAATGAAGAACGTTCGGCGGTGCTGATCCTGTACCCCATGCTGTTGGCAATCGCCGTGATGAGCCTTGCACAACCCGTTGTCTATCAACCGCCATCCTTGCTGCATCTGGCGATGATGGCATTGGTAGGCGTATTCTCGGTCATCGCCCAGCACCTGATCATTCTGGCCTATCGCGCGGCACCCGCCGGAGTTATTGCCCCCAGCCAGTATAGCCAGATCATCTGGGCTACGATCTTTGGCATGGTCTTCTTTGGTGAACGCCCGGATATCTGGGTTGCGGTGGGCGCCAGCATCATCATCGCATCCGGCATCTATGTGGTCTGGCGCGAAAGCCGGATCAACACCACCTCGGCCAACACCCCGGTTCTGCGCGTGCGATCACCTCGGTCAGATACCGGGGCAACGCGGCCGGGGGAATAAGAAACGGCGCGCTGTTTAGCGCGCCGTAATAGCGTTTTCCGAAGGTTTAGACCCTTAGTAAAGGACCACAGACCGGATGCTTTCGCCTTTGTGCATCAGGTCGAATCCGTGGTTGATGTCGTCCAGACCCATTGTATGAGTGATCATCGGGTCGATCTCGATCTTGCCCTCCATGTACCAGTCGACAATCTTGGGCACATCGGTCCGGCCCCGCGCGCCGCCAAATGCAGTGCCGCGCCACGAGCGGCCAGTGACCAGCTGGAATGGGCGGGTCGAGATTTCGGCCCCAGCCGGCGCCACGCCGATAATGATCGATTCACCCCACCCTTTATGTGCCGACTCCAGTGCTGCGCGCATCACGCCGACATTGCCGGTGGCGTCAAAGGTGTAGTCCGCGCCGCCTTTGGTTAGGTTGACCAGATAAGGCACCAGATCGCCTTCAACCTCGGACGGGTTGACGAAATCGGTCATGCCGAACTTGGTAGCCATTTCGACCTTTGACGGGTTCAGGTCGACGCCGACGATCTGGTCCGCTCCGGCCAGACGCAGGCCTTGAATGACGTTCAGGCCGATGCCGCCCAGACCAAACACGATGGCACGGCTACCGATCTCAACCTTGGCAGTGTTGATGACGGCACCGATGCCGGTGGTGACGCCACAACCGATGTAGCAGATCTTGTCGAAGGGCGCGTCCTCACGCACTTTGGCCAGCGCGATTTCCGGCAGAACCGTGTGGTTCGCGAAGGTTGAACAACCCATGTAGTGCAGGATCGGATCGCCATCCAAGGTCGAAAACCGCGAGGTTCCGTCGGGCATCAAGCCCCGGCCTTGGGTTTCGCGGATCGCCTGACACAGGTTGGTCTTGGGGTGCAAACAGTATTCGCACTCACGACATTCAGGCGTGTAGAGCGGGATCACGTGATCACCCGGTTTCAGGCTGGTCACACCTGGGCCCACTTCAACCACAACGCCTGCGCCTTCATGGCCCAGAATCGCCGGAAACAGGCCTTCGGGGTCAGCGCCCGATCGGGTGAATTCGTCGGTGTGGCAGAGGCCGGTGGCTTTGATCTCGACAAGAACCTCGCCCGCCTTGGGGCCTTCGAGGTTCACATCCATCACTTCCAAAGGTTTGCCCGCCTGGACGGCGACGGCGGCACGGGTACGCATGGTTGTTGTCTCCCTGTCTTATTTGCCCCGACCCTGCGTCAATTGCAGGGCATTTTCAACTGCGCTTTGGTGACAGGTTGGCTAATTGTTTGATATTGCAGTAACGACATTGTCAGAAGGAGAAACGCCAATGCACCGATTTATTCCCGCTCTGGTCCTGCTGGCAGCCTGCGCCGAGACGACCGCGCCTGTTGCAACACCTGCGTCGACGGACGCCGCCTCGGTTGATCTGGCCTTTTGCCAGGGCGAAGCTTTTGCCGATTCCATTGGCCAACCGGTGTCGACCATTCAGGGCCAGCTGCCCGAACGCTCGCGCGTTCTGGGCCCCGATGACATCGCCACACAGGATTACCGCATCGACCGGCTGAACGTTTATGTGACCGGTTCGGGGATCATTCAGCGCCTGACCTGCGGGTAGTACACATTTTGGCAGTGCCTCATCAGCTCTGAACGGAGTTCTTTACTTCTCCGCTTCGAAGATGCGAACAACCCGAATACCTAGGTAAGGTCTCCTGCGATCCAAAGTCGGGCGTATACGAGACGCTGGACGCAACCCATCCATGGCGGTATTGAACGCCCCGCCTTTGGCGACCACGCGCTCGCAAGAACTTTGCTGTTTTGAGAGCGACAGGTAGGCACTACTTGTTGGCAAGCCTAAATGCTCTTCCGTCCACCAAGACAGGGTAATCTCATCAACATTGCCCGACATATGGCGAACACCCCACGCATTGGCGGCGTCAAGGTCTTCAACCGGAACCAGAATTCGTCGGTTCTTGAGCGCAGGTAGTGTTACTTCGCGCCCGCGCAGATGCTCTGTCGTCCTTCTCGAAAAGTTCGCCTGATCAGCAGTCAGTTCGTCCCCTTGCGCGAACCTAGTTTCCGTCCCGGCGCGGGCGGCGTATTCCCATTGTGCCTCGGTTGGTTAACGATAAACCTCCTCGCCAACCAGCGAGTTCAACCACGCCGTGTATTCCAGCGCATCCAGATACGACACATTAATCACCGGATGACTCGGACCCAGTTTCTTATGACCGGACAGCGTAAGCGCGCTGTGCTCTTGCACGTGAGAGCAACCACCATCGTCAACACAGGCCATCCACTCCGCGTGCGTGATTTCGTTTCGACCAATCGCATAGGGAATATCCATCTCGACCCGATGGCGAGGATGCTCATGGGGTATAATGTTGACCTCATCCGGTCCGCGCACACCGATATAGCCGTCCTCGCCATAAAACGTGAACCGGTTACGGGATTCGCCGGGGATGGCCCCCATCATGAATGAACCAGGAGGCATGACGATCATTTCGGGGCAATCTTCACATTCCTGAAAACGCTCAAGCGGATTTCCGATAGGCCCTCTCGTCGGCGTGGCACTTTCTGCCGCGGCCTTCGCGGTACATACCGCTCCCCAGATCACAAGCAATGAAACGGAAAGAAATGCCGCACGATAGAAAATCATCTCTTTTTTAAGTTCCTGAACGGGGGTGAACTGCGCCCATTGGCTGGCAAATTTGAATCACGCCATAGGGAAAATTGCAACTTGATCACCGCCTTTTTCGGCTGGGTCGCTCTCGACTCAATAGGCGATTCTGCGATAAGAACAAAGTGAGAACATTTTGATGTCTGCCGATGCCGAAACGCCGAATACTCTCATTGTGGTTCCCCCGTCTGGGGGCTGAACGGCTGATCCGTGCTGCGCGGGGGCTGCATGCTGGCCCTCTGGCCGTGGTTGCGGAACAGTCAAACATGCAGGTGATTACCTCGCTGAACGTGGAAGCGCAGGCCGCCGGTCTGCGTGTGGGTCAACCCGTGCGTGATGCCCACGCCATGTGTGCAGCCCTGATCACGCGACACCGCAACGCCCCGGGTGAGGCCGCGTTTCTAACCGCGCTGCGCCGTTGGGCCGGCAAGTTCAGCCCCTGGGTGGCCGAAGAGGCCCCGGACGGGCTGGTCGTCGATCTGTCAGGCTGCACGCATCTGTTCGGCGGGGAAGAGGCACTACTGAGCGTCATTGAAACCGACTGTGCAGATATGGGGCTAAGCGTGCAGATGGGCATCGCCGACACGCTGGGCGCGGCCTGGGCGCTGGCGCGGTATGCAGGGCAAGAGGCCACATCAGATCGCAACGGTGACGCCATCAGCCAAGAGGCCCGTGCAACCCGCGCGCGTGCAGGGAAACGGCGGCACTGGACCAAGGGCGGGGCCGCGCCGCAAGTGATGGCTCTGGGCGGTGGCGCGCGGATCGCAGCACCAGGGCAATCTTATGGCGCGCTCAGCCCCCTGCCGATTGCGGCGCTGCGCCTTGAGGATCAGGTAGTCGCACAACTAAACCGACTGGGTCTGCGCCGGATCGGCGATCTACTGGGCCAGCCGCGCGCAAGTTTGGCGCGGCGATTTGGGCGAGGGTTAGTTCTGCGATTGGATCAGGCGATGGGCAGCGCCCCCGAGCCGGTCTCGCCCGCACGTCCGCCCCATCACTTTGCGGTGCGGATGACCCTGCCCAATCCGATCGGCCTGATCGAGGACGTGATGGCCGCCATCGACCGAGTCTTGCCCACGCTGTGCGCGAAGCTGGAAGAGAAGGCGCGTGGCGTCCGCACCCTGCGGCTTGAGGCACATCGCGCCGATCAGGCGGCTGAGATCATCGAGGTTGGTTTGGCTCGGCCCACTTACGACAAACACCGCATTCGTCCTTTGTTAGAGATGAAAATTGATAAGATCGACGCAGGCTATGGCATCGACATGCTGCGGCTTGAGGCGATCCAGACCGAGCCCATCCACACCCGCACAGTGGCCGGTCACGCCGAGGCGCGCCGCGTGGCCCGCAATCGGCTGGAGGGCAACACAGCCGTGGATGACCTGATCGGCAAGCTAGGCGCACGTGTCGGGCTGGACGTGATCACCCGGCGGCACCCGGCAGCCTCACATATCCCCGAAAAAACCGCGCAGACGTTGGCGGCGGCGTGGTCGGAACCCGCCCGTGACTGGCCTGCCCCGTCGCGCCCGCGTCCGTTGCAGATGTGGCAGCCCGAGCCGGTGATGGCCGCTGAAGCCCCGGATGTTCCAGCCGCCTTTCGGTGGCGCGGGCGCGACTGGCAGTTGGCACAGGCCACCGGTCCGGAACGGATCGCACCCGAATGGTGGCTGGACGATCCCAACTGGCGCAGCGGCGTGCGGGACTACTGGGTGGTTGTCACCGAACAGGGTGAGCGGCTGTGGCTGTTTTACGGCCATGGCGGCACGATGTCGGCAGGCTGGTTCTGTCACGGGCAGTTTGGGTAGAACGCCAGATCAGAGTCTATTTTCCGCGGTAAATCAGCCAATCCGGCAGGTAATCCAGCAAACGGATAACCCAAGAGAACGGTGCCGGGAAATCGGTGCGGAACCGGCGACGTGACATCGCCCTGACCACCCGGTCCGCCGCGTCCTCGGGTGTCATCAGCATCGGCATCTTGAAAGCGTTCTTTTCGGTCAGCCGGGTCTTAATGAAGCCTGGATTGACGATCCGCACGGTTACCCCCGTGCCGGCCAGATCAAATCGCATCGTTTCAGCCAGAGAGACCAGCGCCGCCTTGCTCGCCGCATACCCAACCGCAGCCGGAAGCCCGCGATAACCAGACAAAGACCCGATCAGCGTGATGTCACCCCGACCCGCGCGCACAAACCCGGGCACCGTCTCGCCCAAAACGCGCAGCGCGCCAAGATAATTCACGTCTGTCATCGACAGAACAGCATCGGTGTCCCAATCGGCTGATTTCATCGGCTCATAGGCCCCGGCATTGTAAACCAGACCATCCACACCCCCGACCTCTGCCACGGCGCTGCGCACAGCCTTCAGGTCGGTCACGTCGAACGGCACCGCCCGCGCATTCGGAAGGGTTTCGCAGATCTCGGCCAGTCGTGCCGCATTGCGCGCCGACAGGACCAGATGTGCCCCCTGACGGCTTAGCGCCTGAGCCAAGGATCGGCCCAGGCCCTCGCTGGCGCCAACAATCCAAATAGTTTTTCCGTCAAAACTGTTCATGCTTGGGCTATCCGCACTGTCGGGAACACATGATCCGGACATTGGTTTCGTGTTTTTAAGACATGTTAGGGATTCTACGATCAGGTACCAAAGCTGGATCACGTGACTGCACCAAAAATCGGGCAGACTTTACGAAGTAACGCACGTTCAAAAAAAGTCCAACGTGATTGATCCGTACCCGCAACTAGTACGTAATCCTTTTTAAATGTCTCACTAAGGGGATCACATGTTCGACGAACCACGGGGCTCACGCAAGAAAATCGCAATTGTAGGTGCAGGCATTTCGGGTCTATCCGCCGCTTACTATTTATCCGAAGACAACGACGTAACGATCTATGAGGCCCAGCCCCGGCTGGGCGGTCATGCCCGGACGGTGATGGCGGGCAAGAACGGTGATCAGCCGGTCGACACCGGGTTTATCGTGTTCAACTATGCCACCTACCCGAACCTGACAAAATTGTTCGACGAACTGAACGTCCCCGTCATTCAAAGTGAGATGAGCTTTGGCGCGACGATCGACAATGGTCGCCTCGAATACGGGCTGAACAATCTGCGCACTCTGACCGCGCAAAAGCGTAACCTGATGCGGCCGGCCTATTACAAGATGATCTCTGACATCCTGCGCTTTGGCAAAGAGGCGCCAGGGGCAGCCAAGGACGATGACACCACAATTGGGGAACTGATTGATCAACTGAGACTGGGCCACTGGTTCCGCCACAACTATCTGATGCCCATGTGCGGGGCGATCTGGTCCACCCCCGTTGAATTCATTGACCGTTTTCCCGCGCGGTCGCTGGTACAGTTCTTTCAAAACCATGCTTTGCTGGCCGGTGATCGAACCAAACAACACCAGTGGTGGACGGTCAAAGGCGGCAGCATCGAATATGTCCGCCGCATCGAGGCCTCTCTGCGCGCCCGCGGTTGTGAAATCCGCGTTGCTGCTCCGGTTCAGAACGTTCAGCGGAATGAGTTGGGCGTAACTGTACATAGCGAAGGTCAGGCCGATCTGTATGATGAGATCATCCTCGCCACCCATTCCGACCAGTCACTGGCCATTCTAGGCGACAGCGCCACACCCGAGGAAAAAGCCGCCCTCGGTGCAATCAAATACCAACCTAACAAGGCCGTTTTGCATTGCGACCCGGGCCAGATGCCCAAAAGGCGGGCCTGCTGGTCCAGCTGGACCTATCGGTCGCAAGCCGGAAATGTCGGCGTCACCTATTGGATGAACAGGTTGCAGAACATTCCGGACAGCGATCCGATGTTTGTGACGCTCAATGTCTCGGCAGATATTCCCGCGGACAAAATCTATGACGAGGTCGAGTTTGCCCACCCGGTATTCGATCAGGCAGCCCTGAAGGCACAAGGCCAAATTCGCGAGATGCAGGGACAGAACAAAACGTGGTTTGCCGGCGCATACAACCGGCACGGTTTTCACGAGGACGGGATTGCCAGCGCGATGCATGTTGTCGAGCGATTGAATGGCACCCCGCAAACCATCGGAGCTGACAATGGCGTTCTGGATAAAGACCAGGTCATCCCTGTCGCGGCAGAATAGTCCATTCTGGCGCGCAATTCTTCTTTCATTGACTTTGCTGGCCCCAAGCGGGCTGGCAGCGTCAACCGTATCGAATGCTTTGCCGAGTGCCGAATTGCGCGGCTCGGCAACGTTCCGGTATCTGGGCCTGCCGATTTATGACGCCAAGCTGTTTACGCCCGGTGGCGCCCCGTTCAGCTGGAGTGAGGATTTCGGTTTGCAGCTGACCTACCGCAGGAACATCAAGCAGAAGGCTTTGATCGAATCCACGCTTGATGAAATGACACGGCAGGGCAACAGCGGGCTTACACAGGCCAATCTGGGACAGTGCTTTGAGGCCGTCAGCAAAGGTGATGTTTATCTGGCTGTTTCGGATGGGCCGAACAAGGTTGGTTTCTGGCTCAACGGGCGCAAAACCTGCAACCTGACTGGGCAGGGCATCAAAAATACATTCATGTCGATCTTTCTTGGCGACAGCACTAGATCGGCAAGCTTTACGCGCCAGTTGAAGGGGCAATGATGCTGTATCCACGGGTCAGCCTCTATGCGCTGATGCTCGCGGCAGCGGGTATCCCCCTCTATATCCACCTGCCGCGCTTTGCAGCCGTCAACCTTGGGATCAGCCTTGGCGTCATCGGCACCGTTCTGCTGGTGATCCGACTGGTGGATCTGGTGCAGGACCCGCTGATTGGCTGGGCGATTGACCGCTGGCCGGGTGGCCAGCTGGCATTCGCCGCTGTGGCCGCAATTGGGCTGGCCATGGGCTTCCCGCTGCTCTTTGCTCTTCCAGAAGGCGCAAGCGTGACATCGCTGATCCTGATCCTAATCCTGCTGTTCTCGGCCTATAGCCTTGGAACCATTCTGCTTTATGGGCGCAGCGCGACACTGGCTAAAGCACCGGACACGAAAGAGTTGATGACACTGGCAGCCTTCCGTGAAGGTGGACAACTGGCCGGGGTTGTCATCGCCGCCAGCGCGCCCGCGCTGTTTGTGGCTTTCGGGGCCGGTGCGCAGGGATATCCAGCCTTTGGCCTGTTCCTGGGCGTCCTGTCGATCGTCACCATCGCGGTGACCTTTCCGATGTGGCGGCGGACACCGATTACGGGTGCGGGCCTGTCTTTCACCGGATTGGGTCAGGCCGGGGCGCTGCGCCTTCTGGCGCTGGCTCTGGTCAACAGCCTGCCGGTCGCCATCACCTCGACCCTGTTTCTGTTTTTCGTCGAGGACCGGTTGCAACTTCCGGGCAAGGCGGGTCCCTTGCTGATCCTGTTCTTCCTCAGCGCCGGGGCCAGTGTGCCGCTTTGGGCCAAGCTCAGTAATCGCATTGGCCCAAAACAGACCCTAATTATTGCAATGCCGCTGTCTATTGCCAGCTTCATAGGTGCCGCGATGTTGCCGTCAGGCGAACTTCTGGGCTTTGCCCTGATTTGTCTTGCCTCTGGCGCGGCGCTCGGGGCTGACATGGTGGTCCTGCCTGCCATGTTCTCGGTCGTTTTGACCCGCGCTGGCCTGAATGCGTCAGCTGCGTTCGGTATCTGGTCCTTTGCTGGCAAACTGGGCCTTGCGCTGGCCGCCTTCTTTACATTGCCCCTGCTGGAACGCAGCGGTTTTACACCTGGTCAATCGAATACCGCCCAAGCCCTGGACACACTCAATCTGGCTTATGCGGTACTACCCTGCATCCTGAAATTTGGTGCGTTTGGCATGGTCCTGACGTTGCCCACGGAGGTCTCAGCCAAATGAAAACGCTTGTTGTTTTACTGTTCGCCGCTCTCGCTTTGTTTATCGCCAAGAACCGGTTCCTGAGCTTCCGGTCGCAAACACCGGCCGACTACGCCGGCACTGGGCCTGCATTCAAAATGAAAGAGGTACTGAGCGGAGAGATCCTGTCCGAAGGGCTGATCTATGGGCCGAACGGCAAGATGTCGAACAGTTTTGTCGCCCGTATGGTTGGGAAATGGGATGGAAACACCGGCACGTTGGCCGAGCATTTCACCTATTCCAACGGCAAACAGATGACACGCAAGTGGTATCTGACGCTGGGCACCGGCAATACGTTCACCGCCACGGCGGATGACATCGTCGGCGAAGGTCATGGAACAATTTCAGGATCAACTGTCAAACTTACCTACCGCATTATTCTTCCCGAGGATGCCGGTGGGCACACTTTGGACGTCACCGACTGGATGTACCTGACCGAAAACGGTATAATCATGAACCGGTCCGAGATGCGCAAGTTCGGCATTAAGGTCGCTGAATTGATTGCCACGATGCGTCCCGCGCCCGAGGTCAAATCCGCTCATGTCCCCGGCTCAAACGGCTATGATGCGGACGCAGAGCAAAGGCCGCTGCAATGATCTCGCGCCGGGTTATTGTCGCTGGTCTGGCAGTCATCGGTCTTGCGGTTCTAACCGCCTGTTCTGCCAAACCGCGTATTCCCAAGACCTTTCTGTCAGACCGGCTGCTGAACCTTGAAGAGTTTTTTGAAGGGAAAACCGTCGCTTATGGTCAGTTTCAGGATGTTCTGGGCAACGTACCGCGCCGATTTACGGTGGATATCGACGGAACGTGGGATGGTGAAACCCTGACCCTGGTTGAGGATTTCGTCTATGATGACGGCGCCACCGAACAGCGTGTCTGGACGCTAACCAAGGCGGGCGAGGACACCTGGACCGGCACGGCCCCCGGCGTTCTTGGAACCGCCAGCGGTGTCGAACGCGGCGATACGTTCAACTGGACATACAAGATCGACCTACCGATCAAAGAAGGCACCATGCGGGTCAACTTTGACGACTGGATGTGGCTGCTGGACGATGACCGTCTGCTGAACCGAGCCTATGTCTCGCGTTATGGCGTCCGGCTGGGCGAGGTCATTCTGTTCTTTGAGAAGAAATAAGCTAGCATCTAAAGAAAAGGGCAGGTCCGAAGACCTGCCCTTAAACTTTGTGGTTTAGCTCAACTTAGAAGTTGAACTGCGCACCGAAGTCAGCGCGGATGCGCCCGTCCTCGTCACCCGTTTTGATTTCGCCGATACCACCACGCAGCGATGCACCGCCGCCCAGGTCGTAGATGGCGCCAATTCCGATATTGCGGGTATCGTTGTCAGCGGAACCGTCACCGTAAGCAAACTGCAGGGTGGTTGCAGCGCCGAGGTCGTATGCCAGCGACAGACCGTATGCGGTGCCGTTCTCGGCGTCATCAACAACGTCATCGTCAGCTACGAACAGTGTACCCGAGAAGTCACCGAATTCTGCGCCCAGGGTCAGAACGGTCAGCGACTGCTTTTCGCTGCTGCTGTTCACGTTCGCCTTGGTCTGACCATAAGCCAGAGCGGCAGTGATGTTGTTGAATGTGTAGGTTGCGCTGATGTCCCAACGGTCTGCGTCTTGCGGAACACCGTCCAGAGCAACAGTTGCCTGGTCATATGACGCGCCAAATGCGAAATCGCCAATTGCGTACTGGAAGAACACGGCATTCGCGCCCGAACCGGTCGAGGTGTACTCCAGGAAGCTGTAGTCAACGCCCGAATACTGACCTAGGAACTCTTCCAGGCCCGGTTCGTTACCGAAGTAGTTTGCCAGGTTGTCGAAAGAACCCGCAACGTTGCCGGCGTCAACACGCAGACCACCGTAGATGACAGAGAAGCGTGCGCCGTTCAGGCCCGCGCTGTTCTGTTCGCCGTTGCCGGAATCGTCATCAGCCTGCAGACGAACACGTGCCTGGAACTCAACGCCGCCATCGGTTTCTGCGGTGCCGTCGATGTTCAGACGGAAGCGCGAGACCAGGATGGTGTTGTCGGTGTCGACGGTCGCGGTGCCGGCGCTGGTAACTGCGCCGGTTGCCGGATCAACGGTGAAGTTGTCAACAGTACCGGTACGGTCTTCCTGATATCCAATACCAAAACGGCCGTAGCCGCTGAATTTAACATCCGCGGCAGCAACGCTTGCGGTTGCGATCAACGCGGTCGATGCAATGAGGAGATTTTTCATGGTAAACCCATAAGATTTGAGAGGAGTGTAGCCGCCAAAGCGACTGTTGGCCTATTCGAACAATTTCCGAGCACACGCAACGATTTCGCAGCATTTCTCGTGGCGCACACTGGGCACTTGTTGCATCTTTGCAAATGCAGAAAATGCCGACAGTCCAATTTCCCGAGCATTTACGTGTGTTTTCGTATTCAGTCGTATTTTATTACAAAGATTTGATCACAGAAATGCGGCGATACCTCTTTAAATGGCAAAAATCGTTCAGGTTTGCAAATGAGACTTCCGGAGTTGTTAACCGGCATGTCCGGAAATGGTGGATTCGGGCGAAATCCCGCCCAAAACTGGCCCTGGTTTGGACGGATGGAGCGCTTAAACCCGCCAATCAATTGCTGGTGTAGAAGAAGGACAACTTGCGGCTGACCCCACCTGGCGGCAGCGGAAAGGGCGAGGCCGCCTGCACTTGCGCCCTTGCGGCCCGGTCAACATCGGACGACCCTGAACTGTCGATGACATCGACCCAGGCCAGCGTGCCATCGGGATTGATTTCGAAAAACACCTTGGCAAATCCCCGGGCAGCAACAAATACCGGCGGCGCGCGGTTCAGGTGGACCAAGACTTCACCCGCATAATTGGTGGTGTCCGAATTGCCGGGGCCACGCCCGCCCGAGCGGCTGCCACTGCTGCCAGTCGTGAAGGCATCCAGACCTTCGCGCCTGTAGGCGTAAAGGGGCGATTCAACCACCTCTGACGGGAACTGCAACTCGCTGAAGTCGCGCGCGCCGTTCAGTGTGCCCCGCCTTTCGGGCGCTGGTTGCCGGTCGGGGCGCTGCGGCCGGATCGAAGACGTCACGGCCAGTTCTGTCACGTCCTCCGTCGCATCCTGGTCGGTCGGTTCAACCGGGTCATCCGGCTCAATCGCCTCAGACTCCAACGGGACAACGGGAATCGCGGCCTCGGGCGACGGGGTGACCGGCAGCGCCGCCAGCTCTTGCGGTTGGGGTGATACGGGCTGGACTTCGGTCGCGACCTCTGGCTCGACGACCTCTGCCTCGGGAATTCCTTCGGGCACCTCGGTTGCTGTTTCCGCCTCGACCGGCGGTGTTTCATTGAAATTTTCGCTGGCGGCGGCATCGCCTTCGGATGTGTTTTCGGTCTCTGCCACATCAGGCTCAACCGGTTCCGTGGCAGTCGGCTGAACCACTTCTGCTTCGCCGATATCGGGCGCGTAAACCTCCTGCGGGTTTTCCGACGCGACAAGCGCCTCACTGACCGGGATTTCCGGTTCCTCAGGCGGTGTTTCAACCGGAGGCTCTGGTGCCTCGGCCGGTTCGGGTTCAACCGGCTCGGCGGCAACCTCGGCAAGATCCTCGAATGTCGTGCTTAGTTCGATTGATTCAGGCGCTTGGCCGCCTGGCGCGTCTTCTGCAAGCCGCTGCCCGGTCACGCTGAGCCCCATCAGGTGCAGGAACAGCGACACCAGAATGGCCGCCGCCGCAATCAAAACCGACCGGCGGATCATTCCAGCGCCTTCTCGGTCACAACAAAGACGGATGACGCGCCTAGACGGCGTAACGCGCCGGTCACCTCGATCAGACGCGGGCCCGGTGCATTTCGGTCGGGGACGATGCGCACGCCATCGGCCCCTTGGTCACGCATATGCATTTCAGGGTCGGTTGGAATTCCACGATAGCTCAGCGAGCCGTCGGCGTGCAGGATCAGCGCATCAGGAGGCTCGCGCCCTTCTAGGTCTGCAGTGTTCACCAGCTCAAGATCCGGATCAAGCGGCGGAGCCAGCGTGCCGGTGAGCAGGAAAAAGATCAGCATCAGGAAGACGACGTTGATCAGCGCAATAGTTGAGTCGCGTCTGCGTTTGGGGCGCCTGTACTTGATCATTCCAGCACCAGAACGCTTAATCCGTCACGCCCGCGCAGCCGGACCAGGACGTCGATGACGCGCTGCGCCGTTGTATCCGGGTCCAAACTGACCAGAACCTGCCCGGCCTCCAGTTGCGTTTCCAGATCACTAAGAGAGACCGTTTGCCCGTTCAGCACCAGTCGTTCTGCCCCCAACTGCAGGAACAACCGCTCGGTCGGCGTGTCCGAGGTCGCACTGCCGCCCACTGCGTTGCTCAGTTCGATCTCGCCATATTTGGAAAAGGTCGAGGACAGCATGAAGAACAGCAACAGCAGGAAAATCACGTCGATGAGCGGAGTCATCGACATGGGGCGCCGTACGAAGGGTGCGGTGTTACGCATGTCCGGGGGCGGTCGCCACAGCCCGGGTATCGTCGGCCTGCGGAACGGCCTGCCCCGGCACCAGAATTGTCCGCAGCGCCTTGTCTGCAAAGACCCGTTCGCGCGCGGTGCGGCTTTCGAACCAGGACAACAGCATCGAGGTCGGCATCGCCACGGCAAGCCCCACAGCCGTTGTCAGCAGGGCGACCCAGATACCACCGGCAAGCAATGATGGATCGACCGACGACCCGGCGGATTGCAGGCTGCGAAACGCCTCAATCATCCCTAGGACGGTGCCAAACAGACCCAGCAGCGGCGCAAGTTGCGCCACGGTGTCCATCAGTCGGAAGCCGCGCTCAAGCCCCGCAAGCGCCAGACCGGCCTCGGCATCCAGCCTTTGGTCCAAACCCGGCGTATCTGAGGCCTGCATCGCGGCCCGTACCAGGGGGGCAAGATAACTGCGGCTTCTGTCCAGGCGGGCGTGGGCGGTTTGCGGATCGCCTGCATCCCAAGCCGCCAGCGCCTCGGACAACACTCGGTGACGCCCGACGCCGGATGCGGCAAACTGCCAAAGCTTATAAAGCGTGACCGCAACGGTCACCACCGACATCGCGATCAGGATCGCAACAACAGGCCCGCCCAGATCAAGGATTTCGCGCAGCGCATCAAAGGGGCTCATCCAATCAACTCCACATCTATTCGGCTTTGCAGTTTCAGACTGTCTTCACATATCGAACTCTCCTCCCCGGCCACCTTGCAGGTGTTTGTGCCGTTGATCAGGGCTTTTCCAATCGAACTGCAGTCTCTGTCGCGCAAGACGAATTGGCGCACACGCAGGCGATCTTCCGGTAGGTCACGGAAATTGAAGAGCGTCAGGCTGACTACGCTGCCGGAAGCATCAAAGATCACCGTCTCAAAGCTGGCTTCGTCAATGGCTGTCCCGGTTTGGTTTTCCGCCACAAACGTCAGTCGACATGCGTTTTCGACATCCTGAACCGAATTCAGCTCGATTTGCAGGCCGCCCGAAACAGTTGCTTCGGTCTGTGCCATTGCGGTTGCAGGTAATGTGCATGCGCAAAATGCAGCAAGTGCCGGACGGAGAAAGAACATTGGCGCGCTCCCGATTGTTCAAGGCAGACATCAAGGGCCGGCGACGCTCCGCTGGCGTTCAGCTACACATAGTCAATGCAAGGGGTTGGCGAAAGGGGGACCTTTGGGTTTGTGAATAGGGATCACGCCAGCGTTCATGTGCGGTTGCAAGCGCAGAGGTGATCAGCCACTCAGGGGTGTTTGATTTCATACCGTGTTCAGCTGAAATCACGATACTTTGGCTTTCAAAAATCTGTGCCTAAACAAGCCGGTTTTCCTGGATCGTCGGGTAGACCGAACTGTCGGCCTTTCTGAATTCCCACTCATGCATCTTTCCGCCAGTTTCACCAAAACTGACTTGACTGGGAATATGCGAAGTTCGCCAAGCAATCCACGGTCAACAAGGCTGGGGAGATACTCGATCGGAACACAGCCTGAAACATTCGATGGCTCCGATAATGGCCCTGTATAAAGTTGCTGTACTGTCACAGGAGGTCAATTGACCTTCAGGGCGCCAAATTTTGTGTCAGTAACGCATAAGAG
Organism: Ruegeria sp. CDSC054; assembly: GCF_059610645.1. Taxonomy (NCBI): domain Bacteria; kingdom Pseudomonadati; phylum Pseudomonadota; class Alphaproteobacteria; order Rhodobacterales; family Roseobacteraceae; genus Ruegeria; species Ruegeria sp. CDSC054. The sequence goes on along the minus strand of NZ_JBXWOA010000004.1, from coordinate 187,299 downwards.
TGCGATTTTTGCAGCCAATCTAAGTGAAGCAAAATTAGCCATCTGATAATATATAGAAGATCCCCGAACCATCAGTTATTCAACCATATGCGTGCAGGCGAAACTCGTAACCTTGCAGAAACACATGCGGGCCGACAAAAAAACACCCGCTGAAAGCAGGTGTCGCAGCATAACTTCTGGAAGTGCTTAGTCTTGATCGCGCAACCACGTCTCCAAGATAGCTTCGCGACGGAAGAACTCTTCATATTGCTCTACCGAAACGGTGAATGGTTCGCGAGTACAGCGAATGGCCGGTTCGACGCCCACAACGCGGCGATCCAACTCCGTGATCAAAGGCAGCAAAGGGCCGCCTCATTCGAGCGAACTGCGACTGGTGCCCAGATGCTTTTGCTAAATTGAGTTCTGGAGCAAGCTCAAATCGACGGGTTTTACCATGGGATCAAACGAGCGCTTTATATGTAATTCCTAGGCGACTGCGTTCGTGTTAATCACCAACAAGGGTAGCGCGCACTTGCAGTTTGGGTATGAGTAGAGAAAGCAATTTTTTAAGCCTGGTGCTTAGGCACAAACCTGAAGAGATTGGTCTTCAGCTTGATAAGCAAGGGTGGGTTCGGGTTGATGAGCTGCTGCGGAAGCTGAAAAAGGCAAGCCGCAAGCTAAGCCGCGACGAGCTCATTCGGCTTGTGGAAAGCAGCGACAAAAGACGGTTCACTTTGTCTGAGGATGGCTCCCGGATTAGGGCAGCACAGGGCCATTCGGTTGATGTGGACCTTGGCTTAGAACCTCGGCACCCACCAGACGAGTTATACCACGGAACCGCCAGCACAAATTTAGATGCAATTTTCTCCGATGGGTTAAACCCTGGGCGACGCCGTCAAGTGCACCTCTCAACCAACCCTGAAACCGCCGAGCGCGTTGGCCAGCGTCACGGCAAGCCAGTTGTACTACGCGTCGAAGCTAAGCAAATGTTCGACGATGGCTTTGAGTTCTTCTGTGCAGATAATGGTGTTTGGCTCACAGATAAGGTGCCGGCAAGCTATCTCGGATTCGGACAAACTGCCTGACAAAAAGCTTAAAACTGAGCCCGCTTGTTATGAAATTTGTCCAAAACGATCGCGCTGCTTTGCGCTGACATCTACCGCTAAACACGGCACTTGCACGCTTATGCATTCCAAACGCACTCTTATGCATTAATGACATCACATTTGAAAAAAGTGGTGAGCCGTGCAGGATTCGAACCTGCGACCCACTGATTAAAAGTCAGTTGCTCTACCAACTGAGCTAACGGCCCACTCTTTTGCTGGATCTTGTCGATCCGTGGCGCTCTTTAAGTCATTTTCCCGACCGGGTTCAAGACCTTATTTGCACCTCGTATCGCCAGAGTAATCAGTGTTTCCGGCGACCCGATAGGCGGCCTAATTAGGCAGGTGGCGCTGGGGGGTCAACCCCCTTTTTTAAGGAATCTGCGTCGCAGGGTGGATTCCTTTCGGGTGCAGGGTTATATGCGCGCCATGCAAGGATTACAGAACACTGGTTTGCCCTTCATGAAGATGCACGGGCTGGGCAATGACTTTGTCATTGTGGACGCGCGCGCGTCTGCCGCGTGGATTAGTCCGGCACTTGCGCGGGGAATCGGGCACCGTCAATTCGGAGTCGGGTTCGATCAGCTCGCCGTCATCGAGAACGGCGAAGCGGATGCACACTTGGTGTTCTACAACTCGGACGGATCCACCTCGGCTGCGTGTGGAAATGCCACCCGTTGCATCGCCCGGTTCCTGATGGAGGAATCGGATAGATCCGACCTGACACTGACGACAGAACGCGGCACTCTTTACGCCAAGGACGCCGGAGACGGCCTGACCTCGGTCAATATGGGGCACCCCCAACTAAATTGGAACGAGGTTCCGTTGTCTGAGGAAGTCGACACACTGGAACTGCCCATCGAGGGAGCGCCGACGGCCACCGGGATGGGCAATCCGCATTGCACCTTTTTTGTCGACGATGCCGAAGCCATCCCTCTGACCGAGTTTGGTTCGCGTTACGAGCACCATCCGCTCTATCCTGAGCGTACCAATGTCCAAATTGCGCAGATCATTGCACCGGACCACATCCGCATGCGCGTGTGGGAGCGTGGCGTAGGCATCACCCTGGCTTCGGGATCATCCTCATGCGCCACGGCCGTTGCTGCTGCGCGTCGCGGCCTGACTGGGCGCAAAATACAAATTGAGCTGGACGGCGGGACGATCTGGATCGACTGGCGCGACGATGGCGTTTGGATGACCGGGCCCACTTGTCACGTGTTCTCGGGCACACTGACACCGGAATTTTTGGAATCACTGGCATGAGCGCGCCGAAGTTCACCACCCTGGGCTGCCGCCTGAACGCCTATGAGACCGAGGCGATGAAAGAGCTGTCGGCGCAGGCCGGACTCACCGACGCGGTGATCGTGAACACCTGCGCCGTCACGGCAGAAGCGGTGCGCAAAGCCCGGCAAGAGATTCGTAAGCTACGGCGGGAAAATCCTGACGCGCGGCTGATCGTGACAGGCTGTGCGGCCCAGACCGAGCCTGACACCTTTGCTCGAATGGATGAGGTCGACGCGGTCATTGGCAATACCGAGAAGATGCAGCCCGAGACCTGGAAAGGCATGGCGGCGGACTTTATCGGCCAGACCGAGACGGTGCAGGTCGATGACATCATGTCCGTCACCGAAACCGCAGGCCACCTGATCGACGGTTTTGGCACCCGATCGCGCGCCTATGTTCAGGTCCAAAACGGCTGTGACCATCGCTGCACTTTCTGCATTATCCCCTACGGCCGTGGAAACTCGCGCAGCGTCCCAGCAGGTGTTGTGGTGGATCAGATCAAGCGGCTGGTGGATCGGGGCTATAACGAAGTCGTCCTGACCGGCGTTGATCTGACCTCGTGGGGCGCCGATCTACCGGCGCAACCCAAGCTGGGTGATCTGGTGATGCGCATTCTGAAACTGGTGCCCGATCTGCCACGCCTGCGGATCAGCTCGATCGACTCGATCGAAGTGGATGAGAATCTGATGCAGGCCATCGCGACAGAATCTCGCCTGATGCCGCATCTGCACTTGTCCTTGCAGCACGGCGACGATCTGATCCTGAAGCGGATGAAACGACGTCACCTGCGCGATGACGCCATCCGCTTTACTGAAGAAGCCCGTAAACTGCGCCCCGAGATGACCTTTGGCGCTGATATCATCGCAGGCTTCCCAACCGAAACGGATGATCATTTCGAAAACTCGCTGAAACTGGTGACGGATTGCGATCTGACCTGGCTGCACGTGTTCCCTTATTCCAAACGCGACGGCACGCCGGCCGCCCGCATACCGCAGCAGGTGAACGGGAACATCATCAGGGACCGTGCCGCCCGCCTGCGCGCGGCCGGAGAGGCGCAGGTCACAAAACACCTGCAGACCCAAATTGGCAAAACCCATCACATCCTGATGGAAAACCCGCATATGGGCCGCACCGAACAATTCACTGAGGTCGCTTTTGAGGCACTACAGGCCGAAGGGCAGATTGTCACGGCAACAATCACAGGTGCCACTGGCACGCAACTAACAGCCTGATCCGTCCTTCATCTGGCCCCCTGACCGATTGCAACAAAAAAACCCCCGCAGCCGGTGGCGCGGGGGTTCAAACATTGCGGGGCTGTGAAACTCAGTCTCGTTTCTTGCCTTTGACACCTGCCCACAGGCGCTTGTTCACAAGGTACAGAAGCACCGACAACAGCGACAGGAACAGCACGCCGACGAAGCCCGAGTACTTGCGCTCCATCATTTTTGGCTCGGCAGTCCACATCAGGAAGGCAGCGATGTCTTCGGACAAGGCTTCGACAGTGGCCGGGTGGCCATCGGCGAATTCAACCTGATCTTCGGACAGCGGGGGCGCCATCGAAATCCAGCCTCCGGGGAAAGCTTTGTTCTCATACAGGATGGTGCCTGCTTCTTCTTTTTCTTCACCGGTATAGCCGTCCAGCAGCGAGGCGATGTATTCCGCGCCACCCATGCCTTTGAAGAACTGGTTGATGCCCAGACCATAAGGCCCGTGGAATCCGGCGCGGGCCTTGGCCATCAGGCTCAGGTCCGGTGCGCCAACACCGTCATTGACCGGGAAGTGGTCGGTCGGGATGGCCGGACGGAAATCGTCCAGCTCGGGATCGAACACTTCGAAGTTGTCTGCCGAGTAGGCGATGACTTCTTCTTCCGAATAGCCCAGCGCTTCGAGATCACGCAGAGGCACATAGCGCAGGCCGTGGCAGGCTGCACAGACCTCGGTATAGATCTGAAGGCCGCGCTGCAGCTGGTTTTGATCCCAGGTGCCAAAGGGGCCTTCAAACGAGAAGTGGAAGTCTTCGATGTGCTGCTCGCCCCCACCTGCTGCGAAGGACGCAGCAGGGGTAAGGGCCAAAGCAAACGCGGCACCGATTGCAAGTTTCTTGAACATGTTTCCGGTCCCTCTTCTTACTCGGCCGGCGTGGCGTCAGCGTCAGCCTTGCCATAATGCGCGTTGAAGTCTTCTTCGATGGTCTCTGGCTGTGGCAGCGGTTTTTCGATGACACCCAGGATCGGCAGGATCACGAAGAAATAGGCGAACCAGTAGGCGGACGCGATCAGCGAGAAGGTCGCATAGGGCTCTTCCGCGGGCATCGCACCCAGCCACATCAGGGCAAAGAAGTCGATGATCAGCAGGTAGAACCACCATTTGAACATCGGGCGGTATTTGCCCGAACGCACGGTCGACGTGTCCAGCCAGGGCGCCAGCGCCATTGCCAGGATCGCACCGAACATCGCAATCACACCAAAGAACTTGGCGTCAACGATGCCACCGGTGATGAAGCTGGCAAATTGTACAACCCAGACTTCACCGGTAAAGGCGCGCAAGATCGCGTAGAATGGCAGGAAGTACCATTCGGGAACGATGTGTGCTGGCGTTACCAACGGGTTGGCTTCGATGTAGTTGTCCGGGTGGCCCAGATAGTTCGGCATGTAGCCGACGATGGCCCAGAACACGACCAGGATCACGGCCAGAGCGAACAGGTCCTTGATCACGAAGTACGGCCAGAATGGCAGGGTGTCTTTCTCGGCATCGGCTTTCGACGTGCGGCGAACTTCAACACCCGTGGGGTTGTTGTTGCCGGTGGTGTGGAAGGCCCAGATATGCACAATGACCAGAGCCGCGATAACAAACGGCAGCAGATAGTGTAGCGAGAAGAAGCGGTTCAGCGTGGCATTGTCCACCGCGGGTCCGCCCAGCAGCCAGGTCTGGATCGCGTCACCCACAAACGGGATCGCGCCAAACAGGCCGGTGATCACGGTCGCACCCCAGAAGGACATCTGACCCCAAGGCAGAACATAGCCCATGAAGGCAGTACCCATCATCATCAGATAGATAAGCATACCGATGATCCACGTGATCTCACGCGGGGCTTTGTATGAGCCGTAGAACAGGCCACGGAAGATGTGGATGTAGACCGCAACAAAGAACAGCGACGCGCCGTTCATGTGAATGTAGCGCAGCATATAGCCGCCATTCACGTTGCGCATGATGTGTTCGATGCTGGCAAAGGCCAGATCGACATGCGGGGTGTAGTGCATCACCAGAACGATACCGGTGACAATCTGCAACGCCAGGCAGAACGCCAGGACGATGCCCCAGATCCACCACCAGTTCAGGTTCTTGGGGGTGGGGATCATGATGGTGTCGTAAATCAGGCCGACGATGGGCAAGCGGCTGTTCAGCCACTTCTCGCCGTTTGTCTTCGGCTCGTAATGATCGTGGGGAATTCCGGACATAAGTTTGGGTCTCCCTTAGCCGAGTTTGATGGTGCTGGCGTCGGTCCACTCTGCAGGCGGAACGGGCAGGTTTTCAGGCGCGGGGCCCTTACGAATACGTCCGGCCAGATCGTAGTGCGATCCGTGGCAGGGGCAGAACCAGCCGCCAAAGTCGCCAGCATCGCCCAGCGGCACACAGCCAAGGTGCGTACATACGCCCATCTGAACGATCCAAGCGCCCGGTGCTTCGCCCTCGGGCGACGGCATCACGCGGTTGGCGTCGGTCGCAGGAGCATCCGCGTTCAGGTTGAAGTTGCGGGCCAGCGGATCAGGCAGTGCGTCGACGCCGTCGGCGTCCTGTTCCTGTGCTTCTTGAATTTCGGCACCTGTGCGGTGGCGAACAAACACCGGTTTACCCAGCCATTTCACGGTCAGCTGCGTACCGGGTTCAACGCCGCTCACATCCACGCGGATCGAGGACAGCGCCTGAACGTCTGCCGAAGGGTTCATTTGATTGATCAGGGGCCATACGGCTGCACCCGTCGCGACGACACCTGCGCCGCCTGCGACGTAGTAGAGGAAATCTCTGCGGGTGCCTTCGTGGTCTTCTGCGTGGGACACGAGGTTTTCTCCGATTCCGGCGCCCGGGGGTAACCCGAGCAAACATGCATCAGCACCGCATCAAAGCGGCGTCTCATCGCGGCTATCTATCCGGGAGAATTCGGTTCGTCCAGCGGTCATAGGCGCGCAGTGCGCCACAACAGGGCATTCATGTCACAACGAGGGGCGAAAGTTTCAAGATACGGACCTGTTTTTTGGCAAAAAACACTCCGATCCCCCGACTTTTCCATATGTGATTCGATTCGTTTTGACAGGGTAGAACGGTGCCAAACAGACCCAGCCCCACAATGATTTACAGAATACCGGTCCCCGTAGCTTGAATTTTTCACCATATTCGAGAATATTCCCTTATATGGGAAAACCTATAGAAACCACGTCTGACAAACTGGCCTCGCATTTGCGTGGATTGCGAGAGCAGTACAGCATGACCCTCGATACTTTGGCTGGAAGAACCGGGTTAAGCCGCGCCACCCTGTCGCGGATCGAGAAAAACGAAGTCAGCCCAACCGCCGAGACGCTAGGCCGTCTGGCATCAGTCTATGCAGTGCCGATCTCGCAGCTACTTGCCCCGCTGGAGCAAGGTTTCCAGCCGATCGTCCGGCGGCACGACCAGCCGTTCTGGACGGATCGTGAGCACGGGTTTCAACGTCGCAGCGTTTCGCCCCCCAGCGGGCAACTTTCGGTTGAATTGATCGAAGGAACCCTGACCGCGCGGCAGCGCATTGCCTATGATGCGCCCGCAGTTCCGGGGCAAGAGCATCACCTGTATGTCCTGTCCGGGCAGATCGAAATCACGGTCGAGGGGAAAGCGTATGACCTTCGACAAGGGGATTGCCTGCGGTACATTTTGTTTGGCGAGACCGTATTTGAAACGACCCATAGTCCCTGCACTTACGTGATCGCATTGTCATGACCGTTCAGACACCCAACGTCGCCCGCCTTACCCCGGCGGATATCGACAACAATCTGACAGACCTGTGCCGCACGCTTGTTGACAGCGTTGCCGACGGTGCCGCGATCAGCTTCATGATACCGCTCGACCATGAAAGCGCCGCGCGGTTCTGGACGGATGACGTCAAACCCTCTGTCGAAACTGGCGAGCGGCACTTGTTTGGCGCATTTTATCAGCGTCGCCTGATCGGTACGGTCCAACTGTTGCTTGCCATGCCCCCAAATCAGCCCCACCGGGCAGAAATCTCGAAGATGATCGTTCACCCCGATGCCAGACGTCGCGGTTTGGGCAGGGCCTTGATGCAAGAGGCCCTGAAATCCGCACAAGAAGCCGGGAAGACACTCATCACACTAGACACGCGCACCGGAGACGTCTCGGAATCCCTTTACAGGTCTGTCGGATTCCAACCGGCAGGTGTCATCCCCGATTTCGCATTCGACCCGGACGGAATATCCCGTCACGCGACGACCTATATGTACCGATACCTTTGACTTAAGCTCGAATTTACGGTGACGCCCGACGTAGCAAGACGCGCCTTTTCTGAAGGGCATATCGATGTAGAAAATCTGAGTTAAAAATAGATATTTTACAAAGGCTTAGTCGCGTCTGATTTCGATTGAACTTTGGACGCAAATGATCGAAATGCGGGAAATCCCAATCTCTGCAGGACGTCCCCAATGTCAAAGCTCTTTGCAACTATTCTGACCGTCACACTAGCCGTTTCCTCTCAGGCGACAGCGGCCGGTGATCCGGCGAAAGGCGAGAAACTCTACAATCGCTGCTCTTCGTGCCACGCAATCATCAAAGATGGCCAAGTTCTGGTCAAAGGCGGCATCACTGGCCCGAATCTGTACGGCGTCGTGGGGCGCGTCGCCGGAACAGAATCGGACTACCTGAACGGAAGCGCGCGTTTGCCCGTCGGAATGTTCACTGACGACATGATCCGCGCCGGTCAGGAAGGGCTGGTCTGGACGCAAGAGAACATCGCCACGTATTCCAAAAACCCGATCGCATTCATCCAGGAATACCTGGATGACGAAACCGCGCGCCCAAACATGAGCGTCAAACTGAAAAAGGGCGCCGATGACATCGCGGCCTATCTGGCGACGTTCAACGAGTGATGACTGCCGCTGGCCGTTCTGCCGTCAGAGCAGCCAGCGCATTAATCCCCGATCAGGCCGGCGGTTGCGTTGCGACCATGCTGGGACGCTCGGCAAACTTCTCGTACCAGGCGGCCAGCACGTCATTTCCCTTGCGCCACCCGCGCGCATCGTGACGGAAATCGACATAGCCCAGCGCGCAGGCCACTGCGACTTGCCCCATATCCAACGGTCCCGACAGATGCGCCATCCACCGCTGGTTCAACGCGGCGCAGGCGCGTTCTATCTTGTCCCATTGCGCATCGGCCCAGCCCTCCCATTGCTTGTCTTCGGGCCGCATCCGAGCCTCATAGGTGATCAGCAATGCCGCATCCAGAATACCATCCGCCAGCGCCTCGAGCGTCAGCACATCCCAATGCCGGGCACCGTCCTGATAAAGACCTGCCTGCGCGCGCGCGTCCAGAAACGCGCAGATAACACGGCTGTCGAACAGGGTCGGTCCATCTGGGCGCTCTAACGCGGGCACCTTTGTCAGCGGAGCCTTGGCCAATAGCGGCTCGGCCGGGGACATTGGCGTTGTTGCAACATTCAGCAGTTCGACATCCTGTAATTGGTCTGTTTCATACAACAAAACCATAACCTTACGGACATAGGGCGAAGTGGGGCTGAAATAGAGTTTCATTAGTGATCTCCCTGAATTGCCGGAACTCTACAGCACCATTTGCAAAACAAAACCCGTCAATTGGTGTGCCACCCTCACCCTCTCATCAACTTTTGCAGAGCATCAAGCTCGGACCCGATCCCGTCGTTTGCGATATGTTCTGCCGCGCTCAGGCGGACTGCATCGGGCTTGTTCTGGTTTAGCTTCCAGGTGCCTTGAATGTCGTCAATGCGAAACTGAAACGGCACGACCATACGCATCATCTTATCCAACGCGTCCGAACTCATCTTGCCGGTGGTCCAAGGGGGTTTGGGCAGCAAGCGTGCCTCATAAAAGGCGGACTGGCGATTTAACAGGTCCAGCAACTCTTCTTGCGGGCGCTGTTCCAACTGACCGATCAGATGCACAGCGACATAGTTCCATGTCGGAACCTGATCGTCGATCCCGTACCAATCCGGCGACACGTAGCCATCTGGCCCGGTGACAGCGATTCTGGCTGGTTTAGGGTCTTTCAGCATGCGGACGATCGAGTTCGATCGGACAAGATGCAGCTCGGCCAGCGTGCCATCCTCAGACAGCAGAAACGGCACGTGGCTAATCAGCGGTGCCTCATCCGTCGACACCGCAAGAACCCCGAACGCTCGGTCACGCGCAAAGGCGATGTGGCGCGCAGTCTCTTCTGCGCGGAAGGCTGGATTGGGGTGCATGGCTGTCCTCCTGCGAAATCTCTTGCAGAACCGGCCGCACCTTGGCAAGGTCCGCCCGTTCTCAGGGCGGGGTGAAATTCCCCACCGGCGGTATGCGGGCGATGGTCCGTAAGCCCGCGAGCGGCTCCGGTGTGCGGAGTGTCAGCAGATCTGGTGAGATGCCAGAGCCGACGGTTAAAGTCCGGATGAAAGAGAACGTGCAGCGCGTCGGCCCTAGCTTGCGCCTGCCCGTGATCGCCTTGGGTGACGTGTCTGTTGCGAAAGGAGATCATGATGACACACACCCGCTATGCTTTTGTAAAAGCCAACTGGCATTCCGATATCGTTGATCAAGCCCTAGAAGGGTTTCTGGAACTCATCCCCGCCGATCAGGTTGACGTTTTTGACGTCCCCGGCGCGTTCGAAATGCCGCTGCTGGCCCGCGATCTGGCCCAGACCGGTCACTACGCCGCGGTCGCCTGCGCGGCGTTTGTCGTGGATGGCGGTATTTACCGGCACGATTTTGTGGCTCAGGCCGTTGTCGATGGGTTGATGCGTGCTGGCATGGATACAGGGGTACCGGTCCTGTCTGTTTCCTTGACGCCGCACCAGTATCAGGAAACCGATCACCACAATGCTATCTACCGGGCGCATTTTGTAGAGAAAGGCCGCGAAGCCGCTCAAGCCGCGCTGAAAATTGCAGCCACGCGTGCCCAACTGGCCGCGGCAGCATAAGCACGACAGGTTGGGGCAAACACGCCCCAACCGCAAATCCGCTTGAGGCCAATGGCCTTGCCAGCTAATCACGACGCGCAAAGGAGCATGCCCCATGTCAATGAACAGTTTTGGCCACCTTTTCCGCGTCACCACCTGGGGTGAAAGCCACGGGCCCGCGTTGGGTGCGACCGTCGATGGCTGCCCTCCGGGTGTCACAATCGACGAGGCGATGATTCAGCAATGGCTGGACAAGCGCAAACCGGGTCAGAATAAGTTCACCACCCAGCGGCGCGAGCCAGATCAGGTCAAAATCCTGTCGGGCGTGTTCGAAGGGCAAACCACGGGTACTCCGGTGCAGCTGATGATCGAGAACACGGATCAGCGCTCGAAAGACTACGGCGATATCATGGACAAGTTCCGTCCCGGGCACGCCGATATCACCTACTGGCAGAAGTACGGCATCCGCGATTATCGCGGCGGCGGGCGCAGCTCGGCCCGGGAAACCGCATCGCGTGTGGCAGCGGGCGGGCTGGCGCGAGAAGCCATCAAGCAGATCGCACCAAACGTGCAGATTACCGGCTACATGACGCAGATCGGCCCACACAAGATTGACCGAGGCAATTTCGACTGGTCGCAGATCGAACAGAACCCGTTCTGGACCCCGGATGCCCAAGCGGCCAAGGATTGGGCGGCTTACTTGGACGATCTGCGCAAGTCCGGAAACTCGGTTGGTGCGATTGTCGAGGTTGTGGCCCGTGGCGTCCCAGCAGGCATCGGTGCGCCGGTTTACGCCAAGTTAGACACTGATTTGGCCGCTGCGATGATGTCCATCAACGCCGTCAAAGGTGTCGAGATCGGCGAAGGCATGGCCGCCGCCGAACTGACGGGCGAAGGCAATGCGGACGAGATTTTCATGGGCCAGAACGGTCCGCAATACAGCTCGAACCACGCGGGCGGTATCTTGGGCGGTATCTCGACTGGACAAGACGTTGTTGTGCGGTTTGCTGTCAAACCTACCTCATCCATTCTGACCACACGCAAAACCATCACCAAATCCGGTGAAGAGACCGAGATCATCACCAAGGGCCGTCACGACCCCTGCGTAGGCATCCGCGCCGTTCCGGTGGGTGAGGCGATGATGGCTTGCGTGATCCTCGACCACCTGCTGCTGCATCGCGGCCAGATCGGAGAGAACCGTGGACGGATCGGCTGATCTGCGCATGCGCCTGCGCGCCGTCGTTGCGCAGCGTATGGAAACCGACCCCGCGCATGATCTGGCCCACTTGGACCGGGTCTGGGTGAACGCGCAGGCCATTGCAAACGACCAGACCGACATGCCCGTGCTGCTGGCTGCGGCGTACCTGCATGATCTGGTCAACCTGTCGAAGGACGACCCCGACCGCCACTTGGCATCGCGCCGATCGGCTGAGGAATCAGAGTCTATTCTGGCTAATCTGGTCTATTCCGAGGACCAGATTCAGGCGATCAAACACGCGATTGAAGCGCACAGCTTTTCGGCCAACATTACACCGGAAACGCCCGAGGCCTGCATCTTGCGCGATGCGGACAGGTTGGATGCGCTGGGGGCGATTGGCGTTGCCCGGAACTTCTCGGTTTCCGGCGCGTTGGGACGGTCGCTTTATGATCCGGCGGATCCCTTTGCCGCCAACCGTCCACTGGACGACCTGCATTTTTCGATCGACCACTGGAAGGTCAAACTGCTGGGCTTGCCTGGTGATATGTTGACCGAGGGTGGTCGAGAAATTGCACAGCGCAGAATCGCGCGCATGATCCGGTTTCTGGAAGAGTTCGCCCAAGAGATCGGCAGTCCCCTGCCTGCCGATTGGTCCAATCTGTAAACAACACGTTGATCTTTCCCTACCAAAAGCGCAGGTTCGCGCCGATGGCAAAACCCTTAACATCGCATCGACCTTTGCTGGCCGTCGCTCTGAAAACGAGCGCGGTGTTTCTGTTCACCGTCATGGCGGCGATAGTCAAAGCGCAGTCCGATCACTTCCCACCTGGCGAGATGGTATTTTTCCGATCCCTTTTTGCCATTCCGGTGATTGTCATCTGGCTGATGGCGCGTGGAGAATTGGCGCAAGGGTTCAAAGTCCGTAAACCCTCGGGCCATTTTTGGCGCGGCGTGCTGGGCACCACGGCGATGGGGCTTACTTTCACCGGCCTTGGCTTGATCCCGCTGCCCGAAGCCACAGCGATTGGCTATGCCACCCCGATTTTCACCCTGATCCTTGCCGCGGTAATGCTAGGCGAACGCATCCGAAGAATCAGAATCGCCGCCGTTTCCATCGGGCTGTTGGGTGTCCTGATCATGATCTGGCCCAGACTGGGTGGCAACAACATGGAAGCTGCCGCCACCTTCGGCGCAATGTGTATTCTGGGTGCGACCGTTGCACGGGCCTTTGTGCAGATCCACATCCGGCAGTTGGTGCAGGTCGACCATCCTGCGGCCATTGTCTTCTATTTCTCGATGACGGCGACCATCCTGTCCGGGCTGACCATCTTTTGGGGGTGGGTCATGCCGACATGGGAACAGGCGGGCTTTTTGATTCTGGCTGGTCTGATCGGAGGTGTTGCCCAGATTCTGGTGACTTCGTCCTATCGCTTTGGGCAGGCTTCGATGCTGGCGCCCTACGATTATACCTCGATGCTGTTTGCAATCGTCATCGGTTATGTCTGGTTCAGTGAACTGCCAACGCTGGTCATGCTGGCCGGTGCGGCGCTGGTGATTGTCGGTAACGTCGTGGTGATCTGGCGCGAACATCAACTGGGCTTGGAGCGCGGCAAGGCACGCGCGGTCACGGATCCCAAAGCCTGACCTTTACCTTTGCAGAACTTCCCCTAGGGTGTGCCCAACACAAGATGAGGGTTTCCCATGAGCGACGCGCAGGATCACAAGGAAAAGATGCAAAAGGTGCAGGCCCAGCACCGCAAGAAAGTGTCCGAGGCAGTTGATCCGGACCGCGGGCTGGTACTTATCAACACTGGCAAGGGTAAGGGTAAGTCCTCGGCCGCGTTCGGGGTCGTGATCCGTGCGCTGGGTTGGGGTCAGAAGGTCGCCGTTGTTCAATTCATCAAGGGTAAATGGAAAACCGGCGAGCGTCGCTTCTTTGAAGAACGCGATCTGGTGACATGGCACACAATGGGTGAAGGCTTCACCTGGGATACTCAGGACCGCGAGCGTGACATCGCCGCCGCAAACTCTGCCTTTGACAAGGCACGCGCCCTCATGTCCAGCGGCGAATACGATCTGGTCGTGCTGGACGAGATCAACATCGCGCTTCGCTACGAATACCTGTCGGTCGAACAGGTGATCGATGGGCTGAAAGAACGGTCTGACAAGACCAGCGTGTTCCTGACGGGTCGGGATGCGCCACAGGCGCTTCGCGATTATGCCGATCTGGTCACCGAAATGACCGAGGAAAAGCACCCGTTTCAGGCCGGAATCAAAGCCCAGCGCGGCGTGGATTTCTGAACATCAGAGTCTAAACAGCCCCCTCAGGGGCTGTTACGCAGGCGGGTTTTCGTTGAGAAACCTTACCGATCCGCGTCGGCAGGCGGCGCTGTCCGGCAACGGTTGTGCAGCCCCGTCGCCCTGGGCTGACTTGGGTTTATCGACATAGGCGCAATAATCGTCGTCACAGCAACATCCGCAAGCGGTGGCCGCTTCGTGCCGTGCCATGATTTCGTCAAGTGAGTCACCCATCGTCATTTCCTGTTGCGCGTGTCGTTTCCGAGGCGGTGGCGCGCTCTCACCAGGCTATACGCTAAGCCCGCAGACCGCCTCGAAACCCCGTGCTGGATGATAGCACATCTGGCCTTAATCTTTATCTGATTATTTTTGTCGGAATTTGCAAGATCAAAAAAACACATCCTGAGTAACCCCGAAGTTAACTGGCTTGGAGCGGAACTATTTCAGGCGTTTTGAGGAAACCAATTTCCTAAATTCTTACTTATTAGGCTCACATATGTTGATACACAGCGCGAACAAACAGATCAGCAAGCCGCCTGTCGGTGGGACAAGCGGCTTTGGTTTTTTGAGAATTCACCTTGTTGCGATGCATCCAAGGTGCGTCAGGTTCAAGCCGTAACACCCTGCTCTGGCGCGCTAAGCGAGATGACGGCGACCACCGCAGCCCCGTTCAGCCAGTAAAAGATCGCATCCATTCCCGAAAACCCAAATAGGCTGGGCGCGGCCAGGAAAACGACGCCGACCAGAAGATCGACCGCCAAGTGAAAGTTGTAGGGAAGAATGCGCCAGATCCCCAAATGGTGATCCGTCAACACCGTCAGGACAAACGCCGCGACGCCGGTGACCACCGACAGCCACAACGCCATCGGGTTGGATTGCCCCAGTCCAAGCAAAAAGGGCAGCCCCATCAGCGCAAAGGCAACAGGGTAGTCCAGACAGGCGTGAATATTGCGGGTGACAAAGCGGAGAGACATGAGAGTTCCTTTCCTGATATGGGATGACCTCAAACTAGGAAAGAAACTCCGAACGTTTAATTCTGGATCGTTCGTGAAACGTTGCAGATCGTCCAGAGTTTCAATTCGATCAGTGCATTGATCGATAGGCGGCTGGCGATACGCCAACCTGCTTTTTGAACACCCGCGAAAAGGCGGCTTCCGAGGCATAGCCGACCTCGGCCGCGGCATCGGCCACGTTCCAGCGGGCCTCAGTCAATCCGTGACACGCAATCTGCATGCGCCAATCGGTCAGATACTGCATGGGCGTTGTCCCCATCTTGTCTGCGAATAGCTGTGCGAACGCAGTGCGAGACATTCCGGCCTCACGTGCTAGGTACTCGACGCTCCACTCTTGCGCGGGCGAATGGTGAAACGCAGTCAATGCACGCGAAATGCGGGAATCGGCGAACCCGGCAAGCGCGGTTTCGCTGGGGCTTTGATGTTCAAGATGGGCCCGAATGGCCTGCGCAAACAGGACCTCGGACAGTTTCAACGCTATGAGGTCACCACCGATCCGCGCGCCGTTGATCTCGGACCCGATCATACGCAGGGTGGCTTCGATCCAAGCCCCGGCTTCTTCGCCATAGTTTTCGATCAGGATGTACGGGGGAAGCCGGTCAATCAGCATATGCCCGGTTCCCTGTCGCCCCGGAGGTCCGGTGAAAGAGAAATGACCGCAGATCAATTGCGTATCGCGGCTTTTGTCTTCGCCGCCATAAATCAAAACCCCGTCGCCTTTGTACCCGGCCTCTTCCAACACCTGTTCAAGCGGCAGGGCATCCAGCGGTTGAACCTCATTGCACAGTAACGCATGGGCGGATCCGTGCGGGATCACGATCAGGTCGCCTTGCTTCAATCGCAAGGTTTGCCCTGTGTTAGAGACGAATACTTTCAGCTCTCCGCGTTGTACAAAGTGAAATCTGGCCACATTTTGATAGGCCGGTACCTGTATGCCAAAGGGCGGTGTGAAAGAGGTTCGAAAGTAAAACGTGCCCTTCAACGACAGGCGGGTAAGTATATCGCTAAGCAGATCCAACATTGGATTAAGATAGCCGCGGCTGCGCGTTCGTCCACCCGCGCGGACGATCTGCAATTCTTTATGAACAAGCGGCAATAAAAAAGCCCCCGCGATAGCGCGAGGGCTTCTGTCAATGCATCTGAGTGTTATCAGGCGCGGACAAGCGCCTCATAATCGGCGGCGATCTCGCGGGTCAGGTCTCCGACCTCAAACGTATAATCGCCGATCTGGCCCACCGGGGTCACCTCGGCTGCGGTGCCGGTCAGCCAGCACTGCTCGAAATCCGCCATTTCCTCGGGCTTGATGCGGCGCTCGTGAACGGTGATGCCTTTGTCTTTCAGCATCTGAATGACGGTCTGACGGGTGATCCCGTTCAGGAAGCAATCGGCCAGAGGTGTATGAACCTCACCATCTTTTACGAAGAACACGTTTGCGCCTGTCGCCTCGGCCACGTAACCGCGCCAATCCATGAACAGCGCGTCCGAGCAGCCCTTGGCCTCGGCCTTATGTTTCGAGATGGTGCAGATCATGTACAGACCCGCTGCCTTGGCGTGCACCGGGATGGTTTCCGGGCTGGGGCGCTTCCATTCCGCGATATCCAGCTTGGCGCCCTGCATCTTGGCGTCGCCGTAATAGGCGCCCCAGGGCCAGACCGCGACGGCCATCCGGACCGGGTTCTTGGCCGATGCCACACCCATGTCTTCCCCCGAGCCACGCCAGACCAGCGCACGGACATAGGCGTCCTGCAAGCCGCTGGCTTTCAGTGCTTCTTCCTTGGCGGCCTCGATATCGTCCACCGAAAAGGGCATCGGCATGTCTAGCGCTTCGGCCGAGGCAATTAGGCGCTCAGAATGTTCGCGACTTTTGAAAATCTTGCCGTTATAAGCACGCTCACCTTCGAACACCGAAGACGCATAGTGCATCGCATGGGTCAGGATGTGCACATTGGCTTCGCGCCAGGGCACCAGTTTGCCATCCAACCAGATGACACCGTCACGATCATCATACCCCGCCATGCGAAACCTCCTGACCTGGGAAAAATTTCCGATTATTGCGCTGATTAAGTCCGTTTCGGACATAAAGTTACGCAAAAACTGCGATTCGATACCTGTCCACTCTTGGAATGTCAATAACGCTGACATAAACTCGGAACGAGTAACGAATGAGGCATACTATGTCGGATACCCGCCCCGCCCCAGCCTTTGGTGGCGAGAGCCTGTTGTTTTTGACCGACGAGCAGTTGCGACAAGGAATTGAGGCGATGTTTTTCGCCTATCGCGGCTTTACAGCAGATCCCGATCGCATATTGACCGAAATGGCCTATGGACGGGCGCATCACCGGGCAATCCACTTCATCAACCGTGCACCGGGGACGACGGTCAATAACCTTCTGGCCATTCTGGGCGTAACAAAACAGTCTCTAAACCGTGTTCTGCGCACGCTGATCGAGGATGGACTTGTGGAAAGCCGGGTCGGATCAGTGGACAAACGTGAAAGACACCTATTTCTGACAGAACAGGGCAAGGCGCTAGAGGCCAAACTGTCTGAGGCGCAGCGCGTCCGAATGCGTGCAGCGTACAAAAAGGCGGGACCCGAGGCTGTGTCGGGGTTTCGTAAAGTGCTTGAAGCGATGATGGATGCTGATATGCGTCATGCCTATACGAAACTGCGGGAAACCACCTCATGAACGAAATGGATGCCCATCTGCTGATCGTCGACGATGACGAGCGCATTCGCGATCTGTTGAAGAAGTTTCTGATGCGGAACGGATTTCTGGTCACGGCTGCACGGGATGCAGCTCATGCACGGCGGGTGCTTTCGGGGTTGGATTTCGACATGATCGTGCTGGACGTGATGATGCCCGGCGAAGATGGGGTCAGCCTGACTAAAGCGCTGCGCGAAACCCATACCACTCCTATCCTGCTGTTAACCGCGCGCGGCGAAACTGAACATCGCATTGCCGGGCTTGAGGCCGGTGCGGATGACTACTTGGCCAAACCGTTCGAGCCAAAAGAGCTGTTGTTGCGGATCAATGCGATCCTGCGGCGGATGCCGGAAACACCTGCGCAGGACGCGACGGCGAAGATACTGCATCTTGGTCCGATCCGGTACGATATCGAACGTGGCGAGATGTGGCAGGGCGAAGACCCGGTGCGCCTGACGGCGACCGAAAGCCAGTTGATGAAAATTTTCTCGGCCCAGCCCGGAGAGCCGATCAGCCGAACCAAACTGGTCGAAGATCTGGGCCGCGACAAGGGTCAGGCGCAGGAACGCGCGGTGGACGTTCAGATCACCCGTCTGCGCCGCAAGATCGAACAAGACCCCAAGCAGCCGCGTTACCTGCAGACCGTCCGCGGGGCCGGATATATGTTGGCGCCAGATTGATTTAGCCGCGGCGCGGCGCTTTCTTGCCTTCGGCGAGGATATTTTTGGCCAGATGAAGATGGGATCCCGATGACAACCGCCCTTTTGACACACGCTGATTGCCTTGATCATGTGACCCCGCAAGGTCACCCTGAGAGGGTGGCGCGATTAGAGCATATTCTGCATGCGTTAGACGGCTTGGAATTGATACGTGTAACCGCCCCTTTGGCGGCGGATGACGACTTGCTGCGCGTGCATCCGGAAAGCCATATCCGTGAAATTCGAAATAGCAGGCCATCCGATGGCTTCAAACAGATTGACGGCGACACCTTCATGTCGCCGGGGTCGGTCGATGCAGCCTATCGCGCTGCCGGGGCGGTCGTGCGCGCAGTAGACATGGTTTTGGGCGGCGAAGCCTCGAATGCGTTTTGCGCCATCCGCCCGCCCGGTCACCATGCCGAGACCGAAACGGCAATGGGGTTCTGCCTGTTTGGAAACGCCGCGCTGGCTGCCAAACACGCATTGGATCATCATGGATTGAAGCGCGTAGCTGTCGTTGATTTCGACGTTCACCACGGAAACGGCACGCAGGATCTGCTGTGGGATGAAAGACGTGCACTGGTGATCACCAGCCAGCAAATGCCGCTGTGGCCTGGATCGGGGCGCCCGGATGAAACCGGCGCTTATGAGACCGTTTTGAACATCCCGCTGGCACCCGGCACTGGTGGGGCCGAGATGCGGACAGCTTACGAGACGCAAGCCTTCCCGAGGTTGCGCGCATTCAAGCCGGAACTGATCATCATCTCGGCAGGTTTTGATGCGCATCAGGACGATCCGCTGGCCAACTTGAACTGGTCTACAGGCGATTTTGCTTGGGTTACAGCCGAGCTGTGCAAGATCGTCGATGAGCTGTGTGAAGGTCGTATCGTCTCGACTTTGGAGGGCGGGTATGATCTGAACGCCCTTGCCGAGGCCACTCGTGCCCATGTGGAAGAACTGATGAAGGCAGCCCGATGACCGATACTCCTGTTGATCAGATGACATTCGAACAAGCGATGAAAGAGCTTGAGGCCGTTGTCGGCCAGTTGGAGCGTGGGGACGTGGCGCTGGATAAGTCCATTGCATTGTATGAGCGCGGTGCCGCGTTGAAGAAACGCTGCGAAGACGAATTGAAGCGGGCTGAAGAAAAGGTCGCAGCCATTACTTTGGATGCCAATGGGCAGCCAACCGGGACGACGCCTGTCGAAGGTCAGTAAATGTTCAAGGAAATTCTGGCGCAGGATGCCGCGCGGATTCAGGCTCAGTTCGATCTGGTCCTGAGCGCGCTGGACGAATTGGATGTTACCCGGGCGATGGCCTACACCACGCAGGGCGGCAAGCGATTGCGTGGGTTTCTCGTGCTGGAAAGCGCGCGGATGCATGGCATCGACTCAACACAGGCAATCTGGCCTGCGACAGGCATCGAAGCCCTGCACGCCTATTCGCTGGTCCATGATGACCTTCCCTGCATGGACGATGACGATCTGCGTCGTGGACGTCCGACCGTGCACTTAAAGTGGGACGAAGGCACCGCCGTTCTGGCCGGTGATGCCCTGCAGACATTGGCCTTTGAGCTGTGCACCCGGCCCGAGGTCGGAAATGCAGAGGTTCGTGCTGAATTGGCTCTAACCCTGGCCAAAGCAAGCGGTGCGCAGGGAATGGTGCTGGGGCAAGCGCTGGATATGGCGGCTGAAACAGCGGCCGCGCCCCTGACACTGGAGCAGATCACCACGCTGCAGGCTGGTAAGACCGGGGCGCTGATTGAATGGTCCGCCTGCGCCGGTGCGCGGTTGGCCCAGGCAGATCCCGAACCCTTGCGCCAATATGCCCAGGCGCTTGGCCTTGCTTTTCAGATCGCTGATGACATTCTGGATGTTGAAGGTGATGCCGAGAAGGCCGGCAAACGATTGCAAAAAGATGCCGAGGCAGGCAAGGCCACGTTTGTTTCGCTTTTGGGTCTGAACGCCGCAAAATCCCGCGCTGTAGAACTGGTCGATCAGGCCTGCGCGGCGTTGGATGGATACGGTGCCAAGGCTGAAACCTTGAAGGACGCGGCCCGCTTCGTTATTGCCCGGGACAGCTAAGCCAGGAACGCCAAATGTCTGACCGCCCGAACACGCCCCTGCTGGACCTTGTGAACCGCCCTGCGGATCTCAAGCAGTTTTCGGACGCGCAATTGCATCAGGTGGCGCAGGAGTTGCGGTCCGAGACGATCTCGGCCGTGTCTGTCACCGGTGGGCATCTGGGCGCGGGTCTGGGCGTGGTCGAATTGACGACCGCCCTGCACGCCGTGTTCGACACGCCGCGCGACAAGATCATCTGGGACGTTGGTCATCAGTGCTATCCGCACAAAATCCTGACCGAACGGCGCGACCGTATCCGTACCCTTCGCATGAAGGACGGGCTGAGCGGCTTCACCAAGCGCAGCGAGAGCCCCTATGACCCGTTTGGCGCGGCGCACAGTTCGACCTCGATCAGCGCTGCGTTGGGTTTTGCCGTCGCTCGCGATCTGGGCGGCGTGACACCAGAAGGTCTAGGCGACGCGATTGCCGTGATCGGCGACGGCTCGATGTCTGCCGGCATGGCCTTTGAGGCGATGAACAACGCCGGCCACCTGAAGAAACGCCTGATCGTCATTCTCAATGACAATGAAATGAGCATAGCCCCGCCAGTTGGCGCGCTGTCCAATTACCTGTCACGCATTTATGCGGAAGAACCGTTTCACGACCTGAAAGCCGCCGCCAAAGGTGCGGTGTCTTTGTTGCCGGAACCTTTCCGCGAAGGGGCAAAACGCGCCAAGGAGATGCTCAAGGGCATGGCCGTGGGCGGCACATTGTTTGAGGAGCTGGGCTTTTCCTATCTCGGTCCGATCGACGGGCACGATATGGATCAGCTGTTGCCTGTCCTGCGCACGGTCAAGGCCCGCGCCACTGGCCCGATCCTGATCCACGTGTTGACAAAGAAGGGCAAGGGGTACGCCCCCGCCGAGCAAGCCAGGGACAAAGGTCACGCGACAGCAAAGTTCGACGTAGTAACGGGGGAGCAGAAGAAAGCGCCCTCAAACGCACCATCTTACACGTCGGTCTTTGGCAAAACCCTGGTGGAAGAGGCCGCACGCGATGACAAGATCGTTGCTGTCACGGCCGCGATGCCCGACGGAACCGGGCTGAACCTGTTTGCGGAACGCTATCCGTCGCGCTGTTTCGATGTGGCGATTGCCGAACAACACGGTGTGACCTTCGCCGCCGCTCTGGCTGCGGGGGGGATGAAGCCCTTCTGCGCAATTTATTCCACATTTTTGCAGCGTGGATACGATCAGGTCGTGCATGACGTGGCCATTCAGCGCCTGCCGGTTCGTTTTGCGATCGACCGTGCAGGGTTGGTGGGCGCAGATGGCGCGACCCATGCAGGGTCGTTCGATATCGCCTATTTGTCCAACCTGCCCGGCATCGTGGTCATGGCCGCAGCGGATGAGGCCGAGTTGGTGCATATGGTGGCCACCGCCGTCGCGCATAATGAAGGCCCGATTGCGTTCCGCTATCCTCGCGGCGAAGGTGTCGGCGTCGACTTGCCCGAACGTGGCGAGGTTCTGGAAATCGGCAAAGGCCGGATCATCCAAGAAGGCGCACGGGTCGCACTGTTGTCCTTCGGGACACGGCTGGCCGAAGTGCAGAAAGCGGCCGAAGCTTTGACTGCGCGTGGGATCACCCCCACTATCGCTGATGCTCGATTTGCCAAGCCCTTGGACCACGACCTGATTTTGGATCTGGCCGCCAACCACGAGGCGTTGATCACGATCGAAGAGGGTGCCATCGGCGGCTTTGGCAGCCATGTTGCCCAACTTTTGGCCGATGAAGGCGTCTTTGACCAGGGTCTCAAGTATCGCTCGATGGTTCTGCCTGATACCTTTATCGACCAGGCCAACCCCGCAGATATGTATACAGTAGCGGGCCTGAATGCCGAGCAAATCGAGGCCAAAGTGCTATCCGTTCTGGGTGTAGCAACCATCGGCGAAAAACGCGCCTGAGGCATGAAGCTAGGCAACTGAATTTCACCGTTGTTGGAAAATCTGCAAGCACCGCTTTTGACGGAAATTTCGGGCAGCCGCCGAATTCAGCCGCTTTTGGGTGAGTCCTTGAGAACACAGGAACCGCTTGAGTCCCGGCGCAGCGTTCCCGCTTCCCCGCATTTCTGATAGTAGTAAGAAAAACAAAAACTCCACCCTTGAGCAGGCGGGCGGATGAGAAACATCATGGCAGTTTTGGTCGCGCTTTTTTTGATGAGCGTGGCGGCAAGTTCAAAAGAGATTCAGGTTGGCAATGATCCGGGGGGGCGGATTGTGGATCGCATGGTCCAGATCGAAATCGCCAACCGGACCAACGCGCAATTCCAGATCAACGGGGACTATTGCCACTCTAGTTGCACCATGCTGCTGGGTGCGGACGATGTTTGCGTTTCGCCCGAGACGATCTTTGGCTTTCACGGCCCCCATCACCCAAACCGAACGAAAATGACGGCAGATGAGTTCGACAGGAAAAGCGCGTCACTATCCAGCTACTACCCAAATCCGATCAGAAACTGGTTCATGTCCAAAGTAAGGTTCGCCGGGCCCAATGAGCTTTTTTATGTGACGGGTGAGTACCTGATAAGCCTCGGCGTGCAGGAATGCGCTTAGAAAGCTAGCATCTCAATACCGCGGCTGTTCCCGTCAGGTCATTCGCGCAGGCACACATTGAACTGAAAACAGAGTTCGGTTTTATCCAGAGCCTGATGTCCTGTTCACGGCGGTCGCTGAAACTCGGCTGATAACCACCACTACAGGTTAGTCGGCGTCTTCCATCTTCGTTGCATTGAGTTGCGCGAAAAGCTCGGGCCCGACGCGATCATACAGTTCGATCTGAGTCTCTAGAAAGTCGATATGGCCTTCTTCATCCGACATCAGGCTTTCGAACAATCCCATTGAGACATAGTCTCCGGCCTCTTTGCAGACATCCCGCGCTTCCTTGTAAAGCGCCCGCGCGCTTTGCTCTGCTGCAAGATCGCATTCCAGCGTTTCACGCGGGTTTTCACCGATCCGCAGGGGATCAAGTTTCTGCAGGTTGGGATGCCCTTCCAGAAAGATGATACGTTCAATCAGTTTGTCGGCGTGTTCCATCTCTTCAATGGATTCTTCACGGCTTTTCTTGGCCATGCTGCCAAGACCCCAATCGTCTTGCAGGCGATAATGCAACCAGTATTGGCTGACGGCCGTTAGTTCGTGGCGCAGAGCTTTGTTCAGGTATTCAATTACCTTTTTGTCACCTTTCATGATGAAACTCCTTGGCTGTGTCTAAGAACTGGCGTGGAAACAACTTTTTAAGCTGAATGCTACCACCAGAGCGGCTTAACCCAAAACCTTCAAATATCTGTTTTGAAACAGATATTTGCAAGTTTCCTGACGATTCTCGTTTGAACCAAAACCCGTCACTTGAAAGCGTTTTTCCACCACACTTACGATTCCCTGATACCTGCTTACCGATCGGAAGCATGGCCCTTGCGGATCAAAATCATGCGGGCAAACAGCTCCGGAGATTGAGCTGCGCTAGCATCCGATGATAGCCCGCAGGATCGAACCAAAAGTGAGATACGAGGTAGGCCGCTAGTTTAGCATAACTTTATAGGGGAACGTGGTGCCTCAAGAGGGACTCGAACCCCCGACCTTGTCCTTACGAAGGACCTGCTCTACCAGCTGAGCTATTGAGGCAAACGACGGTTCCCTTAAACCCTCGGGCAGAGGCGTGCAAGTCTCGATGTCCTTGGACGCCTACCGGTGTGTGATAGTGATTCCCGCAACTCAGATCGCTTGAAACCCAATCCATCACCACGCTCCAGCCAGAATATCTCGCCTATTCGGACGCTTACACTCGTCTTCAAGGGTCGTGTAATTTCGATTGACTGGCTTGTCTTATTTTAATATTTCATGAAATATGATAGAACAGATAACAGACCAATTGGCCATCCTGGGTCATCCGCAGCGTATCCTTGTGTTTCGCATGCTCATGCGACGTTTTCCTGACAGCGTCCCGGCAGGAGAGCTGGCGGCGGAACTCGACCTGAAGGCCAGCACCTTGTCGAACTATCTGAACGCGCTTCAGCGTTCAGGGCTGGTCACGCAGGAACGTTCAGGGACGTCGCTGCTCTATTCGATTGAAATGAAAAACGTGCAGCAGATGCTTGATTATCTGATCGTCGATTGCTGTCGCGGTCGCCCTGATATCTGCATGCCATTTTCTCAGGGAAATGAGGCCGCGACAGACCGGAAGTTCAACGTCTTGTTTTTGTGTGTGGGCAATTCTGCCCGGTCGATTTTTGCGGAATCCCTGCTGCGCACCCTGGGGGGTGACCGGTTCAACGTTTACTCGGCTGGTACGCAGCCCACATCCGAGCTCAACCCGATGGCCGTGCAAGTTCTGGACGACAAAGGGCATGACACATCCATCCTGCGGTCCAAGAACATGTCCGAGTTTGCAACCCCCGGCGCGCCCGAGATGGATTTCGTCTTCACGGTCTGCAATCAGGCCGCAAATGAGGAATGCCCCGCTTGGGAAGGCCAGCCAATCAGTGGCCATTGGGGCATGCCGGACCCGGTCAGGGCCGAGGGCACGGATGCCGAAAGAAGCCTTGCATTTCAACATGCATATGGCGCGCTCAAGCGCCGGATTGAGGCCTTTACGTCTTTGCCGGTCGAAGGCCTCGACCGGATCGCACTGCAAACTGCTGTTGATGATATCGGCAGGACGCCCACTGAGGACATGAAATGACGACTTATGCTGTGAACGGATTGGGCCGGATGGGAAAACTGGCCTTGAAACCGCTGCTCGACAAAGGCGCAAAGATCGCCTGGATCAATGATGCAGTCGGTGACCCCGAGATGCACGCGCACCTGCTGGAGTTTGACACGGTTCATGGGCGTTGGGATGCCGCGTTCGCGCATGATGCCGACAGCGTTACGATCGACGGCACCCGCCTACCCTTTATCGGCACCAGAGATCTGGCGGAACTACCGCTGAACGGTGTCGATGTGGTGATTGACTGCACCGGTGTTTTCAAGACTCAGGCCAAGCTGGCCCCCTATTTCGAAGCGGGTGTTAAGAAGGTTGTTGTCTCGGCCCCGGTCAAGGATGGCCCGACCGCCAACGTCGTTATGGGCGTGAACGAGGCCACTTATGATCCGGATGTCCACAGCATCGTGACGGCGGCCTCGTGCACCACGAATTGTCTGGCCCCAGTGGTCAAGGTCATCCACGAAAACCTTGGTATTCGCCACGGGTCGATGACCACAATTCACGACGTGACCAACACGCAAACCATCGTGGACCGCCCCGCCAAAGATCTGCGCAGGGCGCGATCTGCTTTGAACTCTCTGATCCCGACCACCACCGGGTCGGCCACGGCAATCACGCTGATCTACCCAGAACTCAAGGGGCGGCTGAACGGCCACGCGGTGAGGGTTCCCTTGCTGAATGCCTCGCTGACCGACTGCGTCTTCGAGGTTGAGCGTGAAACCACGGTCGAAGAGGTCAACGCGCTTTTCAAGGCCGCTGCCGAAGGTGAGTTGAAAGGCATTCTCGGCTATGAGACGCGACCGCTAGTTTCCACCGACTACACCAACGACGAACGGTCCTCGATTGTGGATGCGCCTTCGACCATGGTGGTGAACGGCACGCAGGTGAAGATCTATGCGTGGTACGACAATGAAATGGGTTACGCCCATCGTCTGGTCGACGTTGCCCTGATGGTTGGTGCATCGCTGTGACCCAAAGGCCCGAAGGTATGTCGGCCTATATCACGGTCACAGCAGCCTATTGGGCCTTCATGCTGACCGACGGGGCCCTGCGTATGCTGGTGCTGCTGCACTTTCATAGTATGGGATTCTCGCCGGTTCAGTTGGCATATCTGTTTGTTCTGTATGAGATCGCCGGCATGGGCACGAACCTTGCCGCCGGTTGGATCGCGGCGCGGTTTGGGCTGACCTCGACGCTTTATGCAGGGCTGGCACTGCAGATTGCAGCGTTGCTGGTTCTTACGCAACTAGACCCTAATTGGGCGATCCCAGTAAAAGTTGTCTTTGTGATGATTGTGCAAGGGGCCAGTGGGGTTGCAAAGGACCTAGCCAAGATGTCCTCAAAATCCGCCGTCAAACTGCTGGCCCCGACCGAGGGCGGAGGGTTGTTTCGCTGGGTCGCGATTTTGACCGGCTCGAAGAACGCTGTGAAAGGGTTTGGGTTTCTGCTTGGGGCGGCACTGTTGGCGACAGTGGGCTTCATGTGGGCTGTTCTGGCAATGGCGATCATACTTGCCGCATTCCTCGTCGCCGTCATCCTGTTCATGCCGACCGGCCTGCCCAAAGGGCGCAAAAGCGCCAAATTCTCTGAGGTCTTCTCGAAATCCGCCAACGTGAATTGGCTATCCGCCGCTCGTGTCTTCTTGTTTGGGGCGCGGGATGTGTGGTTTGTAGTCGGCATCCCGATCTATTTCTACGCGGTGCTTTCGGATGGAACTGAGGATGGCAACCGTGCCGCATTTTTTATGATCGGCACATTCATGGCCGTTTGGGTCATACTTTACGGAGCAGTTCAGGCCAGCGCGCCGAAAATCCTGCGCGCAAAGGAACGCCCGGAAGGGGATCTTATCCACGCCGCCAAGAATTGGGCCGCGGCGCTGTTCTGCGTGCCTGCTGCACTGACCATTGCGGTCCTGCTCTCATCCGGCCCCGAGACATGGCTGACCGTTACGCTGGTTGTGGGCCTATTGGCATTTGGGGCAATCTTCGCCGTCAATTCGGCGCTGCATTCGTACCTCATCTTGGCCTTCACCAAGTCCGAGCGTGTGACGATGGATGTGGGCTTTTACTACATGGCCAACGCGACTGGCCGCCTGGTCGGCACTGTCCTGTCGGGACTTACCTATCAGATTGGCGGGCTTCCACTGGTTCTGGGCACCGCTGCTGCTATGGTCGCGCTGGCCGCCCTGACATCCGGCAAACTAACCGACCAGACGAATGAGGCATATACATGAGCATCTTCGAACGCTACCTGACCGTCTGGGTCGCGCTGGCCATGGTTGGCGGCGTATTGATCGGACTGGTTGCACCCGGCCTGGTTCAACTGATCGCCTCGGCCGAAGTGGCCAGCGTCAATCTGGTCGTGGCCTTGCTAATCTGGGCAATGGTCTACCCCATGATGGTCGGCGTCGACTTCGGCGCAGTGGCGGGCGTTGCACGCCAGCCACGCGGGCTGATCGTGACGCTGGTGGTCAACTGGCTGATTAAGCCTTTCACCATGGCCTTTCTTGCGGTTCTGTTCTTTGAGCACGTCTTTGCACCATGGATCGAACCTGAAGACGCGGCTCAATATACGGCCGGGCTGATCCTGCTGGGTGCCGCACCGTGCACCGCCATGGTGTTCGTCTGGTCTCAGCTGACTAGGGGCGATGCGACCTACACGCTGGTGCAGGTTTCCGTGAACGACTTGATTATGGTGGTGGCATTCGCCCCAATCGTGGCCTTTCTGTTGGGTGTGACCGACATTCAGGTTCCATGGCAGACACTTGTTCTGGCAACTGTGATGTATGTCGTTTTGCCGCTGATCGCCGGCCTGATAACGCGCCGTACCTTGGGATCGCCCCAGGCCATCGATGCGTTTTCCGCACGCGTCAAGCCGTGGTCGGTCATGGGCCTGATCGCCACCGTCGTCATCCTGTTCGGCCTGCAGGGTCAAACTATTCTGGCAAAACCGATGGTGATCGTCCTGATCGCCATACCAATCCTGATCCAGAGCTACGGCATCTTCGCCCTGGCCTACGGCGCAGCATATGCCCTAAAGGTGCCACACCGGATCGCCGCACCCTGCGCGATGATCGGCACGTCAAACTTCTTTGAGCTGGCCGTCGCCGTGGCCATCAGCCTGTTCGGACTGAACTCGGGAGCAGCGCTGGCGACGGTCGTAGGAGTTCTGGTTGAAGTCCCGGTGATGCTGTCGCTGGTTGCCTTCGCAAACCGTACACGGGCGCGTTTTCCAGAAGTCGAAACGCAATACTCTAAAAAAACACTCAATTCCAACTGACAAATAGTCAGTCGCGGAGATCACCCAAAAGCGTAAAGTGAACCGAAAACTCGGGTTCACTAACGCTTTGTCTCGAAGTACTACTCGTGCTTCAGCAGCTGTCGAAAATGGACGAAGTTCAATTTCAGCTTGATAAGTCGTCTGCATTAACCGAATTTCTGCGCAAGAGTGAGTCAGTGCTTTTGTCGAGCCCTGACGCAAGCATCAATTCAGACAAACCTAGTTAGCGTGAGACTATTTTGGCATTAATAAGCAATCGCAGAAAAACAATGAATGTGTCTTCCAGTAGCGCAGTGCTTTCCAAGATCGGTGATTACGATTTCCTGTCTGTGGACATCTTCGACACCCTCCTCTTTCGCCATTGCAACTCTCCCATTGATGCCTTCGGTTTCATGGAGGAGCACATAGAAACAAGGCAGGTGACCGAGTATTTTAAGGACTATCGGGTCGCAGCCGAGCAATTGGCTCGGGAAGACGCAGACCAGAAAGGACTGGAGGACGTTTCGTTAAACGAGATTTATTTTTGTTTTCAACAACTCACGAATTGTAGCGGTACGCAAACTGAGCAGATCAAACAGCTCGAACTAGAAACGGAAATGGACCTGCTTCACGCCACCAATTTTGGAAGAAAGTTGGTGGCCAAGCTAAAAAACACAAAGAAACGACTTGTCATCACGTCGGATATGTACCTTCCCCAAAACTTTCTTGAGAAAGTGCTGGAGGCAAAAGGAATTATCGGATGGGAACGCGTCTTCGTTTCGAACGAGCAAGGAAAGACCAAACATACTGGCAACTTGTTCGAAGAGGTGGCTGAGTACTTTGGTGTTCCACACGAAAAAATATTACATATCGGTGATAACAAACATGCCGATGGCAAAATGGCTGCCAGCGCAGGTATGCAGTCCCATGTAGTCTTGGCTAGCAAGGACGTACCTGCCAGATCTCCAAAACCAAAGCACCATTCCAATATGCTTTCGGGATCGCGTCCCATATCTCAGATTTTTTCGGCAAATTTTCTGGAAACGCATCACTACGATTCTGAAAAGCTGGACTTCCGTACTTTGTCTGAGGATCAGTACTTTGAGGCCATTGGGGCCGTATTGATCGCACCATTGATCACATCAATGCTTATCTGGATGAAGCGGGAAATGGACGATAGGGGCATCTCACGCATCGCATTTCTTGCTCGCGATGGCATGTTTCCTAAAGCAGCATTCGAACTTTTGTGGCCAAAT
Source organism: Ruegeria sp. CDSC054 (assembly GCF_059610645.1). Classification (NCBI taxonomy): domain Bacteria; kingdom Pseudomonadati; phylum Pseudomonadota; class Alphaproteobacteria; order Rhodobacterales; family Roseobacteraceae; genus Ruegeria; species Ruegeria sp. CDSC054. The sequence goes on along the minus strand of NZ_JBXWOA010000004.1, from coordinate 157,512 downwards.
GAATATGACACGCAGTACATAGCTGCCTCCCGGCGATTACTCACGCTTCCATTCACAGTTTTGGAGCCGAACACTATTGGCGGGATGCTTCACACCACCTTAGAAAGCTCGGAGACACTGGACGAATTTCTGGGCAAAATCTCCGGCGGGCCGATCTTAACAGAACTTTTTGCCAATCATGGCCTAAGTGGAACGGACCCACTAACGCGAAAAGCGCGAAAAAAAATCTTGAGACTTCTAAAGGAAAGTCCGGACACCTTTTTTCAGTCGTTTGCCCACGAGCGCGCCGCTCTAAAAAAGTACTATCGTTCGGCCTTCCCGGCAGGTTCTAGCACGGCCGTCTTTGACGTAGGTTGGCGCGGCAGTCTACAGCGCTCAATTTGCGAGATTGTTGATGCAGAAGCGGATATCCTGGGCCTTTACTTCGGCACAAGTCGGCATGCCACATCAATCCTACGTCGCAACGGCTTGGAATATGAGAGTTTTACAGCGTTAAATGGTCTTCCTTCCCATTTAACGCCATGGTTCACGGATTTTCGGGATATCGTGGAGTTTCTCTGTTCGGCAAATCATGGCAGCGTCCTTGGGCTGCAGCAAAGTGAATCCGGTGATATTTCTTGGGTCACCGCTGAACTCAGCGAGTTGGAGGCAGCCAACCTCCAGCGCGCCAAGAAAATTCAAGATTCCGCCCTACAAGCAATCGAGTCCGTACTACGGGCAATGTCGACAGAGACGTTGGCAAAATACACCAACCCGAAGGATGAGCGAGACATGCGTCATTTCCTGAGTAAACCGCATCGCCAAGATGCCCTTAGGTTCAAGAATGTCAGAATCTTCGATGGCGTAGGTGACACAACCGGTGAGAGTTTGACGCGCATTGGTGAACGCAGCACACATTATCAAAACGCCAAAAGCAGCCGTTGGCGTGCTGCCTATGGATCGCAACTCAATCCCTTGTCATATGCCTTACTGAAATTTGTTTTGCGAAAAAGAAAAAAAATTAAGTTATAGCCCTATGCAGTGTTGATAGTCTGACAGAGTTCGCGAACGCAGGCTTTGCTCACCTTGAAAATCTCGCCGGTCACGATGAAGAACGTTTTAATGTCGTAACCTGAATAGATTTCGAGGTGTAAAGCCGTCAGGGTAAATTCGTCGCCTATGATCGTTTTCTGAACAATCGCCAGGCTCTCGAAGAGTTTCGAGCTTTTCTTGCTTCTTTGTCGCGCCGCTTTTTTCTGTTAGCCGGAATGTCATAAGTGTAGCGGGCCTCCAATTCTTGCGATTTCCCACCAATGAATGAGCAACTTCCGGGCACGCCAACATTAGGATATTTTTCACCCAAGTGCTTGATTCCAAGCCAATAACGCTCTGTAACAAAACCCTTTGAATAGTGTTGGAACTCGACGGGTAAAACTATCACAGGAATCCCAAAATTCTCCTGCGCGTTAATACACAGGTCTTCGGCGTAAAGGTCGAACGTTAGGGTCTCATCAAACCGCAACCCGGGCCGATCCCTAAGTAACCGAGTGTGAATTAGAATCGCCACACAATCCAGTGTTTCAACCCAAGTTGGTGCAGTCACCGGCAGACCGACCTGTAGCACCGAAGAGCCGTCTTTTTCACTACACTTATGCTGACCAAACCCGGCCGGTGCATGCCCATCCAGCCTTACTCCAAAGGTTCCGTAAATTGCTTCAAGTGCCAAGTTCTCTGTGTCAAACAACTCTCCCTGAACTTCGAAGTCTTCATGAACGAAAAAAAGCCACATGTCCTCGTTCAAGTACTTTTCAATAACCTCATTGTATAGCGTCGGCAGGCCTGCTGATCGACCGCGGTTGTCAATCAGATGAATATCCCTTTCAAACAAAAACTTGTTTCGAGAGAACAGTTCAGTTGCCATCTTTTCGTTCACAAACGGAACGAATATCTTCAACGGGTCGCTGCTAGAAACTGTCATTTCTGACCCAACTCTCTTTGTGTTCGACGCTGATACCGCCGTACTGAGTTCCAGTACGAGACCTTCAGCGGGTGGCGGTACATTATGCGGCGCCAATCTAGTTGCCCAATGTCGTCTCGAGTAGATAATTGCTTAATGGAATTTGGCAGCATGAGATCGTAGTTGTGCAACTGCTGCTCCTGATTTTGCCTACTAGAATTGTCCAAGTATTTTGACGAGATTGACTCAGGCTTCCAGTAAGACTCGACAGTTCTCCATTCACTTTCACCCTTGCATCGCGGAAACGGAACATTCTCGAATGCCCGATATTCCCTTTCAGTCGGTGTTGTGATCAGTCGCGTAAGACAGAAAAGGTTGAAGTCCTTTAGTTCCCGACGATCTAACGCGTCTTTTCTTGGCGCGATCATGCGGAGGAAATCGAGAGCCCCTCGTTGGACACAAATTGAAGCGAGGAGGCCAATATCGGCGTTCATTTCACATTTTGCACTCGAAGACAAAGATATGTCATTCCCTGAATTCAGATGTGGGAAGGACGTATCAGGATTGACGAACAAAAAGTCTGACAGAACTGGGCCTACCCTTACGGACATATCGGTGCTCATCGCATTCAAACCGTCAAAAAGGTAGGCTGAAGCCCTTGCCTCTCGGCTGGGAGAACTTTGACCACAAATACAATACCGATGCACTCTTAATGAAGACAGAAATTTAATGTCCGGTGCACTGCCATCGATATCCGCGATAGCAATGTTTTTTGAACCTTGAACCGTCCATGCGTCGATACGCTTCTGCAATTGTTTGCGTTCTACAGCAGAAGCATCCAAGAATTCACCGTCAAAAGCTTCTTTCACATCGCTGATCGAGTAGCTTGTTAACGGCAGTTTCAGAATGCTCAGAGATTGCTCAATAATGTGGTGCTGGCCAGGCGGAAGAAGCAGTTCATCGAACCCATCTTGTATTGAACGTTCCGCAATATAGTCACAGAACCCCAGCAATACCGGCCCGCAAACATTGAAGCCGAAACTATAAAGATCGGGTTCCGCGGGATCGACATGAGGCATTCGCGCTGCGATCTGGCCGATAATCAAGTCCGAGGCGAACGTATATTCTCCGCGGTCTTGATCAACAAATGGAGCATCATCCTGCCTAAGGCAATCGCTGTGTTGGTTTACATGAATTGCTGTCAAAGCGCAGTCCACGTCAACGTTCATGTTCGCGAATTCGCGCTGGCAAAAATGCAAGACACGGTTCGGTGCGACCTCCTCATTGGCTGCAACTTTCAAAAGAAAGTGACGGCCTTCCGTAGGGCTAATTAGCGCATCCAGTTCAATCCCATGTGATTTCAATAGCCTCGATAATTGGTCTTTATTCAGTCTCGTGTCATTAATACCGACCAATTGCTTCCCTTTAGCCCGAGCAACTGTGGCAATCATAACAAAGGCTTGATTTAAAAAGTGGAACTTTTCTTCGAACTCTCTTTCATCGTCAGGCGTCACGGTGTTGTCCGGCAGAAGGACTGCAAGAAGGCTATAAATTTCGTGTAAACTAATCTCGGACGCTTCGGTTGTCCCAAAACGCCTCCGGGCAAGCTGCTCCGCTTTTAGCCTTGCGCCATAAAAACCGTCGACACCGAGTGACTTCTCTATGAAACGGAAAACGCCATCCACACTTAACACGCTGCGCGACAACAATGTCTTCGAAACATCGAAGGCGATAACGTCGTGGTTTTCGATTAGGTTCGAAATTGTGGAGAATGTGCATCCCGTCCGTCGAACGACTTCAGCTTTGTTTCGTTCCTGCGACAGCATAGACACTCCAACACGAGGTGAGTAAGAATTCAGCGCTGTTGATACCAAGCATCGAACTCGGCTGCCAGTAGTCTATCAAACTCACTGAAACTAATTCCCCGATGACCTCGGGAGCCCCAAAACATAGAACAGAAGCGCACGACAATCGAGTGTTACAACCTGACATCAAGCCCTGACAAACCTGAGGCATGCCCCAAAACACAGCTTATTGCCTCAAGAAGAGATCCGCCAACGTAAACGGCTTTGTTGACTGCAAGTGAACTGTCGCTCGTGGGTAATCTGATTTGCAAACAGGCCTTCGAAAATGCAACTTTCTGCATTGAGACTTTCCCGGCCTCCATTTTCGAGTATAAGCCTATTTGGATATTGTCCAGCGATGGCGATTGAGATAGCCCATTCTTTACTCTGCGTGCGCCGCAGAATGGCACTATAGGTAATGTTAATTATGGAATTCACAACCCTCTCAATACCAGAGGTGAAGCTGATTACGCCGAGGCGATTTGGCGATCACCGAGGCTTTTTCGAAGAGACCTACAACTGTGATCAGTTCTCTTCCGCCGGGATCGATACAGTTTTTGTTCAAGACAATCACTCTGTGTCCAGTGAAATCGGAACGGTACGAGGCCTGCACTTTCAGGCACCACCGAAAGCGCAAGCTAAACTTGTTCGCTGCGGACGTGGAAGACTCTTCGATGTTGCGGTAGATATTCGCAAGGGTTCTCCGACGTTTGGTCAATGGGTCGGTGAAGAACTGAGTTTTGAAAATGGACGCATGCTACTCGTCCCGGCTGGATTTGCCCATGGGTTTATGACGTTGGAGCCGGACACCGAAATTGTATATAAGTGTTCAGACACTTATGCGCCAGAAACCGAGGGGGCTGTTCACTGGAGCGACCCCGAAATCGGCATTGAATGGCCGCTAACATCAACCGAAACAAAGCTATCTGAAAAAGACGCGGCTGCGCTGCGCCTGTCAGAACAAGAATCCCCCTTTACTTTTGAGGACACCAAATGAAACTTTTGGTCACTGGAGGCGCCGGTTTTATTGGGTCTGCCGTTGTTCGTCGTGCCGTTGCCCAAGGTCATTCGGTAGTCAACGTAGATGCGTTGACGTATGCAGCTTGCCTCGACAATGTTGCGGTAGCGGCTGATGCGCCAGGCTATGCTTTCGAACACGCAGATATTCGTGACGCTTCGGCGATGGAGGCTGTGCTCAGGAAACATAAGCCTGACGCGATCATGCATCTGGCCGCCGAAAGCCATGTAGACCGCTCAATCGATGGTCCAGCTGCCTTTATCGACACCAATGTCACGGGCACTTACGTTCTACTAGAGGCCGCGCGCGCCTATTGGACCGACGCAGGCAAACCCGCAGACTTCCGTTTTCACCATATTTCGACCGATGAGGTCTTCGGATCTCTGGGGGAGACCGGTTTTTTCACCGAAGATAGCCCCTATCAACCAAACTCGCCCTATTCAGCATCAAAGGCGAGTTCGGACCACCTTGTACGCGCGTGGCACGAAACCTATGGCCTGCCGATCATTCTGACAAATTGCTCAAACAACTATGGTCCATATCAGTTTCCCGAAAAACTGATACCGGTCGTAGTCTTCAAGGCATTGTCCGGGCAGTCGATACCGATTTACGGCAACGGCGATAACATCCGCGACTGGCTGCATGTCGAGGACCATGCAGAGGCGCTGCTGCTTGTTCTGGAAAAAGCGGCCGTCGGTGCAAGCTACAACATTGGTGGCGAAAACGAGATGACAAATCTTGAACTCGTCAAAATGCTCTGCAGTATTCTGGACCGGCTTCGTCCGGCAGAGAAACCTTACTCAGAACAGATCACATTCGTAACTGATCGCCCGGGTCACGACCGCCGCTATGCGATTGATCCAACTCGAATTGTCGAAGACCTTGGCTGGCATCCGAACTATACTCCTGAGACAGGATTGGAACAGACCGTCCAGTGGTATCTGGACAACGAAGCCTGGCTGAATGCACTTCTAGCGCGGGATGGTGTTGGCGATCGCCTTGGTGTTGCCAAATGAAAATACTTGTCTTCGGTCGAAGCGGGCAGGTCGCCACAGAGTTGCGAGCGCAAGCGCCTGCGCGCGGCATCATAATAGAGGCGTTGGGGCGCGAGGACGCGGACCTTTCACACCCGAAAACATGCGCAGACCACATAAGCAAAACCAACGCGGATGTGGTTATCAACGCCGCTGCTTACACTGCGGTCGATAAGGCTGAAGACGAGAAAGATATCGCTCGGCGCGTTAACACTGATGCGCCCGGTTCTATGGCCCAAGCGGCGGCCGAACGTGGCATTCCGTTCATTCACATCTCGACGGATTATGTCTTTGATGGATCAGGGACGCTCGCACGAACTACAAACGACCCGACTAGCCCGCTTGGCGCATACGGTAGTACTAAACTGGAAGGCGAAGATAAGGTCGCGGCGGCCGGAGGCTGGCATGGAATTCTCCGTACAAGTTGGGTGTTCTCGGCGCATGGAAACAATTTCGTCAAGTCGATGCTTCGATTGGCGGAAACACGAAACCACGTAACCATAGTTGCCGATCAGGTTGGGGGCCCCACACCTGCAGCGGACATCGCAGCTACATTGCTTAGAATGGCCGAGGCAGGGTCCAGTGTGGAGGGTGGCCTGTTTCATTATGCAGGAAGCCCAGACGCAAGCTGGGCAGATTTCGCACGCGAGATTTTTTTACAGGCAGGCTTAGATATTTCGGTTGAAGATATCCCGACCAGCGCTTACCCGACGCCTGCCGCCCGCCCAAAAAATTCGCGGCTGGACTGTTCCCGGCTTGAAAAAACTTATGGGCTTCTTCGCCCTGACTGGAAAGCCGGGCTAACCAAGGTACTGAGGCAATTAGGTCAGACCCCAAAAGGCCAATTTTGAAAGGTTAACGCATGCAACGTAAGGGAATTATTCTTGCCGGAGGCTCTGGAACGCGGCTTTACCCGATTACGATGGCCGTGTCCAAACAGCTGCTACCAGTTTACGATAAGCCAATGATTTTCTACCCACTCAGTGTATTGATGTTGGCGCAGATCCGCGAAGTTGCAATCATCACAACACCACAGGACCAGGAGCAGTTCATTCGCCTCTTTGGTGATGGCAGTCAATATGGACTGTCACTGACGTGGATCGTGCAAGACTCTCCTGACGGGTTGGCGCAAGCTTATACACTGGCGGAAGATTTCCTCGCCGGCGCTCCTTCGGCATTGATCTTGGGAGACAATATCTTCTTCGGCCACGGTCTTCCAAGTCTGCTGGCCCAGGCAGATGCCAACAAGCAAGGCGGTACGGTTTTTGCATATCGCGTCGCCGACCCAGAGCGGTATGGCGTTGTTGCTTTTGAGGACCAAAAGGTTCGTCAGATTGTTGAAAAACCACAAAACCCGCCGTCAAACTACGCAGTCACCGGCCTTTACTTTCTTGATGATGACGCGCCGGCGCGGGCTAAAGAAATCCAACCGTCTGAGCGCGGCGAGCTTGAGATTACTTCGCTTTTGCAAATGTACTTGGACGAAAACCTGCTCGATGTTCAGACTATGGGTCGGGGCTTCGCTTGGCTGGATACTGGGACACACGGCACTCTGCTGGAGGCAGGAAGCTTTGTAAGAACGCTGACAGAACGTCAGGGTATGCAAACCGGTAGCCTTGATGAGATCGCCTGGAGCAATGGATGGATCGATGATGCCGCTCTCGAGAAGCGCGCAAAACTGTTCGCAAAATCGACTTATGGCGCCTACCTTCATTCGCTTCTGAGCGATTAAAGCTAGCACCGAGTAAGTGCGCCTGACGATCCGGAATAAATTGCATCCAAGCTAGGGCCGTCACAAAGACATTCCGTCCGATCAGCCAGAACGTGAATCGAGTAAGCACTGGACCGAAACGGCCCGGCGCTCGCGCCTAAACTGGCGCGGTATAAAATGGTTTCAGGGCTTGTTTCGCTTCGAACGCGGCTAAAAAAACGCGCGCTGTGTCGAGGGCTTCGCGGATCGTGACGTCCATATCCAGATAACGGTAAGTACCCAAACGGCCAACAAAAGTTACCTTCTCTGTCTTGTCGGCCAGCGCAACATACTCACTCAGCAATGCTTTTTCTTTTACCTGACGGATCGGGTAATAGGGAATGTCATCCGGACCCGCCGCGCGGGAAAACTCGCGATAACAGACCGAGCCTTCGTGCGACTCCCACGGTGCAAAGTGCTTGTGCTCGGTGATCCGGGTAAAGGGCACCTCTTCCTCGCCATAGTTCATCACGGCGCAACCCTGATAGTCGCCGTCATAGGTGAACCGTTCGAAATCAAGGGTGCGGTATCCCAGGCGTCCAAGCTCATAGTCGAAATAGCCATCCAGCGGGCCTGAGTAGAACACATGATCGAAGCCATCCGCCATGTTGCGATCGAACATGGTGTTCAGCTTCACTGTGATCCCCGGGTGATCGAGGATGCCACCAATCATGTCGGTGTACCCGTTCTCGGGCATGCCTTGGAATTTATGGAAAAAGTAGTTGTCGTCGTAGTTGAACCGCACCGGCAAGCGTTTCAGGATCGACGCCGGCAGCTCGGACGGGTGGCAGCCCCATTGCTTGATCGTGTAGCCCTTGAAAAACGCCTCATACAGATCACGACCGACGAACCGCATCGCTTGTTCCTCGAAACTCTGCGGGTCGGCGATGGATGTATCAGCCTGTTCTTCGGTGATAAACGCGCGGGCCTCGTCCGGGCGCATGGTCTTGCCAAAGAACTGGTTGATCGTGTGCAGGTTCACCGGCAGCGAATAGACCTGCCCCCGCGAGGTGGTTTTGACCCGGTTCTTATAGGGCAGGAAGTTGGCGTATTGGTTCACATACTGCCAAACCTCTTCGTCATCCGTATGGAAGATATGTGGCCCGTACACATGGACCATGACGTCGGTATCGGCATCCCGTTCTGTGTGGCAATTTCCACCGATATGGTCACGGCTGTCGACCACGGTGACATCATGCCCTTGTTCCGCAAGTTGGCGACCGATCACAGCCCCAGACAATCCGGCCCCAACCATCAAAAACTGCATATCAGGGGCTTTCCTGTTTCATCGAAATCGTCGTCATGTCGAGCGGTTTGATCAGCTGACGGCGGGCAATCTTGAATATACCCGACCGCGCCTCGCTGGCACTGCGGAATTTCGGCAGGACCGACATCCATGCCCGGCACATATGCCACCCCAGCTGCAGACGACCCGAGATGGGTTGCCCTCCCTGCAGGATCGCGGCAAAGACGACCGGAACGGTACGCCGCGACAGATCAAACATCTGCTTCAGAACGGCTTCTTCCTCTTCCGAGCTGAGGTTGTTCGACTCGGCCATCGCAGCTTTCAGGTTCTTTCCGATCGGCCGCGTGTGGTGCATCGCGATCTCGTCCAGAATGGCAGTTCGAAACGCGCCAGCCTCGGCCCATCTGCACCAGATATAATCCAGGCCGTAGCCGCTCATGGTGCCCTGGAAAAGCGGCAGTGCTTTCTTCAGGATATCCTTGTGCAGGCACGGGGCCATGATCTCGATATAGTTCGTGTAGCGCAGTACGAAGCCCGGGCATTGGCTGAACACAAAATGCGAGAAATAGCTTTCGGGGGTCAGCGACGGTTGCGCAATACGCAGGCCGTGAACCTGCATGGCATCAAACAGCGCATTTACCGCCGTGGCGCTGATGTCCAGATCATCATCCGGCAGCCAATAGTAGTCATATTGATCCAGGTCACGATCCGCCAGGGTTTTGAACAACCCGTCCCATTTGCCGCCTTTTACCAGCACGGCCTCAACACCGGGTTCAGGTTCGAATGCCGCAAAAGCCTCGTCCGAGAAATAGCTGATCAGAAGATCGTAGCTACGATCTTCATAGGGGATTTCCTGCCACCGATGGTGCAATGACTTGTTGCCCGCACGGACAACCACAAGGCTATTCTTCATGCGCGGTTCCGAACCCGATTGCCGGCCTGCATCAGGGGGCCGAGCCCTTCGATCATGTCCGGGTTCAGCGGGTGGCTCAACCGTCCGTACGTGTACTTTGTCTGGTACATTAAGTTTCGAACGAACCTGGCCATGGGCGAGCCGGGTTTCATTTTACTGCGGCAGTGATCGATCGTGCTGTCTATCTCTTTGCGCTCTGCGACCATCTGCTCGGCAAGGGTGAGGATGGGCACATTGTGTTCCCAATAGAATTTTAGGTCGATGTCGATGGGACGCGCAATCGGGGCCTCAATCGCCAAAAGCCGAGCGGCAGCACGTCGGCCGATGATATAGCCCGTGGTTCTGGGTGGCAGACGGTCCGACAAGACAAGATCCTGATCTGCAATGGACTTAATGACCTGTCCGTTGTTTCCCGACACGCCGTCGATTTTGATCATGACGTCTTCGAAACATTCGCCACATTCAGCCAGTTCTTTGAAAAACGGCCTGGGATCTTGCACGAACGTCGCGTCATCTTCCAAAACAAGGCTGACGCAGTCGGAGGAGTCAGCAATATCCTGCCATATCTGACGATGTCCAAGGGTGCAGGCGACCTCGTTGCGGCTGAGCGGGCGTTTGAATTTAATCCGGTTCATGTCTGCGTCATACAGATGATGCAATTCGGAGTTGTTTAGCTGATCTCCGGCAATGGCGTCGCAAAATTCATGATTCAAGCCAAAGCGGGCAAATTCGCTTTCGCAGAAACGTCGCCGTTCAACATCTTTCGGCAAACTCAGAATGACAGCTTTAATCGACACTGTTCCATTACCAATAATACGTGCTTCGCGTTACTATGGGCCATATATACCAAGCACAAGGACAAAAAATCTATCCTTTTCCCCTGACGCGTCAAGGATTTCCTGCGGCAAAAAACCGCTGAATTTCAATCGTTACTCTCACGCTACAGTACTCAGCCCCAAAATATCAGCGGTTCCATTTTTCAAGCATATACATATCACAATGAAACCAAAAAGAAAAACGTTTGACCTGATCACTAGAGGTAACGCAAAAATCTGCCAGCACCTCAATCTATTCGTCAGAATTCGGGGATCACTCGTGACAAGAGGTATACACAAGACGCTATAAAGTTGTGCGGGCAACTTCGGGTTTTGACCTAAAAACGCCACGTAGAGGCCAGGGCTCGGAAGCCCACGATACAACGCGTCACCTTGTCAAAAGAGAACATCAAAACCTTGCACATCGCAACGCTAACCCTTATCTGACGAGGCCCCTGCGCAACCTTGTGATTGGGCAACTCTGTCGCGTCAATTGATCTGCCCTTTAGGCAGGAATGATTATAGGTTATCTGAGCGAGCGCATGATTTCATGATCTGGAGAATGTAATGATTAAGCGTGCCTGGACCGAATGGCGATCAGGCTATATGGGCCGTCTCATTGGTGAGAGCTTTTTTGCCCAAGGTCATCTTTACGCCATTGCCATCGTCGCAATGATAGCTGTTGCTGCGACCACTGCAGGCTCTGCATTCATGATGGAGTACATCGTTGATGCGATGACCAGTCCGGAAATGCGCGACTGGGCTATTGCGATCGCGCTCGGAGTTGTTCTGCTATTTCTGTCCAAGGCGCTCGCATCCTACATCCAGTCTATATACCTGGCGCGCGCGGGCAACCGGATCGTTGCGATGCAACAAGACCGGGTTTATCGTAAACTACTGAGGCACGGTGTTTCGTTTTTTGCCGAGAATGAGTCTTCGGACCTGCTGATGCAAACGACAATGGGTGCTCAATCTGCCCGAACTCTTATTGACGTAATCGTCACCGGCTTCGTCCGAGACGCCTTGACCCTGGTGGGTCTTGTGATTGTCATGGTGTACCAGCAGCCCGTGCTGTCCATCATGTTTTTTGTTGTCGGACCCGTGGCCTTGCTAGGCGTGCGCTACCTGCTGAAAAGCGTGCGCTCGATCATGCAGCAAGAGTTCAAGTCGTTAGCAGAGATTATTCGTGTGCTGCAGGAAACCTCGGCCGGCATCAAAGTCATCAAAGTATTCTCTCTTGAGGATCGGATGATCAATCGTATGGAAACGGCCATCCTTAAAGTCGAAGAACGCTCGAATGATATTGCGCGGCTGCAGTCGATCGCCAGCCCGCTGATGGAGTTTCTGGCCGGGTTGGCTATAGCCGGCGTTCTGATCGTTAGCACTCTCGGGATTGCGGGTAGCGAACAGCCAACAGCTGGTCAGCTGATGTCCTTCATCACAGCACTGTTAATGGCCTATGAACCTGCAAAACGTTTGTCGAAAATGCGCGTTCAGATTGAAGCTGCTATGGTCGGTGTTGGCATGCTTTTCGGATTACTGGACCAAGAAGACACAATGCAAGAAGACCCTGATGCACGTGACCTGCTTGACGGGCCGGGTGAAATCGCACTCCGCGATGTAACCTTCGGGTACAAAGGATCGATTCCGGTAATCGAAAACATGAATGTAACATTCGAAGCAGGGAAAACCACTGCGCTGGTCGGCCAGTCAGGTGGGGGCAAGTCGACGATATTCGGCCTGATTATGCGATTCTATGACCCCGACGGTGGGAGTGTCGAAATCGACGGGCAGAATCTGAAGAACGCTAGCTATTCTTCGCTTAGGCGAAAGATCTCATATGTTGGCCAAGACACCTTCTTGTTTTCCGCAACTGTGATGGAAAACCTGCGTTGCACGGCGCCGGATGCAACGGACGAGCAGGTTATCGAAGCAGCGAAAGCTGCACATGCGCATGACTTCATCTGCGGGTTATCGGGTGGCTATGATACGCATGTCGGCGAGAACGGAACGTTCCTGTCAGGCGGCCAGAAACAACGCATAGCCATAGCCCGTGCAATTTTGCGCGATGCCGAGATTTTGTTGCTGGACGAAGCCACTAGCGCATTGGACGCTGAATCTGAGGCGCTGGTGAAGGCGGCGCTGGACACGCTGACACAGAACACGACCGTTATCGTGATTGCTCACCGCCTGTCGACAGTCCTTGAGGCTGACAAGATTATGGTTGTTCAGGATGGTGCCGTGGTCGAACAAGGAAACCTAGACGAACTGATGCAACTAGATGGTCAGTTCAAGAACCTTTTTAATCAGCAATTCAAGAAACGTAATGTTGATACCAAGGTGGCAGAATGACGAGACCATTTCCTATTTCTTTCTACCGCGGGGATTCTCATGATCGAGATGGGCGGCGTTCTTACTTGGCTTAGAGATAGTAAACAACTTTGCTCACCGGCAGGCTACGGTCAGGGCGCTTTGATATAGAACAGTCAGTACGATTCACGGTTTGAAAACGAGCAGTGAATATGTCTGACCGCTTCTGATTAACGGATGCGCAGATAGCGCTTCAAACCTTTCCTTTCTGAATCGCACGGAAAACATCGTGTCGATGATCGGCCCGTGTTAAGTGGAATTGTGTTTGTCAATCGCAATGGCTTAGGCTGCTGCGATGCGCCCGCCGCTTACTTGGCGCCGAAGGAATCGGAGTTGTCGCCACACGAGTAGGCCGATACGTTCACCGCTCAAGAGCGCTAACTTTTGTTGGAAACTACGATATATCGCACGCTCAATCCCATGACCTGATCACCAGCCCGCCCTTTATTTTTTAGGTCGTCGATGAGTTCCAGCACAAAACGAAAGCGATCAACCAAGTTTGGCAGACGGGCTTCACCTACATCCAGGTTCTGGACTGAGGCTGGTTCTATCTTAGTACGGTTCTAGACAAATACGACCGTTACATCGTTTATTGTCAGCTGTACACGAACATGCGTGCTGACGATGTCACCGACACGCAGGGCATGGCGTTAAAGGCATCCGACTGTGATCAAATCCACGTCGACCACAAGCCACGCACGTTCAGCGACAACGGCACAAGCTATGTCTCGGGGGATTTAGCAGAATGGCTGGAAGACAATAGCATTGGGCAATCTCGCTGCGCACCGTACGATCCGCAAACACAGGGCAAGATCGAACGATGGCATCAAACCTCAAAGAACCGCAACTTGCCGAAAAACTACTTCCTGCCGGGTGATCTTGAAGCGCAGATCAATACCTTCTTCGATCATTACAACCGCCAGCGCTTTAGCGAGAGCATTAACAACGTCACAACTGCCGACGTCTGCTTTGGGAGGGACAAAACTATTCTACTACAGCGGGAATGGATCAAAAAAGACAATTGAAACAAGGCGCTTGCATCACAGCCAAAGCGCCGATGATGTGGGCGAACTCCCGCAAGATGTATTTTTGGATCGTCATTATGTGGAGACGCAGGACGGCAGCCCACCATTGATTTTGGACCCTCGTTTGGGTCTTCTGTCAGCGCAGTGAAGGGTCGAATCCAACCACGGTTGTGGAATGACGGCTCATTTCACCGGCATTGTGAAGTGCCGAAGAACTGCCGGGCGCGTTATTGAGTTGGCGCTAAACACAAACGCGACAAGCGTAGAATTTCCTTGGCCTTCGATGCTCTCGCCGTGTAAACGAGAAACCGCGGCAGCAACTAACCACGACAGGTCCAAATGAAAAATGATTCGCTTTACAACCTATACCTCGGACATGAGGGGAAGGTGAGCGACAAGTGGCATTCCTATCTCGATATCTATGAAGATCAGTTTGCGTCGCTTCGTGAGTCCCCTGTTCGTCTGCTTGAAATCGGAATTCAGAATGGCGGTTCACTTGAGATCTGGTCCCGTTATTTTTCAAACGGTTCGCTGTTCGTTGGATGTGATATCGATCCGAAATGCGCCGGTCTTCGTTACGATGACGATCGAATTCATGTGATCATTGGTGACGCGAATTCGGAAAAAACGCAGAACGAGATCCGCCAGATCTCGGATATGTACGATTTGATCGCGGATGACGGGTCACACAGATCGTCCGACATAATCACCACATTCTCCCGATATTTCGGCATGGTTCAACCCGGGGGGATCTATGTGATAGAAGACCTTCATTGCTCCTACTGGGAGACATGGCAGGGTGGTTTGAACTCGCCATATTCGGCGATGTCGTTTCTTCGGAGGCTGGCCGACGTGGTTAACGCGGAGCATTGGGGAGATGGTGGAGATATCCGGTCGCAACTGAAAGGGTTTGAACGCCAATGGAATCTGACGCTGGATGTGAACCACATCGCCCAGATCCAATCCGTTTCATTCTACAATTCCGTTTGCATCATTCGAAAAAGTGCCAGCGGACCGCCGCAGGTAGGCTCGCGTGTTGTGGCAGGCCAGGACCGTATGGTGGCGGACGACCCGCTCCTCCGATCTGGACAAGAGGTTGGCGCGATCAAACTTGATTTGGATAAGAAGCTTCTGGGCGAAGCTGCGGTGGTTGATCGGCCGCCATCATCCATGGGCGAGGGTGCCAATCCGTGGGGAGCCGGAGCAGAGCCGATGGAAGAGGTGGCTTCGGCAATAGGTGAGCTGCGGCTGGCTGGGCACGACCCTTTCACAACATCAGATTTGGTTTCAGCGATCATGGATGTGCGTGCACTCTACCCTGAAACGCAGAATCCGATTCCCCGCCTTCTCAATGACGTAACGATGCTACGGGAGCGTACCGAAGTTCAGGCAACGAAAATATCCGAACAACAACAGGTCCAGGATGAGTTAGTTGGTGATGCGAGCAAACTACGGGAGCTTGCCGAAGCTCAAAACAAGAAAATATCCGAATTGAGTCGGTCATTCGAGCGGATTGCCCGCAATCCATTGCTTGGCTTTTTTCTCTGGCTGAAATTCATAATTCTCTCAATTCTGACCCGCATTCCTTTCCTCTCAAGTTCGTTCCGTGAGAAAATGGGCAGGTCAGCCAAAAAAATAGCACCCCAACGCTTCAGGGCATACACAGAGACTGCAAACCAAGAATAAAAGAAAGTAATCAAGGCAAGGGTTGGAGTAACCGTCTTTAAGTGGAACCGACCGTGTAGTTTGAAGTCGTAGTCAACTTTTTCTTGAGGCTTTCTACAAGTCATTACGTTATCGGGTCTACATTGAAACTCTGATTGGCTAGGGCGATCGAGCTCAAGTACATCGACAAGTGCTATGGCTCGTTCCTTGCGCACAAGGATTTCGAATCTGACTGTTCGACGGGGCAAACGGATCGTGGTCGCGGGTCCCTCGGGTTCCCGCAAGTCTACGCTGATCCGCCCTATTAACCGGCTGGAGAAATTTCAGAAAGGGCAGATCTTCGTTGGCGGGGTCGAGCTGACGGATGACACCAAGTATTTCGTTTAGATCCGATTTGAGTTTGGAATGTGCTTTCCGCACCATAAACTGACTCCATACCTAACTATTCTGGAATACTAGACGCTGACTTCCATGTGGTCGCGCAGGGTCTAGCGCTCAGAGCGCTGTAGAAGTCGTCGTGCATTTTCTCAACAAAGTTCGCATCCCGGATCAGGCTGGCAAACATCCTGGCCAGTTGTCCAGTGACCAGCAACAACGCGCCGCCAAGGTACGTGCCTTGCGAATGAAACTCGTATCATGCTGCTTAACGAGCCCACTTGGCAACTTGACCTCGAAATGATCAAGGACGTGCTCAACACCGTGGTTGAACCGTCCAAGGAGCCCCCCCTGAAATCCGGACACTGATGTGTCAGATCCATGAGCAGTTCTCGGACCCTCCGTTCTTCGGGGTTCGGCAGGTGACCTGGCGGTTGATGCGCCTTATGGGACTGATGCCGATCTATTGGAAACCCAACACAGTAAGGCAACGAGGGGACATAAGGCCTATCCTTACTTGCTCCGCGGTATGCAGATGACCCTATCCAATCATGTTTGGGCGGCTGACATCACCTGTCTGCCAATGGGTATGGGGTTCTTGTATCAGCTCGCGATCATGGGCTAGCGCACCTACGAGTTGTAAGGCTGGCGCATCTCGAACACGTTGGAAGCTGACTTCTGCGTCTTGGCACTGAACGAGGCCATCCGAAGCGAAAATCAATTGACCCAGTGGCTTAGTCGGGCGGTATCGTCGAAAAATGGTAAGCCTATTGGAAAAAGTCAGCTAACATGATCTTTCAAGGCGAGGCGTTTTGGGCAAGTACAGCTCTCGACGCGTTTTTTGGGACACTTCTGGACTCTTGAGTTTTTGAACTAGAAGAGTGGTTATTTGAAAAAGTTAGCAGCACATCACGATCCTCTTGGTAGTTAGGCGGACTAAGGAGTGATACTATGACACCGGAGTATTTGGCAGTTCTAGAGCGGAAGCGCGGACGACTATTCTCAGACTGGAGTCCACTCGGTAAGCGTGGAGCAGAGATCGGACCACTCAATCGTCCAATCGTTAGGCGATCTGACAGCGATGTAATCTATGTCGATCACTGTTCGACAGATGAACTGCGCAAAAAATACCACAAAGAGGAAGATACCAAAGACTTGGAACATATCGACTTAGTTTGGCGTGATCAGCCTTTGAGGCAGATGCTTGGAGGTCGCCAACCTCTGGATTTCATCGTGGCCTCGCATGTGATAGAGCATGTTCCTGACCTCTGTGGCTGGCTTCATGAAATGCATGATTGCCTGGAAGTTGGGGGGGGCGCTGTTACTGATAGTTCCAGATAAGCGCTTTACGTTCGACGTACATAGAGCCGTTTCCAATCCTCAAGAAGTAAGGGAAGCATATAAGGAACGGCGCAGGCGGCCAAGTAAGCGTTTGATTGCTGACCACTTTGCAAATGTGGTGAATGCAGACACATGGGGTCTCTGGGATGATTACACAAGCATAGATAGTCTGGAATATTGCCACCCTCCAGAATTCATCGACGAGGGCCTTAGGGCTTTTGAAAGGGGACAATATGTTGATGTCCACTGCTGGGTATTCACCCCTTGGCACTTTATGCGTTTGATGGGTCTCATTGTAAGTGAAACAGGCTTGTGTTTTGACTTACGCTACTTCCTGACTACGCAGGAGCACGATCTTGAGTTCTACGTTCAATTGGAGCGTACGAAGTCACCGACTACGAACTGGAGTTTTGAGGCAACTAGAGCAAGACGCGATGCGCTATGGCCCTCACAACCCAATGCCAGTCCACAACGCTTTCGAACTCCAAGATTCCTTCGTAGTCTACGAGCTTAAAAACGCGCCAACCGCTCTCATCGACAAATGGATGTACAGAGCTCTCCCCCTTGAAATACGGAAGCTGACGAAAGCTACAATTCGTTGTCTGCTGAACTTCGACAAAAAGGAGATCAGAGATGTCGAAACGGAAGAACCATTTGCCGGAATTCGAAGCGAAGGTTGCGCTTGAGACGCTGAAAGGTGAACAGACGTTTGCCGAGCTGGCGAGCCGGTTCATCGAGCGCGCCCGGGTGATCGTATTGCGTGGGCCGTTGAAGCCGCAAACTACCGAAACCAACAAACACAATATGCCCCAAAGCTGTTCCCAGTTGTCGTTCGACTGTCTGTATGCAGTGCGGCTTGTGCCAACCGCATAGCAAAGTAGATCCAGTGCCAAACTCTCTAGTTCACGGTTCGAAGGGAGCGGGCGACCTCCGCCGGGTCGAACTCAGGAACATTCGATGCGGGACGGATGATTTCTGATGGTGCCACGATCTTGCCGATCGGAGCGGACGCAGTCGCATGGTCCAATGCGTCAGCTATGCGATCAGGCGCGATAGAAGGCAAGCTGATGATGTTCGAATTACGTTCCGACATTGTCTTGTGGTCGTAGTCATTCGTGATCACCCGTGCACCGGCAATCGCCAGCTCAAGAGGGGGGTAACTCGGATGCGGGCTCATCATCAGTGACAGTCCAACGCCTGTTTCGCTCAGCAGAGCGGCGTAGTCCTCCAAGCTAAGTTTGCCGACGCAGGAGGCATTCTCCAGTTCGTCGATCATTTGCGGGGGAAACGGTTCGCCCGCAAAGACGATTCGCCAAGCGCAATTGGCACCCGGATCGCGTGCCTGCCAAATGCGCAGGCCCTCAACGAGAGCTGCAAAACAGTTTCGCGGCGTATTGGGGCGGCCATAAGCAAAAATCGTTTTGCTTTTCGGGATAGGCGTGAGACGAGAGGCGATCGCCTGATTAATCTCAAATGGCAGGCGTGAAACCGATGAAAAGCGATACTTTTCAGTCATGAAATTCGCAAGCTCTTCAGAGTTGATGATTGCGATCGTTTCTTCGCCTCGACCATAGGTCGCTTCAGCGCCGGCAAATGTGTCTCCCCACTGATAAAAGCCAGGTTCGTAGTCTTGTATCAGATAGACGAGCGGGGAACATTTTCCGAACATGCGACGTTGATCTGCCATCAGTCGAAAGGCGAGATCTGCGGTCCACCAGGCAGTTGAAAAAAAATAGTCGTTTTTCCGCAGCCTGATCGCATCATAGCGATCATTGCTGGTGGATATTACGGTGGCTCCCGAGGCAATATCGCTTGCCCGTACTCTTGGTACCGGACAGTCAACCAGTCCAGCGGCCGTTTCCAAAGAGGCTTTGTCGATTTCGGCTGAAGTGACGACGAAACGTATGTCTGCATCGTCCAATTCCTTATAGATCCGCATTGCCACCTTAAGCGCCGTCGAAATCCCGCCAAATGTATGCTCGGGTTTTAACGATGGAATCAGCACATTTAGCCTCGGGCGATCTGTTTGGTCCGGGACTGTCGCGGCAGGATAAACCTCCGGTACGGCATTAAAGTACTTTGATCCCTGTCGTTTGCTCCGGAGATTGAGCTTGGATATACGTTTCAGGAGTACGGAGAGTTCTGATGGGCGAACTGACATGGCGATTCCCGAAGCTAGGTCTGTTTTGTTTTCTGCTACAACCGGCACACTTGTGTATCCGAGACTTTCGGCGACATAAGTGAACGAACGCTCGATAGCGTGTGCAAGTGTTCCGTCCTCCTGACCCGCCTCGGTTGGAAAGTCATTTGGGCAGAAACCAAGATCCACTAGCGGACGCAAAACCTCCGATCGAGCCCAAAACATTGTGCCGGCTGGGAAATCTAGGACCTGGTCCGCAGTAATGCGAACGCCGATCTTTTCAAGCTGGTCGCGCGCAGCCGGAAAGTTGAATCCCCAGTTTAACCGACCTGCAATAGTCGTCGTATGAGCTGGATGAACGAGGCCGACGCCGTCTTGCCCCAGGATGGCAAGGTTGGATGCAATGATCTCTGCTGAGCCAACAAGGCTTTCGAAAAGGTATTCTCCCCAGTTGCTGAGTTCATGATCATGAGGGGATTTTTTTGTATGTAGGTGCAAAACGAAGTCAGCATGATCGAGATGCCGCGCGCAAGCGGCCAGAAACGGCATAACATCGCGCCCGCGGTTCTCATGAAGCTCTACGACGACGTTCATTCCTTCGCGGTCGGCAATGTCCGCTAATTGATCCACCTTTTGCTGCGTATCGGTGGTAAGCACAATTCGTGAATCGGTACCCAAAGGTTTCAATCTTTTGAGTAACTCCTTAGCAACGTCCACATAGAAACAGTGGACGATTGCAAGGACACGGGCTTGCGAGGACTCTGGAATGGCCGTATCTCCCAGCTCATGCGCCAAGGGCACTTTGAGAATGCCGCAGGTGCTCGGATGATGATTCCATGAAACCTGAACACCGTGCATGTCAAGCAACCCTGCGTGGGGCGACGTTGGTGTGGGCGGGACATTTCGCCTCAGTTCACTATCGTTGTTGGAACAACGGCGGCTTTCAATGTGTTTTTCAAGAAGACCGAGCACATCAATTGAAAGTACGCGCTTCAGGCGCGGGTCGTCGAAATCCAGGCCGCCCTCTGTAACAAGGGTCGCCTTCACGAACGGGAAACCGCGTTCGACCAGTTCTTCGAATCTGTGAACTGTAACGTTGCTCGGGTCATCAAGAAGATCCTGATCGTCAAAAACGGCTCCGACAGTCAGACCAAGCGCCGCAAAGTGGTCGGATAGGTGAATCTCGACCTCGTTAATCAAATCCCATTTCGAAGTGTATTCGGTCATGTCCGAAAGCAGATCGAACGCAGAGCCTTCCAATGCCCGGTTTCTAAGCGTGAAAAAGTAGCTTTGTTTATGCGGGCGCAACTCATTATTGTTTGTCATGAACAGCACGTCGTCAGCCCGTCCGTCAGACCGCACCAACAAATCACGTAACGCGTCAGCCGAGGTCGGAATGATGGAGTCGTTGGTAAAGCTCACTTCTTTGCAATTGCTCAATCCACCGATGGAGCGGACGGCGCAGGACCATGCTCCGAAATCGAACCCCCGATTCGGACGCGACAAAATGCAGACAAAACGGCTCAAATCTTGCTCGGTGCATTTGAACTCACCATCGGAGTTGGCAACAAGAACGACCGAGAAACCAGCCTCCCGATAACAGTCCACCTGGTAGCGATGGAGTTCAGAAAGGCGACTTTCAGCCGCGTACACCACGTAAATCAAAAGGCGCGCCTGTTTTGGGAACGGCTCTGCGTGAATCACATGATAGTCTGTATTGCTTGGCACAAGCGGTTCCGTGCTCTGTAAGCTGTCGAATACTCCCTCGATAAATGGCGCAAAGCGGGCCCGCGGCTTTCCTGATTTATGAAAAACCAAGCGCTTCGCGTACGGGCGTGCAGTTCTGCCATCAAAGAGCAGACTACGAACCCAGCCGCGTGGCTTGCCACTGGCATGAAATGCAAATCCAGACATGGTGACGAGACTTCTAAGGTTTAAATGAGATATGCATGTAAGAGGGTCGCGCGTGAACAATCGACAGCGCGAAAGTAGTATAAGCCGCCAGGGAACTCAACCCCACGATAACGTCCGAAGGGGCTACTATTTTAATCGCCAGGTTCGGCTACATTTGAGTTTTGAGGTTGCCATTGGGCAGTTGAAGCCTTTTTGCACCCAGTTAGTCTATTGGCTACCAATCGAAATTGCATTGCTCCGAATGACGATGATATGAACGGGCGCAATGTTCCAACACACTTGGGTCAGAAAAACCAATTAATCGCTGCGCACAAAAACTAACGAACGTTAGATTTGGACCTGATCCGCTGCTCACCATCCCAGCCTGCATCTCCGGTCGAAAGCAAAACAAGACGCCGGTCAAATACGACATGCGTAAAAGTATGCGGCGACACCGAATTGAGGTCATTTCCGCAGGCTGAAAACCTAGCGGCGAGTTACAACCCGATATGACAAGTACCCGAAGGGCATCCTGCCAGCAATCGCACTGGTCAATCTCGCAATTTACTGGGTATAAGTCCGGAACTTAGATCATTTTATATTGGAATGAAGCATATGGACACTAACTCAGGTAATGGCGAAACATCAGTCGACCAATCTCTGACATTCGACTATCATGGCTATGACGTGCCCATCAAATTGGCCGAGATGACGGGTGGGGGACCTGACACCTTTCCGCCGATCGCCGAGCATCATCAAAGACTTCTACGTCGCTGGATTAAACTCGTGCCCTCGGATCGGGTCTTGGAGTTAGGTTGTGGAATTGGTCGCGATGCTATTCCATTGGAAGAATACCTGACCACCGGAAGTTATACCGGGGTGGATGTTATCGCACCGTCTATCGAATGGCTGAACACTAACGTCGCGCCGCGGAATCCAAGGTTTACATTCCATCATTCAAACGTATCAGACGACCTTCACAACCCCGCAGGTAGCGAGACGGCAGAGAACATTAAGCTTCCGGCGAAAAACAACTCGATTGATAAGATTTTTTTATTTTCCGTTTTCACCCACATGTTTAAAAACGAAATCGAGCACTACTTAAGTGAGTTTCGTCGTATTCTGGCTCCCGGTGGTATGGTCTTCGCAACCGGTTTTACCTATACACCAGCCGTTTTAAATAAGGCACGCCAAACTGACCTCACCCCATGGCGTCTTGCGTTCGAACACGAAGTCGAAGACGGAGTCCGCATTAATTCGCCAGAGTCGCCACGCGGTGCAGTTGCCTTTAGAAACGACGTTTGGCGAGGCATCATGGAGTCGTCCGGGCTCGAGGTACAAGCTCATTTGAATGGCGGATGGTCAGGGTATTTTGACGACGCCGATGACGGGCAGGACGTTGTTGTGCTTCGGATGCCACGCCGTTCCCTGGCAGAACGGATATTTCAACGAAAACGGCGAAAGTAGATCCGACGCAGAATTTAACCGACTAGATGAATAGTCTACTATCTCGGTTCACGCGTCCTTTTCTTCCATATCGACTGACGACGGGCAGAAGCTCTTGGCACTCGTCAGCCTTAAGGAACCCATCACGCTCCATCCTTTCGACGGTGTTACCTTGAACTTGACGCAGCTCATCCTGTCCCAGCCCGTGGTTGTAAATCTCGCTGGCGCGGCGTTCATCCTTAGACCAACCGCCCAGCTGCACGGCGTCCTCGTCATCAATGCCCGCCCTGTGTGCAATCGTCCGCCAAGTGTACCTGATTGAAAATATGTCCAGCATTACGTTGTCTGTGGCCGGCCCAGAAAATCATCGCTAAGGCGGCTATCCCAACGATACTTCTCGAGGTCTCGGAGAAACGGAAACCTATCGAGCACTCTTGTTGTGTTTGCGCAATCGCCAGTTTTCGGAAGCCTTCCCAATCCGACTATGTGATTAACAACGCCCTTCACTTCTTCTCGATCCATTCCGTCGATAGCGTAGAGGTCTGCATCGGCTTCAATCTCTAGTCCAAATAAACCATGCAGCGTTGTCAACTGACATGCAGAGATGTCAATCTGAACGGTATCTTCGCCGTTAATCTGAATGGCATTTCTGACCTTCTTTGGAAGCCCTAGGTAGCCCCCTTTGCCCGTCTGAAACCTCCCCCTCGGTCCCATTCATAGCCGTCTTTCTTCCCGTCATTAAAAACACGGTACAGCACAGGAGGCGCACAATGGCTGTATTCCCATTCAGCCAAGAATCGATTTATTTCCCTGACCTTCTGTTCCAGCTGATCTGTGTACGGAGTCTCAGTGTACTTAATGCGGTCTCCCCTTGACTGCCTCATCAGCTTCGACGCCCTAAGATGAATTGGCTCTTCAGTTTTCCAATCCCTTCTGAAATGCAGTGCCATGCTTTCTGGAGTGATCCCACTTTCGGCAAGTTCTTTCAGAAGAAGCGGTGTAGCTCTAAGGCGTGATGCCCTAGCTTTGGTTGCTTTCTTTGAACGGTATGGCTGACCATCAAAGTCCTCCAGAACACTGTAGCCTTTAGCCACATCCATCAAACCCATTCGCGGCCAATAACTGTACAATGTTTCGTAGTGCCGACTCGTGGCCCTTGTGTTCCCGAAGCCCCGTCTATCGCTCAGACGCCAACACCAGCCCTCAGCATCTTGGTTCAATGACGCTTCCAAAAGGTCACCAACCAAAGCTGCTACCGTAGACCTTAGAGACTCCCTAGCCGCAGCTGTGGGCCTTCTACTCTTGGGCTCTTGGGCTTTCCCAAAATTAACTGTTTGCTCCAAAAGATCATCTACAGCCTCGGACACTGCCTCAAAATTCGGGATCAACCTTAAGGATACCATGTGGGCAGAATTGAGAACATTGAAGTTAAGTTCTGGTTTGGTCTCGGTCATTTTTTTCATTCCGCTCTACGTTTTTGCGGCGCGGGTCATTGGTACATGCATTTAGTCGTGCATCTTGTCAGGTGTTGTATTGGTAGACGTTGTGGATTGCCGTCTTTCTGCTTCCCTTTGAAGCATCTTCGACAGATGGTCATGCAGACCAGACAACTCATGTCCAAGACCGTACCCTTCGCCCACTCCATCACGTTTCCAGCCGCCTATTCGGTCAACAACGTCAGGTGGACAGTTGGTGTTTCTTAGGCGATCTCGCATAGAGTGCCGAAGACTGTGCAGAGTTTGTTTTTCACCTCTGAGGTTCTGGTCTTTGAGCCATTTGTTCAAAGTCGCGGACACAGAGTTGCTATTGAAGTCTCCGTTTTTGACAACTTTGGGAAAGACAAATTTGCCGTCTGCAGCGGCCACGGCCCGCCTGATTGCCCATAACGACACGCCACTTAGCGGAACCGCTCTTTTCGATGCCTTTGTCTTTAACCCCCTAACACTGTTGGGAGTGAGTTTTATATGCGGAGTTTCGGCTTCAAGGAAAACATCGTCGCGCAATAACCCAGCGATCTCCGCCAGCCTAGCAGCTGTGTCGCTGAGTGCAGCGATAACCCATCGTCGCTCGTCATCCACTTCCATGCAACGTTGCTGAATTGCCTACACTTCTTCCAGCGAAAAGGGTAACCTAGTTGGCTCCCTATCAGAGTCTATTTCAGGGATAACCAGATCTGAGAGTGGATTCTCCATACGAACTTTGAGCTCTCTGATCGCCGTATTGAATATTGGCCTAATCTGGTTCAGGTATCGCTTCACTGTGGCGGGTTTGACCGTCTTCAGCAATTCCTCCACGAAAGCATTACCGTGATCCCTGTCGTATCGGTTGATGGGGAGTTCACCGTTTATTTCAATGAACAACGCTACAGACCTATCAAACTGACTGTCTTCCGCGCGTTTAGGGTAGAAATACAGATGCTTGTCCTTGACCTCAGAAAAGTAAGGAGCTGATAAATCGTGCAGTTCCTCTGAGTCAGCATGATACAGTTCTGCTGCCATCCTTAGAGCGGGCGGAAGCCGTTCCGCTACGATACCCGGTGCGTATCCATCTTGGTCGCGAGACTCTTGAACAAGCTCATCAATAAAAACGGTCTGGCTCAAGGTCATACTTGGCATACTCGGCAGCTTGTCCCGGTTTCAAATCATGCTTTCGAAGGATTGCCATCGCTTCTTCTCGAAGCGCAAGTTCCCCACCCTCGTCTGACTTCAAGAAGCCCCATTCACGGTCTAACCTTTTTGTAATCTGTTGCGCCTTCCTTGCGGCCTCTGCTGGTTCCTTAGTTCCAAGGGACTCGAAATAAAATTCCTTCCCATTGTAATGAACCTGTAAGTCCCTTGGTATTCTGCGCCGGTAGTTCGCTCTACCTCCACGCCATTCAACATGTTTGATAGTCATTCTTATTGGACCGTATCTGAACCAGTTCTTCGACATGTGTCACCTATCGGGGTACAGGAAGCTTCTAAGGTATGGAAAGCACATACTTTTTTAGAATAGTCTGGCGACCCCGGCAGGATTCGAACCTGCAACCTGCCCCTTAGGAGGGGGCTGCTCTATCCAGTTGAGCCACGGGGCCGCGCAAGGCTCTCTGTAGCCGGGTTTTTCGGCCTTGTCATGGCCTTTGCGCGATGGTTGTAAATCTTACTCTGTTCACGCTACCATCGGGCAAAACAACATCGCAGGTGCCCCAGTGACAACAGAAACCAAACGCCCGCTTACCCTTCGTGATGTTTCGGAAGCGTCCGGAGTATCGGAAATGACGGTCAGTCGGGTTCTACGGAACAGGGGCGATGTTTCGGACGCCACGCGCACCCGCGTCTTGGCCGCCGCGAAAGAGCTGGGGTATGTGCCAAACAAAATCGCGGGCGCATTGGCATCCAGCCGGGTTAATCTGGTGGCGGTGATCATCCCCTCGCTGTCGAACATGGTCTTCCCCGAGGTTCTGACCGGCATTAACCAGGTGCTGGAAGACACCGAGCTGCAACCGGTTGTGGGCGTCACCGACTATATGCCGGAAAAAGAGGAAAAAGTACTGTACGAGATGCTCTCGTGGCGGCCGTCCGGAGTCATCATTGCAGGCCTGGAACACACCGAGGCCGCGCGCGCCATGCTGGATTCCGCGGGGATTCCGGTGGTCGAGATCATGGATACAGACGGCAAACCTGTGGACGCGATGGTCGGGATCTCTCATCGTCGTGCCGGGCGCGAAATGGCGCAGGCGATCCTGAAGGCGGGCTATGAGCATATCGGGTTCATGGGCACCAAAATGCCGCTGGATCACAGGGCGCGCAAACGGTTCGAAGGCTTCACCGAAGTTCTGGGCAAACACGGGGTCGAGATCGAGGATCGCGAATTCTACTCTGGCGGATCAGCTCTGGCCAAAGGGCGTGAGATGACTCAGACCATGCTGGAACGGTCGCCCGATCTGGATTTCCTCTATTACTCCAATGACATGATCGGTGCGGGTGGGCTGCTGTATCTGCTGGATCAGGGTATTGATGTGCCGGGGCAGATCGGCCTGGCCGGGTTCAATAACGTTGAACTTTTGCAAGGCCTGCCGCGCAAGCTGGCCACAATGGACGCCTGCAGGTTGGAGATCGGACGCACAGCCGCAGAGATCATCGCGGCGCAATTGGCTGATCCCAATGCCGAGGTCGACACACGTGTAACCCTGACCCCCAAGATCAGCTTTGGCGACACCCTAAAGCGGCGCTGAACACGTGGCGCTGCAACGGCTGGGCAACCGAACAGCTCGCGCGCTGTTCATGGATCGTCATGCATTGGCCGAGCCGCCATCGGGCGGCGCAAAAGGCGCGGAATTGCTGGACCTGATCCATCGTCTTGGCTTTGTGCAATTGGACAGCATCAACACGGTGGCGCGCGCCCATGACATGATCCTGTTTTCGCGGCGCCCATCCTATCGCGCAGGCAATCTCAAACGCTTGTACGAAAGCGACAGGGCACTGTTTGAACACTGGACCCATGACGCCGCTGTCATTCCGATGGCGTTTTATCCGCACTGGCATTTGCGGTTTCAGCGCGATGCAGATCTGCTGAAGTCCCGATGGAAAAACTGGCGCCGCGACGGGTTCGAGCAGCGATTTGCAACCGTTCTGCAACATATACGGGATCACGGGCCAGTATCCTCGTCCGATGTTGGCAAGGACGAGAAAAAGGGGTCCGGCGGCTGGTGGGACTGGCATCCGTCAAAAACGGCGCTGGAGTTTCTTTGGCGCTCGGGCGCACTGACGGTCATAGGGCGGCAAGGATTTCAAAAGCGCTATGATCTGACAGAGCGTGTGATCGAAACGAATCTTTGCCCGGGCAATATGCCCTGTGATGCCGAGGAGACAGTGGATTGGCTGTGCAACGCGGCGCTTGATCGGTTAGGGTTTGCAACCTCGGGCGAATTGGCTGCGTTTTGGGACACTGTCACGACAAGCGAGGCAAAATCTTGGTATGAACAGGGTCTAATCCAGGGAAAATTGGAAGAAATCGAGGTGATCTGCGCGGACGGCAAGCTGCGCAAAGTGATCGCTCGACCAACCATTTCCAAGGATGCAGGGGCTGCACCCCGTCCCCCAGGCCGCATTCGGATCCTTAGCCCATTTGATCCCATGCTGCGCGACCGCAACCGGGCCGAACGGTTGTTCGGCTTCCACTATCGCATCGAGGTTTTTGTACCCGCTGCAAAGCGCACCTACGGTTACTATGTGTTCCCGCTGCTTGAGGGCGACCGATTGATCGGGCGGATTGACATGAAAGCCAACCGGGATCGCGGGGTGTTACAAGTCAGCGCCTTATGGCCGGAACGATCCGTGCGCTGGTCCGATGCCAGAACCAAAAGGTTGCAGTCAGAGCTCGACCGAGTCCGACGATTTACCGGGCTGGACAACGTAGAATTTGCCTGCGATTGGTTGAAAGACCCTAAATAGGGTCTTTTTTCAGATCAAACTCAGGCTGATAGGCTGTAATCCGTCAATCCCGCCTTCCAGGACATCGCCCGCCAACACCGGGCCAACCCCAGCCGGTGTGCCAGTCAGGATCAGATAACCGGGCCGCAGGTGATAGTATCCAGACAAATGGCAAATGACCTCATCTATCTTCCAGATCAGCTCTTCCAGCGTCGCGTCCTGCCGCGTTTCCCCGTTCACGTTAAGATAAATGCGTTTATTGTCGTCCGGCGACCAATCTGCCGCGCGGGTCAACGGGGCCAGCACGGTGCCGTTTTCCAGATCCTTGCCCAGATCCCACGGGCGCTGTTTATTCCGTTCGCGGATTTGCAGGTCACGGCGCGTCATGTCCAGCGCACAACCGTAGCCATAAACCGCATCCAACGCCTCGGCACGCGTTGCACGGAAAACGGGTTTGCCGATCGCAACCGCCAGCTCCATCTCATGGTGAAAATTCTCTGTTCCCGGCGGATAAGGCACGGTTGCACCTGACAGAACCGCGTTCGGGGCAGATTTCGTAAAGTAGAAAGGCGCCTCACGATCGACCTCATTTCCCATTTCGGCCGCATGGGCCGCATAATTGCGGCCGACACAGAAAATGCGTCCCACTGGATACGTCGACAATTCACCCTCAACCGGGATCGAAATCGGGTCGGGTAAGGAAAACAGGTTGTCCGGCATCAAAGCCCCCTAACTGCAACTGGCAGCTTGTTTCTAAGTTGGCAGGGCCAGTTGAACAAGCCATGCAGGATCGCGCTGGACCTCACCTTCATGCGATCTGGACCTGTCGTCGGCTGTTCACAATTCAAAGTTTCGCCTTGGAAAGCTTTGGGCACGCGCTACCTTTGGTTGTATCATGGATCGCGCCAACATCGTTTAGACACTCATTCCCTGGCGAGAACCGAAATCCACCCGTCGCTGATCAGGCGATTTGCCTGCAGGCGGGTGCAACTGAATCAGAGAGCGACGGCCAAAAACCTGTACCCCCACACGGTCTTTGTGTCCGGATGTCCGCCTATTTTCAGGTGGCTGTTTCTCTGAGGTGTGAGCCGGATAAAGCCATCCGGCCACAGGCCAGACACGCAGTCCAGTCAAAGTCTGGCCACCCCGCCGGAGGATACCCATACTTCTCTGGCGGGGACAAAAGCCTTTGCATGCGCGACGTGCGATCAGGTCTTCAGATCATGCAGATCATTCAGCAGGTCCAGCAGCGCTTCGTGCCGATCCGGGCCTAGCTGGGTCTTGATCTCTTCAGCCAGGCGTAGTGTCACCTGCATGTTGTCCTGGATGATCTTTTGGCCTTTGGCCGTGATATCGATGATCTGACGACGCTTATCCTCGGGATGGACCCGGCGCCGGATCAAATCCTTGGCTTCCAGTTTTTGCAGAATGCGCGTCAGACTGGGCAGCAAAAGGCACGATCGATCCGCGATATGCGTTGGCTCTTGGGGGCCTTCTTCTTTCAGAACACGTAGAACGCGCCATTGCTGTTCCGTAACACCCGCATCAGCCAGCATATTTCGAATGGGCCCCATGACCCTTTCGCGCGCCCGCAGCAGTGCAATCGGCAATGAGCGGGACGTATTAGGCAGGTCTCTGGTCATAGTGGAATTTTTGCCCAAATCGAATCAAACTGCAACTGGCAAAGCATTTTATATATGATATCAAAGATTTAACTGTTTAGTATTCGACCTTTTTAGGCACAGCGCAGCATCTAGGCGCATCTCAAAATTAGTAAACAAAGCAATTAATATTGACGTTTTCTTCAGAATGACGATCACTGGACGCGCAAAGAAACTAAGTCCCGGTCCGATCCCGGGGTTGGCAGAAATCTGAGGGTTAAGATGAAGTGGGATGAGTTTTCGGATTGGGGCAAACGAATTGCCGAGTGGACGCAGGATTACCACCTGACTGTAGGTGACAAGCCCGTCCGCGCTCGGACTGAGCCGGGGGATATCCTCAACGCCCTGCCCGCGCGGCCACCCGAGCACGCACAGCCACTGGAGGACGTGTTTCAGGATTTCGAACAGATCGTGATGCCAGGGATCACTCACTGGCAACACCCAAGGTTCTTTGCCTATTTCAACTCGAACGCCTCAGCCCCATCGGTCCTGGCCGAATTTCTGGCCAGCGCCATCGCACCGCAATGTATGTTGTGGCAGACCTCACCAGCCGCGACCGAGATGGAAACGCGGATGATGGACTGGTTGCGCCACGCGCTGGATCTGCCCGAGGGTTTCGCTGGCGTTATTCAAGACTCCGCCTCGTCAGCGACATTGGCTGCTGTGCTAACGATGCGCGAGAAGGCGTTGAAATGGCAGGGAAATCAACAGGGTCTGTTTGGGCAAAAACCTCTGCGCGTCTATTGCTCGGCCGAAGTGCACACGTCGGTCGATCGTGCCATTTGGGTTGCGGGGATCGGGCAAGACAATCTGGTGCGGATTCCGATCAAGGGAGATTGGCGCGGGATGGATCCCGCAGCACTGGAGGCAGCGATCCAGGCCGATTTAGACTCTGGTTTACATCCGGCGGGCGTTATCCTTTGCGTTGGCGGAACAGGAACGGGTGCAACCGATCCTGTGGATGAATGTCTGAAGATCGCCCAGAAATACGGTCTTTATTCCCACGTGGATGCGGCCTGGGCCGGATCGGCCATGATTTGCCCGGAATACCGCCACTACTGGCCCGGCGTGGATCAGGCCGACAGCATCGTGTTCAACCCGCATAAGTGGCTGGGTGTGCAATTTGATTGCTGCGCGCATTTTCTGAAAGACCCCGATGATCTGGTGCAGACGCTGGCGATCAGCCCCGAATTCCTCAAGACCCACGGCAAGGATGGCATCATCAACTATTCGGAATGGTCGGTGCCTCTGGGTCGCCGGTTCCGGGCGCTCAAGCTATGGTTCGTGATCCGGGCATATGGGCTGGAAGGGTTGCGCCAACGGCTGCGCAACCACGTGAACTGGTCCGTGGCGCTGCATGACCGGTTGGCGGCAGAGGCGGATTTCGAAATCGTAACTCAGCCTATGTGGTCTTTGTGGACGTTCCGCTATGCGCCGGAAGGTCATGCGGATCTGGACGACTTGAACCTGCGTTTGGTAAACGCCATCAATGACGACGGCCGCATCTATTTGACGCAAACCCGCGTGGATGGCGATCTGGTGATCCGGTTCCAGGCCGGTCAGTTCGAAACCACCGAAGACGATGTCCGAATGGCCTATGACGTCATAACCGAAATCGCCCGCTCACTGACATAGACAGGAGGTCCGGCCATGCCAGTCCAGAAAAACAGTTTCAAACAGGCTCTAATACAGGGTGAACTGCAGATCGGCTGCTGGATGAGCTTTGCCGAATCCGTCACTGCAGAAATCATGGGCACCGCCGGGTTTGACTGGCTGGTCATTGACGGAGAACATGCGCCGAACGATATCCGATCAATACGTGATCAGCTGATGGCGTTGGCGGCCTGCGCCTCGCACCCGGTGGTGCGGGTTCCGGTTGGCGAAACCGCTTTGATCAAGATGGTGCTGGATGCCGGGGCGCAAACTGTTCTGGTACCGATGGTCGAAACTGCCGATCAGGCGCGACAGTTGGTTCGGGACTGCCGTTATCCCCCAACAGGTGTGCGCGGCGTAGGGGCCGGTGCGGCTCGGGCGACAATGTACGGCTCGATCCCGGAGTACATTCAATCTGCGGACGATCAAATCTGCCTTCTGGTGCAAGTGGAAAACCGCGCCGGGATGGCCGCACTGGATGATATCCTAAAGGTCGAAGGCGTCGACGGGGTGTTTATCGGCCCAGCGGATCTGTCCACCGACATGGGATATCAAGGAAACAGCGCAGCGCCGGAAGTGCGCGCTGTCATTGCGGACGCCATCACAAAGATCAGAGCCGCGGGCAAAGCCCCCGGCATACTGGGCACCAATGACGAGGCCAGCCAAGCCTATTATGAAATGGGCGCACAGTTTCTTGCGGTCGGCATTGATGTGATGTTGCTGGCGCAGGCATCCCGCGCGTTGGCGGCGAAATGGAAGGCGAAATAGCGCGTCAGGCGTACATGGTGGCGGCGGCCTGCGCATAGCCGCCCGAAGCCCCATCCACAAAGTGAACATGATCGTCGCGCGTCGCCGAGGGGACGATACATGTCATCATCGCCTCGTCCTGCGCATGCAGCCCATAACGGATCTTGCCCTGTCCGCGCGCCTGTTCGAGCATCATCCGGATTTGCGTCAACGTGGCAGCGTCACAATCCAGCGTCATTTTCAGCCCATCATCGAATTTTCGGTAATCGGCGTTGCGGCTGACCATGCGTTTGTAATGTTCAGGTTCAAACTTGCCCAACCGTTTTCCCGATGCGAACAACAAGGCAATCAAAAGATTCTGGCCCAGCAATTTCACCCGCTGCATCAACAAATTGCGCCCTGCCCGCGATACGCGGGCGTCCAGACCCACATCCGGCGGCGGCCAACTGATCGGTGGACCATTTTCTGGCACCGGATGCCCCGAACGCTCCAATTCTTCTGACGCCGACAGGACCGAACGGGCCAGATCCGCAAAGTCACTCTCGGTCGCATTTGCTGTGGGCTGAACCACGACCGAGACGATCTGACCATTGCGAGCCCTGCTGTTGGACCAACGGCAGGACAACCCGGTCAGGTCGGGCTGTGCCCCAGGGTCGGCAGGCGGCACAGTAAAGGTACCAGCCTTCATCTGTGCTTCGGCCCAGGCCAACCCGCCACCCGAAAACATGGCGTAATCCACCCCATCAGACGGCGCATAACGCGCGACCCGCAGGTCCTTTCCTGCCTTACGAATTTCGGCAACCGGAACCAACGCCGCGCGTAGCGAGATCGAGAATTCTTCTTCCGCCCAGCGCCTGAGGTCCGCCAATACCGTTTTGGCGGTGTCGATCTCACTTGCGGGCACGGCGAATCCGGCACCGTCGCCGCCAAAAACATAAGGGAACTCCTTGCCGTGAAGCGCGTTGATCATGGCCGAGATCACCGCCGCGCCGACCATATTCACCGTCTTGTAGCGCCCTTTTGCAATCTCACCGGTGGAGTCGACGATATCTGCCACGCCCAACGCCCAATCGCCCGGAACGGCAGAGAAACGCGCCGGGTCCACCAAACGGGTAAAGTCCCGCAACAGGGGAAGACTGTCATAGAACGCGGCCTGGGCGTCTTTCATTGGCACCTCGGATATTCGGTAAGGACAAGGATAGCCCGAATGTGATCACTGTCCGGCAAAATCAGTATAGCACACGCGCTTGTGTGTGGCACCGTGACGTGCCAAGCATTTCTTCGCCGGTTTGGGGGAGAGGGTTTTCATGAAGGCAGGTCTGGTGGTGTTGTGCCTGGGCTATGTGCTCAGCCAGTTCTTTCGCGCCTTTCTCGCGGTTCTCAGTGTTGATCTGGGGCGCGATATCGGGGCCACGCCCGAGGATCTGGCCTTTGCGTCAGGTCTTTGGTTTCTGATCTTTGCCGCCATGCAGTTGCCCGTAGGCTGGGCACTGGACCGAGTTGGACCGCGCCTGACGGCGGCGGTCTTGCTGCTGGTCGGTGGTGCCGGCGGAGCGGCATTGTTTGCCCTATCCAGCTCCCCTTTTCACATCGCCATCGCCATGGGGTTGATCGGGGTCGGCTGCTCACCGGTTTTGATGGCGTCTTACTATATCTTCGCCCGCGAATTCCCACCTGCCCGCTTCGCCACTTTGGCGGCTGTCATGCTGGGTGTCGGATCGGTCGGCAATCTGGTTGCCTCGTACCCTACTGCGCTGGCGGTCGAGTTGATGGGATGGCGCGCCACGATGGGAATGCTGGCCGTTTTTTCCGCCGCGATCGCGTTGGGCATCTGGTTCAGCGTACATGATCCCAAACGTGTCGAGACCGAACACAGGGGATCGGTGCTAGACCTGCTGAAAGAACCCGCCCTGTGGGCGATCTTGCCGCTGATGCTGGTGGCCTATGCCCCGTCGGCGGCAACGCGCGGCCTTTGGGCCGGGCCATACCTCAGCGATATCTTCGGCCTTAGCACCACCCAGATCGGGACAGCGACCTTGATCATGGGGGCGGCGATGATTGCAGGTACCTTTGCGTATGGGCCGCTCGATCGAATGCTGGGAACGCGAAAATGGGTGATCTTTGGCGGCAACGCGCTGGGCACAGTGGGGCTGGTTCTGATGTGCCTTTGGGTCGACAACGCAGTTTGGCTGGCGGTTGTCCTGATGGCAGCGATCGGGTTTCTGGGGGCCAGCTTCCCGGTCATCATGGCTCATGGCCGGGCATTTGTGCCGCCGCATCTGGTTGGGCGCGGCATGACCCTCCTGAACCTCTTCGGCATTGGCGGTGTAGGACTGGCGCAATTTGTTACCGGCCGCATCCACGCTGCCACGGTGGACATCAGCCCGACCGCGCCCTACACAGCGATATTCGGCTTTTTTGCGCTCACGCTGGCCATCGGCTGCGTGATCTATTTGTTCAGCCGCGACAGCGTCGACTAACGCTGGAACTGCCAGGAGTGTCCATGTCCGACCCGCGCGTCATTGCCCCCAACCTCAAACGCAGACTTTCGGGTGTGACCGCGACGATTGCCCGGTTGGTGCCGCTGCAAGTGCAATGGATCGACATCGCGGCCACCGGGCCGGGTCTGCCGGATGACATCCCACATATCCCGCTGGGCCGCCTGCCCTTTTTGTCGCGCAAAACACTGCGCGTCTGGCACGCGCGTCGCAATACCGAGATGCTGCTGGGCCTGATCCTGCGAAACGTTCTGCGGCTGCGGTTGAAGCTGCTGTTCACCAGCGCCTCGCAACGTGCGCATTCGGGTTACACCAAATGGCTGATCGACAAAATGGACGCGGTCGTCGCGACTTCGCGCAAAACCGCCGGGTATCTGGAGAGAGATGCGCAAGTCATCATGCATGGCATCAACTTGCAGGATTTCACACCGCCCGAAGACAAAGCTGCAGTTCGGGCGCGACTGGGGTTGCCAGATGGTCTATTGCTGGGCTGCTATGGCCGCATTCGTCACCAGAAGGGCACCGATGCCTTTGTCGACGCAATGATCGACCTGTGCGGCCGCTTCGACGACGTCCATGGCATCGTCATGGGCCGCGCCACGGAAAAGCACACGAGCTTCCTGACCGAATTGAAAGACAAGGTCGCCAAGGCGGGCCTGTCCGACCGCATTCTGTTCATGCCCGAGGTGACCGTCGATCAGATCGCCGAATGGTATCAGGTGCTGGACCTGTTCATTGCTCCGCAAAGGTGGGAAGGGTTCGGCCTGACGCCGCTGGAAGCAATGGCTTGCGGCGTGCCGGTTGTTGCCACGGATGTAGGCGCGTTCTCCGAGATCGTCACTGACCCGTCGCTGGGCCGCGTGGTCCAACCCGGTGATATACCCGCGCTTGCCGAAGCCGCCGCCGAAATGCTGTCCGACCTCGAATCCCTTGCCCGTTCCAGTATCACAGCCCGCACCCATGTCGAGCAGAATTTCGACATCAATGGTGAGGCAAAGACGCTTGTCGCGCTCTATGAACGCCTTTTGACCGACACCTGAGGCGATGCGCCACGTCAAATCGGTGTCATTGCGCGAAATAAACCCCGAAAACTCTTTTTTCTTTGCTGCAACGCGGCTATGAACGCGCGTCCTTAACATTGGAGACATGAAATGGGCTATCGCGTCGTAGTCGTCGGCGCCACGGGTAACGTGGGCCGCGAAATGCTGAACATTCTGGCTGAACGCCAGTTCCCCGTCGATGAACTTGCTGTTCTGGCAAGCCGTCGTTCGCTGGGCACCGAAGTAAGCTTTGGCGACACGACACTCACTACCAAGGATCTGGACACGTTCGATTTCACCGGCTGGGACATGGCGCTGTTTGCCGTGGGGTCCGAGGCGACCAAGGTCTACGCCCCCAAAGCGGCCAAAGCTGGCTGCGTGGTGATCGATAACTCGTCGCTCTATCGTTATGACCCGGACATTCCGCTGATCGTGCCGGAATGTAACCCGCAGGCGATCCACGACTACAAAAACAAGAACATCATCGCCAACCCCAACTGCTCGACCGCGCAGATGGTTGTCGCGCTGAAGCCGCTGCATGACCGCGCGCGCATCAAGCGCGTCGTCGTGTCGACCTATCAGTCGGTGTCTGGCGCCGGTAAGGAAGGCATGGACGAGCTGTGGGATCAGACCAAAGCGGTCTACAATCCCACCACGGACGTTCCGCCAAACAAGTTCCAGAAGCAGATCGCCTTCAACGTCATTCCGCAGATCGACGTGTTCATGGAAGACGGCTCGACCAAGGAAGAGTGGAAGATGGTTGTGGAAACCAAAAAGATCGTCGATCCGTCGATCAAGGTCACAGCCACCTGCGTCCGCGTTCCGGTCTTCGTCGGCCACTCTGAGGCCGTGAACATCGAGTTCGAGGAATTTCTGGACGAAGACGAAGCGCGCGACATCCTGCGCGAGGCCCCAGGCATCATGGTGATCGACAAGCGCGAACCCGGTGGCTACGTCTCGCCGATCGAATGCGCGGGCGATTTCGCAACATTCATCAGCCGCATTCGTCAGGACTCGACCATTGAGAACGGCATCAACCTGTGGTGCGTCTCGGACAACCTGCGCAAAGGTGCAGCGCTGAACGCAGTACAAATCGCCGAATTGCTGGGCCGTGAGGTTCTGAAAAAGGGCTAAGTTCCTTTTCAGCATTTAGCGAACAGAGAATTTAAGCCTCGCCTTTCCCGGCGGGGCTTTTTTTGTCTGATGTCGTGCGACAATTGTTTGCCTACTTTCTGCAGTCCTTTGCCATTTACTTGGCCAAATCTGCAGCCCACTTTGCAATCAAGCTTGATATGCAGTAAAATTACTGCATATTGATTTCGATGACAGATAATCACCTCGATCTTATTTTCAAAGCTCTCTCCGACAGCACGCGCCGCCGCATCATCGACCATCTGAGCAAACAAACGGCTCAGTCATTGTTCGAGGTATGCGCGGCATCGGTTGCAGACGACGGCATCGCTTTGTCCCGCCAGACGGTTTCCCAGCATCTCACCGTTTTGGAGAAGGCTGGTTTGATCGAGACCACATGGAGGGGGCGGACGAAAGCCCATTCGCTAATCGTCAACGAAGATCATATCGCCGCGGCATCATGGCTCATGAAATACAAACAGAAGGGATAGAAAAATGAAAATCTATGTGACCAACGTTTTTGTCGACGACCAAGACAAGGCAGAAAAATTCTATACTGATACTCTCGGCTTCACAGTTAAGAACAATATCCCGTTGGGTGAAAATCGTTGGCTGACAGTGGTGTCAAGCGAAGAACCCGAAGGAACAGAGTTGTTGCTTGAACCAAGCGACCACCCTGCTGTGAAACCTTATAAAGAAGCACTTGTGTCTGACGGTATCCCTGCACATTCGTTTCAGGTGGAAGACCTGGATGAAGAAAGGAAAAGACTGGGCGATCTTGGCGTGGAGTTCACTGTTGAGCCAATGGATGCCGGACCGGTTCGCATGGCGATTTTTGACGATACCTGTGGGAACCTCATTCAATTGATCCAGATGATGGACGCTGCCCAATAATAAACGTCAAATTTGTCACCATGATCTCCTTCCGAACGGCATCTAAAAGCCGTTCGGTTAAATCGCAGTATCCGGCAGAATCGACTCGAACAAAAATAAGAGCTTCTGCCAATCACCCCTGCTGCTCAACCAATGCCTTGAGGTTTGTCAGACCGCGCTCGTAATCTCCGCCGACCCAGCTATCCATCATCAGACCCATCCAGCGCGACATTGGGTTCATGCCAAGATCGGACTCGAACCCCCATATCACCTGAGTCTGATCACCCTCGGGCGTCAGGTCGAAAGAGGCCGATGCTTGCCCCATCGGACCAAAATCCAGCGCCGTTTTAACCGTCTGGTCCTGAACGCTTTCGACGATTTCTTGCGAACCGGTGCCCACCTGCGGGTTCTCTGATGTCCAGTTCAGAGTATTGCCGACACCTGCCTCGGGGCCTGAATAAGACAGCTGGGTTTCCGGATCGCGCGACAGCCAGGGCGACCATTGTTCGGTTTCCTGCATCGAGTTTACGTAAGGAAAGATCGCGCTGGCGGGTGCGTCGATCGTGATGCTGCGGGACAGTTCGGCCTTGCCGGGCAAAAGGTAAGATACGCCAACCAGAACCAGAATGAGAACAAGCAGAATGACAAGAATACGTTTGATGAATCGCATGGCGCGCTCCTGATCCGAAAAATTTGTGTCAATCATAACAAAAAATGGCGCGAAATCAGAGACCTGATCCGCGCCATTCGAATTCTTCAGATGTCGGGTCGCTTAGACAACCACGAATTTCTTCTCGGCAGGGTCATAACATTGCAACCCACCTTCACCGATGTCGGTCCACAGCCCATGCAAGCTCAGCGAGCCGTCATCTACCGCAGAGGAAACGAAGGGAAAGGTCATCAAGTTCTCCAGCGATGCCACGACTGCCTGCCGTTCAAACTGCCGCGCCTGATCGACGCTGTCTTCAACATCGGCAACCAATTCATATCTCGGTTTCAGGATATCCATCCAGCGGCCAACGAAGCTTTCTTTTGCTTCCAGTTGCGGGGCTTTGCCCTTGCACATGTCGATGCAGCCCTGAACGCCGCCGCATTGCGAGTGGCCCAGAACGATCAGGTGCGCGACTTTCAGCGCCGTAACCGCGTATTCGATTGCCGCACTGGTGCCGTGGTGATCGCCATCAGGGGCGTAAGGCGGCACAAGGTTGGCGATGTTGCGGTGAATAAAGAACTCGCCCTGATCAGCGCCGAAGATCGATGTTACGTGAACCCGGCTGTCACAGCATGAAATCACCATCGCACGCGGGCGCTGTCCCTCGGTCGCCAGGCGGCGATACCAGACCTGATTTTCTGAATAGGTGGTGGCTTTCCATCCGTGATACCGCTTGACCAGATAGGTCGGCAGAGGTTTGGCTAAGTCCATTCTCATGTCCCCGTTCTTGTATCTGCCGGCTGCTGTAACCTGAATTCGCAGAAAATTCGACCCATTTTCCAGCATCGACGCAAGGTTTTGCAAAGGATTCTACCGTCAATGTCCAGCTATGCCGTGGGGGCGTAGAGAATTGGGGTAGATGTGGTGGATAAAATAGTCACGCTTGAACAAAAGGAAACCGTTCGGCTGGATACGGACCGCTTGAACGGGCTGTATCACCAATTGGGCGACAAGAATGCATTGGATGTTTTGTGCCGTACGGTCGAGGAATTGGCCGTGCGCCTGTCAAACTGCGAGCGATTTTGGCGTCAGCGCGACTGGGCCGGGCTGCGCAAATGCGCCCGGTCACTGGTGGCCATTGCCGAACAGATTGGCATGACGGCGCTGGCCCGAGTCGCCGGTGATGTGGCGCAATCGGTGGATGTTGGGGATGCGGTCGCGACGGGGGCCACCCTGTCGCGCCTGATCCGTGTAGGTGAGAAATCGCTGACCGTAATCTGGGATCAGCAGGATCTTTCCCTCTGACGGGGCTTGCGGACGGATTGTGGGCGGCTAGGCTGGGCACAAATCGAACCAGCCGAGATGTCCATGACCCTGTCCTTCGCTTCGCCGTCCGAACCCTCTGTACCGCTGCATGTCATTTCGCAACCCGATCTTGACGATTGGTTGAAAGACCAGCCAAGCCACATCGCATCGTGGGTCGAGGCCAATGGATTCACCGGGGCCATGGGACAGGCACTGCTGATCCCGCAATCAGATGGTGCGCCCGAAATGGCATTGGCGGGTTACGGAAATAGCAGCAAGCGCGCGCGCAAACGGTTCCCGTTGGCAGCGGCGGCCGAAGCCTTACGGAAGGGAACCTATCACATCGCATCAGGTGTGCCCGCTGATGCGATAAGCAACGAGTGCCTTGGTTGGTTGCTCACAGGATATGCCTTTAACCGTTACGCCAATCAATCACCTGCCAAGGCGCGACTCATTGCACCCGAAGGTGTTGATGCCGCGCGGATTGAGGCGCTAGCCAGTGCCGAGGCGCTGACCCGCGATTTGGTCAACACACCGGCCTCGGACATGGGACCGGATCAGCTGCAGGCCGCGGCCGAGGATTTGACGCAGGAATTCGGCGCGTCCTGTTCGGTAATCAAAGGCGACGCCCTGCTGGACCAGAATTTCCCGCTGATTCACACGGTCGGACGCGCCGCCGCGCAAACACCGCGCTTGATCGAGATGACATGGGGCAACACCGGGCCCAAACTGACCCTTGTCGGCAAAGGTGTGTGCTTTGACACTGGCGGACTGAATCTGAAGCCAGGGAATTCGATGTCCCTGATGAAAAAGGACATGGGCGGCGCGGCCAATGTGCTGGGACTGGCGCGGATGATCATGGCACTAAAGCTGCCTGTACAACTGCGCGTGCTGATCCCGGCGGTCGAGAACTCGGTGTCCGGCAACGCGTTCCGGCCGGGCGACATCCTGACCTCGCGCAAAGGTCTGACGGTGGAGATTAACAACACCGACGCCGAAGGGCGGCTGGTTCTGGCCGACGCATTGGCGCTGGCGGATCAGGGTGAACCTGACCTGATCATCTCGATGGCGACGTTGACCGGTGCCGCGCGCGTGGCGGTTGGTCCCGATCTGGCGCCCTTTTACACCGATGACGATGGCGCGGCAGACGCGCTGGCCAACGCTGGTCGGCAATCGGCCGACCCTGTCTGGCGGATGCCTTTCCATGAACCCTATGAGGCGATGATCGAACCCGGCATTGCTGATTTGGACAATGCTCCATTAGGTGGGTTCGCAGGCTCGATCACCGCGGCCCTGTTCCTGCGCCGCTTTGTGGGTGACAGCCGCTATATGCATTTCGACATCTATTCCTGGCAGCCCAGCAAAGCCCCCGGACGCAGCAAGGGCGGTCTGGGCCAAGGGCCGCGTGCCGTGCTGACCGCCCTGCCC
This sequence comes from Ruegeria sp. CDSC054, assembly GCF_059610645.1. Lineage (NCBI taxonomy): Bacteria > Pseudomonadati > Pseudomonadota > Alphaproteobacteria > Rhodobacterales > Roseobacteraceae > Ruegeria > Ruegeria sp. CDSC054. Next base: position 116,302 of record NZ_JBXWOA010000004.1, on the reverse strand, counting down.
GAGATTCTGAACCTATGACCCGCCTGCGCGTCATAAAGCCGGTTGTTGATTTGTTGCGCAGCCCGAATGGCCCAAGGGATCGGCAGCTGTTGTTTGGCGACCCGGTAGATGTTGTTGACGATACCGATGGGTGGAGCCGGATCACCTCGGTCAAGGATGGCTATCCCGGTTGGGTCAGGTCCGATCAACTGGGGCCTGAGGCGCAACAGACCCACTGGGTCACCGCGCCCGCGACACATGCCTATCAACAGCCCGACATGAAAAGCCAGGACCGCGTATCGCTGAGTTTTGGCAGCAAATTATGCGTGCTGTCGGAACAGAATAGATTTCTGGAAACTGAACTGGGGTTCATTCCAGCGATTCACGCCAAACTCAGAGCAACGCACCTGACCGACCCCGTAGCGGTGGCCGAGCTATTTCTGGGCACGCCCTATCTTTGGGGGGGAAACAGTTGCTTCGGTATTGATTGTTCTGGGTTGGTTCAGGCCGGTTTACTGGCCTGCGGCATACCCTGCCCCGGTGATAGCAGTGATCAGGAACGCGAACTGGGTACGGCGCTGCCCGCCGGGACTGAACCAAAGCGCGGGGATCTGTTGTTCTGGAAAGGCCACGTGGCATGGGTCTATGGCGAGAACATGCTGCTTCACGCCAACGCCTACCACATGGATGTGACGTTCGAGCCGATGGATCAAGCAATCACACGGATTCTGGAGCAGGGCGACGGGCCAGTAACAGCCCACAAAAGGCTCTAATCAAGGTCGACAGATCGGATCAGCTTGCGTTCTAACACGCGCAGCACGGTGCGCAGGTCATGGCCTCGCTTCAGGATCCGCCCGTCCATGCCGATCACTGAATACATCCCCTGTTTGGATCGCAGACGAGGGTGTTTTTCAACCCGGTAGATCGGATGCTCTGCCGTGCGTCTGAAAATGGAAAAAACCGCCATATCGCGCAGGTTGGAAATACCATAGTCGCGCCATTCTCCGGCGGCGACCATCTTGCCATAGACGGACAGGATATGTGACATCTCGCGCCGGTCGAACGCGACGGGCATCTGGGCCGAGTTTGCAGAAAACCGGCTGGGAGGCTGCATGTTCATACCCTCAGCCTTGCCGGAAAACGCATTTGAATCAAGTCCGGTGCCAACAGGTGTGGTAATTTTGAATCGTTTCGCCTTACCGTCGCCCAACTTGTCGACAGATTAGAATCACCGGCAAAAGCCCAACGGCCAGGATCACAAGCGAGGGTACCGCTGCCCCCTCCAACCGTTCGTCCGAGGCCAGACGATAGGCCTGGACCGCAAGCGTATCAAAGTTGAATGGGCGCATGATCAGGGTCGCGGGCAGCTCTTTCATCACGTCCACAAACACGATCAACAAGGCCGTCAGCAATGAGGGTGTCAGGATTGGCAAATGCACACGGCGCAAGGTGCCCAGCGGCGATTGGCCCAAAGACCGGGACGCAGCATCCATATTGGCGTGCACTGTGCTCTGCCCACCCTCATACGCGCTGAGCGCTGCCGCCAGAAAGCGCACCATGTAAGCTGCCACCAGCAACCAGATCGAACCCGTCACCAGCAGGCCGGTCGAGACGTCGAACGTCTGGCGCATCCACGAATCCAGCGCGTTGTCGAATCTGGCGAAGGGTACCATCAGGCCAACAGCGATCACGCCGCCGGGCACCGCATAGCCCAACCGCGCCAGATAGCCTGTGGTCGATGATCCTCGACCCGGACGAAGGCGCTGAAAGAACCCAACACAGATCGCGGCGCAGACCGTAACTACGGCGGCCACTCCTGCAAGTGTCAGCGAGTTTTGAATGAACCCGATATATCGCCGAGACAGCAGGTTTTGTTCCGAGGTCAGGCCCATCTGGATCAAGATAAATACCGGCAGCAAGAACCCCAGTACCACCGGAATAGCGCACAAGGTTATGGCTGCTGCGGATTGCCAGCCCTTAAGCTGCGCCGAAGGCAGGGACGCATGGCTTTTGCCTGCCTGATAGTACTTTGCCTTGCCGCGCTGCGTCCGCTCGGCCACGGCCATGACCAGCGCAAAGCCCAGCAGGCACAAGGCCAACTGCGCCGCAGCCGCTCGGTCGCCGATCGAGAACCAGCTTGTGTAGATGCCCGTGGCGAATGTCTGAACGCCGAAATAGGCGACCGTGCCGAAATCAGCGATGGTTTCCATGATGGCCAGCAGGACACCCCCGGCAATGGCTGGACGAGCCATCGGCAGCGAGACATGCCAGAATGCCAACCACGGGCTTTTGCCCAGCGCACGGGCGGCCAGAAAAGCGGTGGCACTTTGCTGCAGAAACGCGGCCCGCGCCAGCAGATAGACATAAGGGTAGAGCACTAGGATCAGCATCACCGCCGCGCCCTCGGTCGAGCGGATTTCCGGGAACCAATAGTCGCGCGGCCCCCAACCTGTCACGTCGCGCAGCGTGGTCTGCACGATACCGGGGTGATCCAGAATGAACGTATAGGCATAAGCCAGAACATAGGCCGGAAAAGCCAACGGCAGCACCAGTGCAATTTCCAGAAAACGCACACCGGGAAAGCGTGTCATCGTCACCAGCCACGCCGCGCCTACCCCGATAGAGAACGTGCCGATAGCCACCAAAACGACAAGGATCACGGTTGTCAGTGCATACCCGGGTAAAACCGTCTCGAACAGATGTGAGACCGTATCCGTACCCCCCGTCACCGCCGCCAGAACAACCGCAACCATCGGCAGAAGACAAGCGGCTGCTACCATATAGGCCACAGTGGCCACCAACCGGGTGCCCAGCGCGCCGCGATTGCGTTTCCCGTGTTCTGAATAGTCGATTTCGGCCATGGACCCGGATTGTGACTGGCGTTGGCTATTGATCAGCCTTTAATCGACCAAAAAGCTAAGAAACACCAGTGCAGGAAAAACAAATCTGCGGCACATACTGCCGCAGACATGGCTCGGGGTTATTCGTAAACGCGCTGATCCTCGATCACCAACCCGTCCTTCGGCAGTGATCCGGGGGTTACAACCTCGATTGCGCCTTTCAGTTTCAGCACCTCGACCACGGACTTGGCATAGGCCATGTCGTCTCCGCTTGCGCTTTCGATCTGAACGGTCATCGTGTCCATCTCACCCTGACGGGCGGCGATGACGCGGGCTTTGACGATTTCCTCGTGCTTATCGACCAATGCTGCCACCTGTTCTGGGCGGACGAACATGCCCTTGATCTTGGTGGTCTGGTCCGCGCGACCCATCCAACCCTTGATCCGAAGGTTGGTCCGCCCACAGGGTGAAACACCCGGCATGATCGCGGACAGATCACCCGTGGCAAAGCGGATCAGCGGGTAATCGGGGTTCAAAGAGGTCACCACAACCTCACCCACCTCACCCGGCTCTACCGGTGTTCCGGTGCCAGGGGTGACAACCTCGATGATGACATGTTCGTCGATGATCATCCCTTCCATCGCGGCGCTTTCATAGGCGATGTTGCCCAGATCGGCCGTGGCATAGCATTGCAGGCAGGAAATCCCCCGATCGGCATAGTCCTGACGCAACGATGGGAACAGCGCGCCGCCGCCCACGACAGCCTTTGAGAAGTTCAAGGCCACGCCCATCTCATCCGCCTTGTCCAGAATGACCTTCAGATAGTCCGGTGTGCCCGCATAGGACGTGCAGCCTACATCGCGCGCTGCTGTCACCTGCAATTCGGTCTGGCCAGTACCGGCTGGCAGCACAGCTGCCCCTACTGCGCGTGCGCCGCTTTCAAAAATCATACCCGCTGGCGTCAGGTGATAGCCGAAACAGTTCTGAACGATATCGCCGGGCCCAACTCCGGCGGCGTTCAGGAAACGCCCCATGCGCCACCAATCATGATCCGTGCTGCCAGGTTCATAGATTGGACCAGGAGACTGGAACACATGATGGAAATGCCGGGCCGGTTTGACGGTAAATCCGCCGAATGGCGGACGCGACGCCTGTGCTTGCGCCAGATCGGATTTTCGCAATACCGGCAGTTTCACCAGATCATCGGCTGAAATCACCGCGCTGGTATCCGCATCCGCCAGATGCGCAGCAAAGCCCGGTGCGGACAAGGCGCGGTCAATCTGAGTACGCAGCGCCTGCGCCTGATCAGCGGAGCGTTCATCGGCTGATCGGGTTTCGAGAGCGTCGAAATAGGTCATCGCCAGATCCTCCATTCGCTTACAACCACCTCTTGCGGCGGCGGTAAGACCGCACGTCACGGAAGCTTTTGCGGCCTTCGTCGGACATGCCCAGATAGAATTCTTTCACGTCCGGATTTTCACGCAGATCGGCGGCGGGGCCGTCCATCACAACACGCCCGGATTCCAGAATATAGCCGTAATGCGCAAACCTTAGAGCCACATTGGTGTTCTGTTCGGCCAACAGGAAAGAAACACCTTCTTTCTCGTTCAGGTCCTTCACGATACCGAAAATCTCTTCGACCAGCTGCGGCGCCAGACCCATCGAGGGTTCGTCCAGCAGGATCGTCTCGGGCCGCGACATCAAAGCCCGACCCATTGCAACCATCTGTTGCTCACCACCCGAGGTGTAGCCTGCCTGCGACCGGCGGCGTTCCTTCAGACGGGGAAAATATGTGTAGACCAGTTCAAGGTCCTGCTGGATGGCGGCCTTGCCATCCTTGCGGGTATAGGCCCCGGTCAGCAGGTTTTCTTCAACCGTCAGGTGTTCAAAACAATGGCGGCCTTCCATCACCTGGATGACGCCCTTTTCCACCAGATCGGCAGGATCGCTTTCATGCACGCTGGAGCCGCGATATTCGATCGTACCTTTAGTGACTTCACCGCGTTCCGAATGCAAAAGGTTCGACACCGCCTTGAGCGTTGTCGTCTTACCCGCGCCATTGCCGCCCAGCAGGGCCGTGATACCGCCCTTGGGCACAGTCAGGCTGACGCCTTTCAGAACGAGGATCACGTGATTATAGATCACCTCGATATTGTTGACCTCAAGCAGGGTTTCCGACTTGGTGTCAGTGGTTTGTGCCGCATCCAGCATCTGCGCGTGTCCTTAAGCGAGTGTGGGGTTCGGGACGGCGGTCTGCCGCCGCCCCGGGTTGTTCAAAGCGCTGTATCAGCAACGCCCTTCAATGTTGTTTTCTGCTGCATAAGCCGCAGAATCTTCATCGATTAGCGCGCCGATCACTTCACCATCGGTCTGCTTGAAGTCCGAGATCAGCGTCCAGGTCTTGTTTGCTGCATCCCACTGCGTCACACCCACAAGGGCGTCACCGCCATGGTTTTCGCAGGAGACCGAGAAGGTCGGACCGAAGTTTGCCAGGCCCAGTTCGGCCATCTTCTCTTCGGTCATCTCCAGTGCTTCCATACCGGCACGCATCTCAGACGGGGTGATTTCCGCATTGCCGGAGATTTCCTGGGCTTTCTTGATGGCTTCGGCAGCCAGAACAGCCGCATAGAGACCACGGTTATACAGAACAGTGCCTACCTGATCACCCGCACCAGCAGCCTTACCCGCATCGACAACGTGTTTCTGTAGATCGTCAAAGACCGGGAAATCCGTGCCAACGTTGTGGAAGGTAAGTGCCTTATAGCCATTGGCGGCTTCGCCCGCTGGCAGCACATCGTTCTCCGAACCGGACCACCAGATACCGATGAAGTTTTCCATTGGGAACCGGATATTGGCGGCCTCTTGTACCGCAACCTGGTTCATCACGCCCCAGCCCCACATCAGGACATAGTCGGGACGATCACGGCGGATTTGCAGCCACTGCGACTTCTGTTCCTGACCCGGGTGATCGACCGGCAGGGCGACCAGTTCAAAACCGTGCTTCTTGGACAGCTCTTCCAGCGTGCGGATCGGCTCCTTACCATAGGCCGAGTTGTGGTAGACCAGCGCGATTTTCTTGCCGCTCAGATCACCACCGTTCTCCTCAAGCAGATAGTTTACCGCACCCGAGGCCCCGTCCCAGTAGTTGGCGGGATAGTTGAAGGTGTGGCTAAACACATCGCCATTCTTGGCCGAGGTCCGGCCATAACCCATCGTGTGCAGCGGAATGTCGTCTGCGGTGACTTTTGGGATCAGCTGATAGGTGATGCCAGTCGACAGCGGTTGATACACCAAAGCGCCTTCGCCCTTGGTGGCTTCATAGCATTCCACACCTTTTTCGGTGTTGTAGCCGGTTTCGCATTCGACCATCCGGATCGGAACACCGCCGATGCCGCCATCGCGCTCGTTCAGCAGGGTGAAATAGTCGTTATAGCCATCCGAGAACGGAATGCCGCCAGCGGCGTAAGGCCCGGTACGATAGCTCAGATCGGGGATCACAAGATCCGCCAGAGCGGGTCCTGCAGCCATCAGGGCGCTCAGCGCCGCGGTTGCCAGTTTCAATTTCATCGGGTGTCTCCTCCCTTGGTTAGTCCGATGTTGCGTTCGGGCTTGTGCCGCCCGTTTTTTCATTGGGCCGACCCCTTAGTGCGGGAACGGCCATAGTCTCAGTTTCTCTTTCGCCACGCGCCACAGTTGTGCCAGCCCGTGCGGTTCCAAGATCAGGAACATGATGATCAGCGCGCCGACGATCACCAGCTGCAGATGTGCCACGATATCCGTGGGCCAGCCCAGAACGTCGACGCCCACCACTTTCAGGACCACCGGCAGCAGAACAAGGAAAGCGGCACCGGCGAACGATCCGAAAATGGACCCTAACCCTCCGATAATAATCATGAACAGGACTAGGAACGATTTCTGGATACCGAATACTTCGCCGACCTCGACCGCACCAAGATAGACAGCAAAGAACAGCGCGCCCGCGATGCCGATAAAGAACGAGCTGACGGCAAAGGCGCTCATCTTGGCCTTTAGCGGGTTCACCCCAATGATCTCGGCCGCGATGTCCATGTCACGGATCGCCATCCATGTCCGGCCCGTCGTGCCGCGCGTCAAGTTGCGCGCGATCAGGGCGCTGACGGCCAGGAAAATCAGGCAGAACAGATAGGTGGCCCATGCCGGTGCATTCGGGCCTGTGATGATGATGCCGAACACATCCCTTTCCGGCGCGTTGATCTGACCCGAGGCCGAATAGTTGTAGAACCAAGGCACCCGGTTAAAGAGCCACACAAGGAAGAACTGCGCCGCCAGCGTGGCCACGGCGAGATAGAACCCCTTGATCCGCAGGCTCGGCAGGCCAAACAGCACCCCGACAATGGCCGTTATGCCGCCGGCAAGAATGACATGAATGAACATGCTGACATCCGGGAAAGAGGTCATAAGCTTGTAGCAGGCATAGGCACCCACAGCCATGAAGCCACCGGTACCCAAGGATACCTGCCCGCAATACCCCACAAGAATGTTCAACCCGATCGCCGCAATGGCATAAATCAAAAAGGGCAGTAACAGCGCATTGGCCCAGTAGTCATTGATGACGAACGGGATGATCCCAAACGCCACCGCCAAAACCACATAATACCGATACCGGTCGAACTTGATCGGAAAGGTCTGGCTGTCATCTGTGTAGGAGGTTTTGAAATCCCCGGCCTCACGATAAAACATGTCTTACTTTCCCCATTCTTCTTGCGCCCGGTTGCGGGCCTCGGCGTTCAGCTGCTTGGAGCCTTTTGCATATCCGCTCGCCTCTGAGGCGCGCACCAGTTTCATGTAAGCCAGGATGCCCATGGCGAGCCCGGCAAAAGCCAGAATTGCTGCAATCACCAACTGACCTTCGGTTAAATCATCCGAAGTGAGCGCGATGTAGCCAAAAGCCCAGAACCCGGCCCACGCGATCACGTTGATGATGGCGATCAGCTTGGTCACGTCCTACACCCTCTCAATGATCTTCTCACCGAACAGGCCCTGCGGCCGGAACACGAGGAAGATCAGCGCCAGAACATAAGCGAACCAGTTCTCGGTCGCGCCGCCGACCAGCGGGCCGATCGCGAACTCGAACAGCTTCTCGCCCACACCGATGATCAGCCCGCCAACAATGGCCCCGGGGATCGAAGTAAATCCGCCCAGCATCAGCACCGGCAGCGCCTTGAGCGCGATCAGGGACAGCGAGAACTGAACGCCCGATTTGGTGCCCCACATGATGCCTGCAACAAGTGCGACAAAGCCCGCAACCGACCACACCATGATCCAGATGAAGTTCAGCGAAATTCCGACAGACAGCGCCGCCTGATGGTCATCGGCCACCGCGCGCATCGCCCGGCCCTGCTTGGTGTATTGGCTGAACGCGACCAGTGCGGTCACCAGCAGTGCGGCAATCACCGTCGCCACAATGTCCAGGTTGTCGATAAAGAAGCCGTAGCCAAAGATGTTGAACGTGGTCTCATCGATCCACAGGTTGATGCCCTGCGGCAGGCCGACATCCAACGTCTTGATCTCGGATCCCCACATCAGGTCAGCCACGCCCTCAAGGAAATAGGCCAGACCGATGGTCGCCATGAATAGGATAATCGGCTCTTGCCCGACCAAATGCCGCATCACAAAGCGTTGCACCGCCCAGGCCAGCAGAACCATGACACCCATCGTCAGGATAATCGCCACAAACGCAGGCACATTCCATCCGAACTTGTGGATATGCGTTCCGAATGTCGCGTTGATCAGATGGGCAAACGGGACCTGCCCGTTCATGATCCCCACCAGAGTCATGGCAGCGAAAAGGGCCATAACCCCTTGAGCATAATTGAAGATTCCGGACGCCTTGTAGATCAGCACAAAGCCCAGTGCGACCAGGGCGTACAGAACACCTGCCATAAGGCCGTTGAGGAAAACCTCCATCGCGAAAATCAGCTGATCAGGCATGTGCGCCCCCTCTCATGTCTGTCAGTTGCTCAGTCATGGCTCACCCCCAGATAGGCGTCGATGACTTCCTGATTGCTGCGCACCTCATCCGGGGTGCCGTCGCCGATCTTCTTGCCGTAATCCATCACGACCACCCGGTCGCTCAGATCCATCACAACACCCATGTCATGCTCGATCAGGGCGATGGTGGTGCCAAACTCGTCATTCACGTCGAGGATAAAGCGGCTCATGTCCTCTTTCTCTTCAACGTTCATGCCGGCCATTGGTTCGTCCAGCAGCAACAACTTAGGCTCGGCCGCCAAAGCGCGGGCTAACTCGACCCGCTTTTTCAACCCGTACGGCAGGCGGGAAACCGGCGTCTTGCGGATGTGCTGAATTTCGAGAAAGTCGATGATTTTCTCGACCGCTTCGCGGTTTTCAACCTCTTCCGCCTCAGCCTTGCCCTTCCACATGGCCTGCTGAAAGAGGTTGGTTTTCATATAGTTCAGCCGCCCGGTCATGACGTTGTCCAGCACGCTCATGCCTTCGAAAAGGGCAATGTTCTGGAACGTCCTAGCAATACCTTGCCGCGCAACTTCATAAGGGCGCATCTGCGGACGCTTGGCCCCATGGAACCAGACCTCGCCCTCCTGCGGGATATAGAACCCCGAAATCACGTTCAGCATCGAGGATTTACCGGCGCCGTTCGGACCGATGATGGCGCGGATCTCGCCTTCACGAATGTCGAATGAGATATCCTTGATCGCCACCACACCGCCAAAACGCAGGGTGATGTTCTTCATCTCCATCACCACGCCGCCGATCTTGCGGCCATCTTCGGTGACATATCCTTCGGAGTTATCCAGCATCAGTCACTCCCTGACTTGCGGAAAAACGGGACGGTGGGCGGGGCGATGACCACAGGTCGAGCGACGCATGACCGGCCCTCATTCCGCCGCCACCTTGTGCTGAGCAACCGGAACGACCGGTGCATCGATAATCTCAAGCGTTGCGCTGATCGACCCCTTTCGACCGTCCTCATAAGTCACTTCGGTCGTGGTCGAGACCTGCTTGGACCCGTCATAAAGCGCGTCGATGATGTCACTGAACTTGTCCTCGACAAATCCGCGTCGCACCTTCCGCGTACGGGTCATCTCACCGTCATCCGCGTCCAGTTCTTTGTGCAGAACCACAAAGCGATGCACCTGACATCCCGACAACATCTCATCAGCGGCTACAGACTTATTCACCTCTTCGACATGGCTACGAATCGTCTCTAATACACGGGGATTCGCTGTTAGTTCCTGATAGGATGCATAGGCCACGTTGTTGCGTTCTGCCCAGTTCCCAACAGCCGTCAGGTCGATATTGATAAACGCGACGCAGCGGTCTTTGCCGTTTCCGAACAGGACAACCTCGAGGATATCGGGATAGAATTTCAGCTTGTTCTCGACGTATTTCGGCGCAAACATCGACCCGTCGGCCATTTTGCCGACGTCCTTGGCGCGGTCGATGATCCGCAGATGGCCCGAACTTTCCTCGATGAACCCCGCATCCCCAGTGGCCACCCAGCCTTCCGCATCTTTGGTCGATGCCGTGGAATCTGGGTTGTTGTAATACTCGACGAAAACACCGGGTGAGCGGTAGTGGATCTCACCCTTGTCGTCGATCTTCAGTTCGACATCCGGGGCAGGCACACCAACGGTGTCGGCGCGCACCTCACCATCCGGCTGAACGGTGATGAAAACCGTCGCTTCGGTCTGACCGTAAAGTTGTTTAAGGTTGATGCCGAGCGAGCGGTAGAAATCAAAAATCTCCGGCCCGATCGCCTCACCCGCCGTATAGCCAACGCGAAAGCGGCCATAACCCAGTGTATCCTTGAGCGGGCCATAGACCAGCAGGTTGCCCAGCGCGTATTTCACGCGGTCGCCAAAACTCACCGGCTTGCCGTCCAGCAGCAGGCCACCCACTTTCTTGGCATGCGCCATGAAGTAGTGGAACATCCGCTGCTTCAGTTTACCTGCGTCCTCCATCCGGATCATTACGTTGGTCAGCTGGGTTTCAAAAACGCGTGGCGGAGCGAAGAAATAAGTCGGCCCGATTTCGCGCAGATCGGTCATCATCGTGTCGGCGCTTTCGGGGCAGTTTACGCAAAAGCCACACCAATAGGCCTGACCGATGGAAAAGATGAAATCGCCTACCCAAGCCATCGGCAGGTAAGACAGGATGTCTTCGTTCCGGTTCAAATGATCGAACTCGGCGGAGTTCTTGGCGCTTTCGATCACGTTGCGGTTCGACAGCACCACGCCCTTGGGTTTACCCGTGGTGCCCGACGTATACAGCATGACGCAGGTGCCGTCGTATTCGATCTCGGCAATCCGACGATCCAGTTCCGCATCAAAACGCGCGTGACCGGCACTGCCTTCGGCCATCAGATCGTCCAGTGCGTTCATCTGGCTGTGATCGTATTTCCGCATCCCCCGTTTGTCGGTGTAGAGGATGTGTTTGACTTGATGCAGGTTCTCCTGAATCTCGATGACCTTGTCGACCTGCTCCTGATCACCGCAGACGACGTATTTTGCGCCGCAATGATCCAGGACATAGGCCATCTCCTCAGCGACTGCATCCTGATACAGCGGAACCGGCACAGCACCCACCATCTGAGCCGCAACCATCGACCAGTAATGCGCCGGACGATTGCGCCCGATCACTGCGATGTGGTCGCCTTTTGTGACGCCAAGTTCTAGAAAGCCCAGGGCAATCGCACGGATTTCCTTGGCCGTTTCGGCCCAGGTCCAGCATTGCCAGATTCCGAATTCCTTTTCCCGGTAGGCCGGGGCGTCCCTGAACTGGGTCGCATTGCGGTGTAGCAGCGCCGGAAGAGAGTGCATCCCTTCAGCGCCCGACTGCGTCTGAGCCAATCTCTTTCTCCTCCCCATCCGACCCCTCCTCCGGGCCGGAAACGGCGGACCAGGGATCAACCCCGGACGCCAACGCCCCGATAAGGGACGCAGGAAAGATCAGCGTCAACTTTTTCCTGATGTTTTCTCAATTCTTACGAATTGTAACAGGGTTGAAGGAGTGATTTTCCCTACAGAAAAAGATGCATTCAAATCGGCCAAAAAGAGCAAATTTGGCTACGACTGTCATTTCCTCAATCGAAAGAGGAAAACCAATTGAACCAAAAAAACCGCGAGAAATACAGGAATCGTAAGAAAAGTGATCGGTAGGCAGATGAAGACTGGCCCATGTTGCCTCATCATGTCATCGCATTTTGCGAGTTCGAATGGCAAGTAACCGACCAAAGCTATAAGCACGACACCTGTTAGGATTGTAAAACGCTTGAGCATTCGAGACTAGTTCCTCTCAGACCGAAGTGGGCCCGCAAACGGGCTGCCTCTATAACCAATCTCGCAAAATCGGGATCAATGGCACATCCGCCGCAGGCATCGGATAGTTCCGCAACTCATTCGCGCGCGCCCATTTAAGCGCCTGCCCTTCCTTAGACTGCGGGATACCCTCCCACTTGCGGCAGGCAAACAGCGGCATCAACAGATGGAAATCGTCATAGCTGTGGCTGGCAAAGGTCAGCGGGGCGAGGCATGAGGCCCAGGTGTCTATACCCAGTTCCTCGTGCAATTCGCGGATCAGGGCGGCCTCGGGGGTTTCGCCGGGTTCGATTTTGCCACCGGGGAATTCCCAGAGACCGGCCATAGATTTACCCTCAGGTCGTTGGGCCAGTAGCACCCGGCCCTCAATGTCGATCAGGGCGACAGCAGACACCAGTAAAGTCTTCACGAGCGATAATCCGCGTTAATCTCGATATAGCCGTGGGTCAGATCGCAGGTCCAAACGGTGGATTTACCTTCGCCCAGCCCAAGATCGACCGCAATCACAAGGTCCTGACCTTTCATATAGGCGGCGGCGTCATCCTCACGGTAATCCGGGCTGACCCAGCCCTTTTCGGCAACCAGAATATCGCCGAAGGAAATGCTCAGCAGGTCGCGGTCAGCGGCGGCACCGGATTTACCGATAGCCATGACGATCCGGCCCCAGTTCGGGTCTTCACCAGCAATAGCCGTTTTAACCAGCGGTGAGTTGGCAATCGCCAGCCCATGCACCTTGGCGTCCGTATCCGACGCGGCACCGGTTACACGAATTTCCACAAATTTCGTAGCACCTTCACCGTCGCGCACCACCTGTTGCGCCAAGTCAAGCATCACGCCTTCCAGTGCCTCGGCAAACGCCGCATTGCCGGTTGCGTCCACACCCGAGGCCCCGGTTGCACAGAGCAACAGGCTGTCCGAGGTCGAGGTGTCACTGTCCACGGTGATGCAGTTGAATGTCCGGTCGGTCTGCGCGCCCAGCATGGCCTGCAAGGCGGGCTGTTCGACCTGTGCATCGGTAAAGATGTAGACCAGCATCGTCGCCATATCCGGCGCGATCATGCCTGACCCCTTGGCAATCCCTGCAATAGAGACTGTTTTTCCGTCAATCTCGACCTGCACACTGGACCCTTTTGGAAAGGTATCCGTGGTCATGATCGCCCGCGCCGCATCCTCGATGGCATGACGGCTGAGGCCCACCTTCAACGCCTCAAGCTGTGCCACGATGCGGTCATGGGGCAGCGGCTCACCAATCACGCCGGTGGAAGAGGTGAAGACGCGTTCGACTGCAACGCCGGTCGCTTTGGACACTGCATGCGTCACCTCGGCCACCGAGGTTTGGCCATAGTGACCGGTAAAGGCATTGGCATTGCCCGAGTTCACTAATATCGCCGCAGGCCCATCGCTAGCCCCGCCGATCTTGTCCTGACAGTCCAGCACAGGGGCTGCGCGTGTGGCCGATCGGGTGAACACCCCGGCCACAGATGTGCCCGGATCCAGAACCGCCAACATCACGTCGGTACGGCCCTGATAACGCACGCCAGCTTCGACGGTGGCAAAACGCACACCGTCAATCGCAGGCAGTTCGGGGAAGGCCGCTGGAGCCAGCGGCGAAACCTTGGTGATCGCGGCCACTGGAGTTACTCCTGAATCAGGTCGATCTGACGGATGACCTCGGGGCCCACACCGTCCAAAGCGGGACGTTCGATCTGCGACTGCTGCGTCAGCTCGTCGATCTTGGCTTGAATCGCGTCCTGCTGAAGGGACTGGGCCAGCTGTTCACGTACGGCATCAAGCCCCGGCGCTTCGGATTTTCGCGTGTCGTTGAGAATGATCAGGTGCCAGCCGAACTGTGTTTGCACCGGATCCGAAATCTGACCCTTTTCCAACGCAACAACGGCGTTTTCGAATTCCGGCACCATCTGGCCCTTGCCAAACCATCCCAATGACCCGCCATTCGGACCCGATGGGCCGGTCGACTTTTCCTTGGCCGTTTCGGCAAAATCGCCGCCGTCATCCAGCAGAGTTTTAATTTCCTTGGCTTCTTCTTCGGTGGCTACAAGAATATGGCTGGCGTCGAACTCATCTTCGCCTTCGAAGTTGCCGAATTCCGCGTCATAGGCTGCCTGAATTGACTCTTCGGTCACGACATCGCCCAGCAACGCATTTACTGTCTGCACCGCCCGCATGGAACGGCCTTCGTTTTCCAATCCCAACTGGTTCAGCCGGTTCAGATCGTCCTGCTGCTGCGCCAGCAATTGCTGCTGGATCAATTGCTCGATGACGAATTCGTACAGAACATCATCTTCGACCTCGGCGTAATTCGGAGGCAGGGCCGCGACAGATGCAATAACGTGACCCAGTGTGATTTCATCCCCGTTCACATTGGCGACAACCGTATCCGCGTCCGGCTTGGTTTCGGCGGCAAGCGGCATCGCCATCACGGCAGCCAGAGCCAGCGATGGCAGAAAAGTGAGGCCTTTGGGCATGGAATCATCCTATTTCTTTGCCGCGACGGGGCGTGGCGTTGACACTCTGGGACCTGCCGCTTACATCGCTTTGAAGCCTTGGACAGGGCCGCCTTTCATCCCCCGTATCTATGGGTTGCAAGCAAGGTGGGCAAGCCTGTCGCAACCAAGACAAGAACAGATCCGCTGGAGTGAACATGCTGGGACTCGGAACGCTCGCCAAAAAGGTGTTCGGAACACCGAACGACCGCAAGATCAAGGCGACCCGTCCGCTGGTCGAAAAGATCAATGCGCTGGAACCTGAGTTCGAAAAGTTGTCCGATGAGGGCCTGATCGAAAAGACCGCCGAACTGCGCAAGCGTGCGCTGGATGGTGAGGCGCTGGACGACCTGCTGCCCGAAGCCTTTGCAAACGTCCGCGAAGGCGCCAAGCGCGCGCTGGGTCTGCGGGCCTTTGATGTGCAGTTGATGGGCGGTGCCTTCCTGCATCAGGGCAATATCTCGGAGATGAAGACCGGTGAGGGCAAGACGCTGGTTGCCACCTTCCCGGCCTATCTGAACGCTCTGACCGGCAAGGGCGTACACGTGGTCACGGTGAACGAATACCTGGCCAAGCGTGACGCCGAGTGGATGGGTAAAGTGTTCGGAGCCCTTGGTATGACCACCGGCGTAATCTGGTCGGGTCAGCCGGACGCCGACAAAAAAGCTGCCTACGCCTGTGACGTCACCTATGCCACCAACAACGAGTTGGGCTTTGATTATCTGCGCGATAACATGAAGGCGGAGCTGGATCAGATTTACCAAAAGTACCACAATTTCGCGATTGTGGACGAGGTCGACTCGATCCTGATCGACGAAGCGCGGACGCCATTGATCATCTCGGGCCCGTCCGAGGACCGCTCGGACCTGTATACCAGCATCGACGCCCTGATCCCCTCGCTAAGCGATGATCACTTTACGTTGGATGAAAAGTCCCGGAACGTGACCTTCACCGATGAGGGCAACGAGTTCCTGGAACAACAGCTGATTGCCAACGGTCTGATCCCCGAAGGCCATTCTCTGTATGACCCCGAAAGCACCACGGTGGTACACCACGTCAACCAGGGTCTGCGCGCACACAAGCTGTTTACACGTGACAAAGACTACATCGTCCGTGACGGCAACGTCGTTCTGATCGACGAATTCACTGGCCGGATGATGCCAGGTCGCCGTCTGTCCGAAGGTCTGCATCAGGCCATCGAAGCCAAGGAAGGCGTCCAAATTCAGCCTGAAAACGTGACGCTGGCCAGTGTGACCTTCCAGAACTACTTCCGTCTGTATGACAAGCTGGGTGGCATGACCGGCACCGCGCTGACCGAAGCCGAAGAATTCGCCGAAATCTACGGTCTCGGTGTGGTCGAGGTTCCGACCAACAGGCCGATTGCCCGTCTTGACGAAGACGATCAGGTCTATCGCACCGCCGGTGAGAAATACGGCGCGATGATTGACGAGACCAAGGAAGCGCAGGAAAAGGGCCAGCCGGTTCTTTTGGGCACAACCTCGATCGAGAAATCCGAACTGCTAAGCCAGCTGCTGCAAAAGGAAGGCATCGAACATAACGTTCTGAACGCCCGCCAGCACGAGCAAGAGGCACAAATCGTGGCCGATGCCGGCCGGTATGGTGCGGTGACCATTGCCACCAACATGGCTGGTCGCGGCACCGACATTCAGCTGGGCGGCAATGTCGAGATGAATGTGCTTCAGGCGCTGGCCGAAAACCCCGAGGCCGATCCTGCCGAGCTGCGCGCCAAGGAAGAGGCCCGCCACGCCGAGGAAAAGGAAAAGGTTCTGGCGGCCGGTGGTCTTTACGTCATGGCATCCGAACGGCACGAAAGCCGCCGGATCGACAACCAGCTGCGCGGTCGTTCGGGCCGTCAGGGTGACCCGGGCCGCACCGTGTTCTACCTGAGCCTCGAAGACGACCTGATGCGCATCTTTGGCTCGGAACGGCTCGACAAGGTTCTGACTACGCTGGGCATGAAAGAAGGCGAGGCAATTGTTCATCCTTGGGTGAACAAGTCGCTGGAACGCGCACAGTCCAAGGTCGAAGGCCGAAACTTTGACATGCGCAAGAACGTTCTGAAATTCGACGACGTGATGAATGACCAGCGTAAAGTGGTGTTCAGCCAGCGGCGCGAAATCATGTCGACCGATGACCTGTCCGAGATCGTCTCGGACATGCGCGAACAGGTGATTGACGATTTGATCGACGAATACATGCCGCCAAAAACCTATGCCGATCAGTGGGATACCGATGGCCTGCACGCGGCAATCAAGGAAAAGCTGACCATCGACGCGCCAGTACAGGACTGGGCCGCCGAGGAAGGCGTCGATGATGAACAGGTGCGCGAGCGTCTGGTCAATGCTGCCGATGAGATGATGGCGCAAAAGGCGGCAGCCTTCGGTCCCGAAAATATGCGCAACATCGAAAAGCAGGTTCTGCTGCAGACGATCGACAGCAAATGGCGCGAGCACTTGCTGACGCTGGAACATCTGCGCTCGGTCGTTGGATTCCGCGGTTACGCCCAGCGCGACCCGCTGAATGAATACAAGAACGAAAGCTTCCAGCTGTTCGAAGGGATGCTGGACAGTCTGCGCGAAACAGTGACTCAGCAATTGTCGCGCGTCCGTCCGCTGACCGAAGAGGAACAGCGCGAAATGCTGGCCCAGATGCAAGCTCAGCAAGCTCAGGCACAACGGGCGGTGGATCAAGCCACCGACAAGGCGGAAGCACTGGCCGAAGCCCAGGCTTCAGGCGATGCGCGCCCTGGCTTTGTCGAAGACGATCCCTCGACTTGGGGGAACCCGTCGCGCAACGATCTCTGCCCTTGTGGATCTGGCAAGAAATTCAAACACTGCCACGGCCGGCTGACCTAACGTCACCTTGATCAAAACACATTGAGTCCGTTTCACGGCCACATATTGGCCGTGATTCAACTTCAGGATGCGACTCGCTCCTTCAACTGGGGAGGGTGTTTTGTTTGTAATAAAGAATTACGTGACCACTGGCGGCACCGTCGCTTGTGCCTTAGCCATTGGTTACCTGATGCAAAATGGATCGCCAGCGCAATCGGATGGCGCGCAGGCTCCTGTAACTGTGGCTGCCGCCAATCAGTCCTCGGTGATTGCCGGGCTGGAAGGAATTGTTCTGACCTCCTCGCTTCCGGCCGCTGATGCAACCACCGACATCAAAGCATCCCGGCGCGCCCTGCAACCCACCCGATCGACCCCCTCTGATCAGGAAAGCTGCACTCTCAGTGCCCGCGCAAAATCCGTCCCCGGCGCTGCGGCGCGCCTGACCGTCAAAGCCCCCTGCCACGGCAATGAACGGATCGAAATCCATCACAGCGGACTAACAGTTACCCAACGAACGGACAAAAACGGCGCTTTGGATCTGACGATCCCGGCCCTGTCGGAATATGCGATCTTTCTGATCTCAGTAGATGATCAGACCGGAACCGTAGCCACCACTCACATCCCCGACCTGGCCAACTACAACCGCATCGCCCTGCAATGGCAGGGTGAGACAGACCTGCAGATCCATGCGCTGGAATTTGGGGCCAGCTATGGCACAGCGGGACATGTATCGTCGGACCCTGACGCGAAAGGTGCGGGTAAAGTCGTACATCTGGGACAACAGGCATTCGGCGACGCGCAGAATATCGAAATCTATTCTTTCCCTGCAGGCGAAACCAGCCAGACCGGTTCGATCGAACTGACGGTCGAGGCCGAAGTGACCGAGGCAAATTGCGGCCGGGATTTGGCCGTTCAATCACTCGAGCTGCGTGGCGATCGCCGCCTGCGGTCGCGCGATTTGACGCTGCCCATGCCGGATTGCACGCGGGCCGGTGATTTTCTGGTGTTGAATAATCTGCTCCAAGACCTGACAATCGCGGCAAATTAAACCGCAGGCAGGCTCGACTTTCTTATGACATTTTTTCGTGTGGCAGTGGCCACACTGATTTCGGTGACTCTGGCGCCCTATGTACACGCACAGGATATCACGCTGACCTCGCAAGACGGCAAGGTCGAGGTCACAGGCAACCTGCTGAGCTTTGATGGCGAGTTCTATCGCGTGGATACGCAGTTCGGTGAGCTGACAGTGGATGGGTCGGGTGTTACCTGCGAAGGACCCGCCTGCCCCAACCTTACGGATTTCGTGGCCGAGGTTCGGTTCTCCGGTTCCTCCGTCATGGCGGAAAAGGTACTGCCGGCCCTGATCGTTGGTTTCGCCCAGCAAGAGGGGATGTCGGCGACGCCGCAGCGTTTGGATTCGGGCGCATTCACCTATGAGCTTCACCAGACCGGGCGCAATGCCCCTTTGGGGCGGTTCTATTTCGCCCCTAACAACACAGGTGGCGGCTTTGCGGATCTGATCGCCGATGAGACCGATATCGTCATGGCATTGCGTGAAATTCGCCCATCGGAACAGGAGGCTGCGCAGACCGCTGGTCTGGGTGATCTGGCAGATGCAAGGCGATCCCGGGTCATCGCGCTGGACGCGCTGGTCCCAATTGTGGCCCGGGAAAACCCGGCGCGGCAAATTTCGCCAGCAGAACTGGTGCGCGTGTTTTCCGGCGAGATCAAGAACTGGTCTGAGCTTGGAGGACCTGATGCGCCCGTTTCCCTGCACTTACCAGACGCCGGTTCCGGTTTGGCGCAAGGGGTTGAGGATCGGTTGCTGACCCCTGCTCAGCCAACGCTGGCCGAGGGAATTATACGTCACACCCGTAGCAGCGATCTGGTGCGCGCTGTCGCTGATGACCCCTTTGCCATCGGTATCGCCAGCCATGCCGAGGTCGGGCCTGCCCGGGGCCTGCCTTTGACCGGCGGTTGCGGTCACGCGCTGACCGCCACGCGGCAATCCATCAAGACCGAAGATTATCCGCTGACATCGCCGATGTTCTTGTATCTGCCGGAAATCCGCCTGCCCCGCATCGCGCGGCAATTCCTGGCCTATTCGCAAAGCGCCGAGGCACAGATGGCGATCCGCGATGCCGGATTTGTGGATCAAGAACCCGAAACCATGCGGATCGGGTTGCAAGGGGATCGTCTGGCCAACGCAGTGGTTTCAGGTGGTGCCGAGGTCGGGTTGGAAGAGTTACAGCACATGATCGACACGCTGCGCCCACAATCGCGCCTGTCTCTGTCGTTCCGGTTCGAGGCAGGTTCCTCCAGACCCGACGCGCAGTCACGTTCCAACATCCGGCAGTTGGCCCACGCCCTCGAAACCGGGACCATCGACGCTCGTAAACTGACCTTTGTGGGCTTTAGCGACGGCGAAGGCGCGGCCACAGCCAATGCAAGGATCGCATTGCTGCGGGCAAAGACCGTGCGCAACGCAGTGCTGTCGGCGGTAGAAACAGCCATTCCGGAGAGTGTCGAGATCGCCGTGGACGCATTTGGCGAAGCAATGCCCATGGCCTGTGATGACACGGACTGGGGCCGCAAAGTCAATCGCAGGGTCGAGGTCTGGGTTCAGTAACCCTTACAAATAGCCCTCGGACCGAAAGCTCAACTCATTCGATTTGCCAATAATCAGATGGTCATGCAGCGTCAGGCCCAGCGCGACGCAGGCATCCTGAATTCGGTTGGTCATATCGATATCCGATTGCGACGGTGTCGGATCGCCCGATGGGTGATTGTGTACCAAGATTAGCGCCGAGGCATTCAGCTCAAGCGCGCGTTTGGCTACCTCACGCGGATACACGGGAACGTGGTCGACAGTGCCTTTGGCCTGTTCTTCATCCGCAATCAGAACGTTCTTTCGGTCAAGGTAGAATACGCGAAACTGCTCAGTCTCGCGATGGGCCATCGTCGTATGGCAATAATCCAGCAATGCGTCCCAGCCTGATACGACGTGCCGTTGCATGACCCGCGCGCGGGTCATCCGATGTGCACACGCCTCAAGGATTTTCAGGTCGGTGATCACCGTATCGCCTACGCCTTTGATTTGCCGCAGCCGTTCTTCGGGTGCGGTCAGCACGCGGTTAAAGTCGCCAAACGTATCCATCAGCGCTCGGGCCAGGGGTTTGACATCCTGCCGTGGGATCGAGCGGAACAGGGCAAGTTCCAACAATTCGTAATCCGGCATTGCCGCCGACCCACCAGACATAAACCGTTCGCGCAATCGTTTGCGGTGATCTTTGATATACGACGGCAAGCGACCCGTCGGCAGCGGCTGCACGGGGGCTTCGTCGGTTTCAAACAGCATCGGGGCTTCGGTAAAGGCGTCCTGATTCATGGGACCACCGTGCCGCAGAATCGGTTTCTGAATGGTTAACGCGTCTCACCCGCAATGCCTGCAGTTGCCCGTCGAACGGTCAGGTGCAGCAGGATCGAAAAAACCCCCAGAGTCAGCATAGCAGCAAACATAAGGTCGGTCTTTGCCCGGCCATTGGCCAGCAGCATCAGGTAACCCAGACCCTGCGACGACCCGACCCATTCGCCGATCACTGCCCCGATCGGGGCATAGACCGCCGCCAGTCGCATGCCCGACGCCAGCGAAGGCAAGGCTGCCGGAATGCGAATGTGCCACAACACCGCCCGCGAACTGGCCTGCATGGTGCGTGCCAGATCAAGATATCCCGGTGGGGTCCGCATCAACCCGTCGAAGAAGGATGAGGTGATCGGGAAATAGATGATCAACACCGCCATCGCGACTTTAGACCACAGCCCATAACCCAACCAAAGGGTTAGCAAAGGAGCCAAAGCAAAGACCGGCAGCGCCTGCGTAAACACCAGCATCGGCTGCACCAGCACCCGCGCGGCGCGGGAATTGGCCAATTGCAATGCTGTCAAAACGCCAAGAATCGTTCCACAAGCCAAGCCGATAACGACCTCGACCGCGGTAACCCAAGTGTGTTCCGCTATAACCCAGCGGTTCTGCCACCAGGTCTCGGCCACCAAAGCCGGGCCGGGAAGAATGAATTTCGGCAGGTCAGTCAGGGAAACGATCCCCTGCCAGATCACCAGCGCAAATAGCGTCGCAGCAAGAGCTGATAACAATTTCATGCCGCGTCCTCACGAAGCGTACGCAGTAAGGTGCCCTGCGTCTCGAGCGTTTCCAGATCATCGACGCTGCGCGGAGCTGGTGCATGCGGGGGTTGGCAGGGCGTTATGCCATTCTGCCTCATGACCACAATGGATTGACCTAACCGGGCAGCCTCGCCCGGATCATGGGTGACCAGCAGAACGGTTCGGTCCTGTAACGCTTCGGCCGCAAGGTCCTGCATATCCGCGCGGGTGCGGGCGTCCAGCGCCGAGAACGGCTCATCCAAAAGAACGATGGGCCGATCTTCCATCAACGTGCGGGCCAGAGCCACGCGTTGACGTTGGCCACCAGAGAGTTCGCCGGGCTTCTTGGTCATATGATCCTGCAGGTGCATCCGTTCGATCAGCTGATCACGGCGGCGCAAATCTGGCTTTTCTCCGCGCAACCGCGCACCCAACAGGACGTTCTGCGCCACAGTCGCCCAAGGCAGCAACAAATCGTCTTGCGCCATATATGCAACCCGTTCAGGCACAGATTGCCCGTCACTTGCAGTAATCTGACCGGTGAACTCTGCGCCGGTGTCCAAGCTAGCAATCAGGCGCAGAATGGTGGTTTTGCCAACCCCCGATCCACCCAGTAAACACGTCCACCGCCCGGCCTCTAGCGTCAGGGTCAACGGCGCGAACAATAACGCGTCGCCAATTGCGGCCGAACCACGGATGGTTAGATCGGGGGCTAGGGTCATGGGGTCAGGCTCATTTGCCAGAAATTGACCTCCAACTCGGTCGCGGTACCGAAGGTGTGGCACAGCCGGGTCCAACGCGGGGATGCTTCGAAATCCTCGCCAATACGCCTCGTTAGAGCCATGTCCAACAATTCACCAACCGCCACGCAGGCATCTTGGTAGTCATCGCTGGCATAGGTGGCGATCCAATCGCGATAGGTGTCAGACGTCGCCTCAGCCGCTAGTCTTGTGCCAATCTCACCATAGCCCATCACACAAGGTACCAAAGCCGCCAGCAGGTCCAGCAGATCGCCGCTATACCCAGCCTCAAGCACGAAACGCGTATATGCCAGGTTCTCGGCACGTTCCGGAGTAGCAAAGAGTTGGTCCTGCGGGATGCTTTCGGCCTCGCAGATCCCGATATGCAGCTTCATCTCTTCGCTGATCAACCCGTTCACGGTGCGCGAGGCTGCCAGCATTTCCTCATGCGTTTCCGACTTCACAACCGCCAGCGCCCATGCACGAGAGAAATGAATCAGGAACACATAGTCTTGCCGCAGATAGTGCAGAAACGCCGCGCGCGGCAGCGAGCCGTCCTTCATCCCTTCGACAAAAGCGTGGCAGGTGTAATCCCGCCATGGCCCCTGCGCGGCATCGCGCATAAGCGCAAATGCTTTGCCATAGTCGCTCATTGCACGGTCACATCCACTGAAATGTCGCTGACCGGATTGATGCTGTCGATCATGCCGCTGTCTTTCAGAAACGCTTCGAAACGGGCATAGCGACCCGCATCAAAACCCGCCGGGCGCAGCGCGAAACGGGGCAGTGTATCCACCCATGCGCGCGCGTTCAGTTCATCCTGCAGTTCGGGTGAGGTGGCGGCGAAGATTTCCCAGCTTTTTTCCGGGTTGTTGACGATGAACTGGGTCGCCTTTTCGGTTGCAGCCAGGAAGCGGGCGACCTTATCCGCATTCATCGTGTCGGGATTGGCGACATAGATCAGCTCGTCATAAGACGGTACGCCTTCTTCCTCGATGTAGAAACAGCGGCCCGCGACGCCTTCGATATCCATCTGGTTCAACTCAAAGTTCCGGAAGGCCCCGATCACCGCATCCACCTGACCGGTCATCAGCGATGGCGACAGCGAAAAATTGACGTTGACCATCTCAATATCATCCAGCGCGACATCATGGGCGTTCAGCATGGCGCCCAGCACCGCCTCTTCCACGCCCGCGACCGAGAAGCCGATTTTTTTGCCCTTGAGGTCGGCGAGCGTTTTGATCGGACCGTCCTGTAGCACCAGCAGGCAGTTCAACGGCGTCGCGACCAAGGTGCCGACGCGCTTCAGCGGCAGGCCCTCATGGATTTGCAGGTGAAGTTGCGGCTGGTAGGACACCGCCAGATCGGCTTGCCCGGCGGCAACCAGACGCGGAGGGGCCGATGGATCCGCGGGTGGCACAATCTCAATCTCCAGCCCCTCATCGGCAAAGTATCCGTTCTCTTGCGCCACGATGATGGGCCCGTGGTCGGGGTTAACGAACCAGTCCAGCAGAACGGTCATCTTGTCTTCGGCCCAGGCCGGCGCGGCGGCCAGCAGGGCAATTGCTGTCATCAGCTTTTTCATATCTCGCGTATCCTTTTCGTTCACGAGGTTGAGGCCGCAACGAGAACGATCTCGCCCGGCCAATCCGGTTGCAATTTTTCGGCAGTACGCCACGCACGCAGACCAGTGGCGCAGCACAGTGCCAGCCTTTCTCCATTGTTAGGCTCTAATTCTATCAATTCAGGAGAACCGCGGAGCGCGTTGGGATGAATGGGTTCAGGGGCCTCATCCGGGCTGCGCAACTCGATGATCAAATCATCCGTGGTCAGTTGGCCGGCCGACACAAACGGGAAGTGATGGCTGGGCTCAGGCGCATCGTCAACGCGGAACGTTGTGCTGCGCATCGTGCGAGCATTGAACTGAACCATCTGCCCAAGTGGCGAAGGGTCCAGCCCGAGAATGACACTCAACGCCATTTGCGCTTGCATCGCGCCAATCATTCCGACGACCGGACCCAACACACCAGCGGTGGCACAGCTTGCACCGCTGCCCGGCGCGTCGGGAAAAACCGCCCGCAAAGATGGGGCACCACCGCAGAAACCGCCGACATAGCCGGACAACCCCAGGACCGAGGCGCTTATCAACGGCTTGCCCAGCGAGTGACACGTATCCGACAGCGTATAGCTTGCCGCATAACTGTCTGCGCAATCGAGGATGACATCGACTTGTGAGGCAAGTCGTTGCGAATTTAAGCTAGTTAGAGCCTGATTTTTCGTGGAAATCGTAATTTCAGAGTTTAAGGCCTGACACCGCTCAGCTGCGACTTCGGTTTTGGGGCGGCCACAGTCCCCCTCGCCGAACAAGATCTGGCGAGGGAGGTTCGACAGGGCGACTTCATCGGGGTCTACGATGGTCAAATATCCAACCCCAGCACCAGCCAGCAAAGGCAAAACCGGTGCAGCCAGGCCCCCGGCCCCCACCACAAGAACCCGCGCGTCGGACAGGCGGGCCTGTCCACGGGCGCCGACCTCCGGCAGGATCATCTGACGGGCGTAGCGGCTCATCTGGTGACCTCAATCCACGCACGTACGCGGGCTTCTGGGTCTGCATTCAACGTGATGTCTGTCACGACTGAGACAATGTCCGCCCCGGCATGCAACACCCCCGGCGCGCGCTCGACACTCATCCCGCCAATACCGACCAAAGGGACTTCCCCCACGCGCGCTTTCCATTCAGTGACACGCGGCAGGCCCTGTTGTTTCCATTTCATCTTTTTCAGGATCGTTGGGTAGACCGGCCCAAGCGCAACATAGTCGGGGCTCATGGCCAAAACACGCTCAAGCTCGTCATCGTCATGGGTCGAGACACCCAGTTTAAGTCCTGCGCGTTGGATCGCCTTCAGATCCGCATCATCCAGATCTTCTTGCCCCAGATGTATCCAGTCGCAGCCAGCGTCGATGGCCGCTTGCCAATAGTCATTCACCACCAGAACAGCGCCATGCGTACAGCACAGATCCCGCGAAACCGCTATCTGTTCACGCACGACCGCATCCGGTTGGTCCTTGATCCGCAACTGCACCAGTTTCACGCCCAGAGGCAGCGTCCGGCGCAGCCAGTCCGAATGGTCGAAGATTGGATAAAACCGGTCGAGGGTCATGACAAAAACGCCTTTCCAATAACGGGGGTCGAGGGTTCGGCCATATCGCGCGCTTCGATCGGGTCAGCCTTATAGGCCAATCGCCCGGCCTCGATGGCCAGCTTCATCGCCTTGGCCATTGCTGCGGGATCACCGGCCCGTGCCACCGCAGTGTTCAGCAGAACGGCATCATACCCAAGTTCCATCGCATGAGCGGCGTGGCTGGGCAGGCCGATACCTGCGTCAATCACCAGTGGTACTTCGGGAAACTCAGCCCGCATTGCGCGCAAGGCGTATTCGTTGTTCAAACCACGGCCCGAGCCTATCGGAGCGCCCCATGGCATCAGAACCTCACACCCTGCCGCCAACAGTCGCTCACCCACGATCAGGTCGTCCGTGGTATAGGGAAAAACCTCGAACCCGTCTTCGCTCAGGGTTCGCGCGGCCTCGACCAGTTGGAACACATCAGGCTGGAGGCTGTCGGTATGTCCGATCAGTTCCAGCTTGATCCATTTGGTGTCAAACACCTCACGCGCCATATGAGCGGTGGTCACAGCCTCTTTCACCGTATGGCAACCTGCTGTGTTGGGCAGGATAAGGACGCTCAGATCGCGGATCATCTGCCAAAAGGTTTGTCCTGCGCCTGCTTCGCGTCGCAAAGATACGGTGACCACCCCGGCCCCGCTGTCCCGAAATGCCTGTTCCAAGATTGCGGGGCTTGGATATTGCGCGGTGCCCAGCATCAGCGGGTTCGGCAGTGATGTGCCGTAGAAAGTCTTCATCGCTCAGCCCCCCTGCATCGGGGCGACGACTTCGATCCGATCGCCATCCTTGATTTTACGGGCCTTGCGCAGGCTCGAGGGCACAAAACCCTCGTTCACAGCCGTCGCCACCCGGCCCGAAAACCCACATTCCTGCAAAAGATCGGCAAGAGTTCCGGCGTGCACATCGCGCATCTCGCCGTTAAGTACGATCTTCATCAACCATCTCCGAATGTTTGGTGTCCAACGCCAGGTCAGCCACGCCCTTGGCCAGTGCAGGGGCCAGCAGGTAGCCGTGGCGGTAGAGGCCGTTGGCGTAGATTGTCGGTCCTAGCCGCCGAATACGCGGCAGGTTGTCGGGGAAAGCGGGGCGCAGATCGACGCCGGTTTCCAACACTTCAGCCTCACCAAAGGCGGGGTTCAGGGCGTAGGCTGCGCTCAGCAACTCAAGCATCGAGCGTGCGGTAATTCGGCTGCTATCCTCGGATTCGATCATTGTCGCGCCCAGCATGTAGACGCCGTCGCCGCGTGGAACGATATACAGCGGCACGCGTGGATGAAGCAGGCGTATAGGCCGGGTCAGTGTCACGTCTGGGCACCGTATCACCAGCATCTCACCCTTCACGCCGCGCAAGTCCTGCAGGTATTCGCGCGCGTGCAGACCTCTGCAATCAATGGCGTTGTCCAATCCCGTCGGAGCGCACGCATGATGGAATTCAACACCGTGATCCTGAAGCTGGTGCGACAGATCCAGCAAGGCCTGACGCGGATCCAAATGGGCTTCCGCAGCAAAGTAGAGACCTTTTTTGAAACCATACAGATCAGGCTCTAATAAGGTTATTTCTCTGTCATCAACTTCAGAAAACCCCTCCGTTCTGCGGGCGAAACGACGCAGATCCGGCAGGTCTCGTGGGTTAGCGACAACCAATGTGCCGCGCCTGTGGACCTGAGTGCGCTTGGCCCACCAGTCGATTGCCAATTGCCCCAGACGCAGGACAGGTTCTTCGGCGTTTTCATACTCGCACCAAGGTGCCAACATTCCGCCCGCCCACCAGGAACAGCCATGCGGCCCCGGTGCACCACCGGGATCAAACACCTGAACCTTGGCCCCGCGCGCGACAAGTTCGGAAGCAACGGCCAACCCGGCCACGCCTGCCCCTATGATCGACCAGACGGTCACGCGGACCAAACCTGATGGAAGTGATGAACAGGCCCGTGACCTTGCCCGATGTTCAAAGCATCGGCCTGAGCGATGGCGCCCTGCAGATAGTCATGTGCTTGCGCCACGGCCTGGGGCAGCGAAAGATCCTTGGCCAATCCGGCCGCTATGGATGAGGACAGCGTGCACCCCGTTCCGTGGGTGTTGCTTGTCTGTCGGCGCGGCGCTTGAAATTGGTCCATCACGCCAAAATCTGAGACCAGTAAGTCGTGGCAGATGTCGCCTTTCCCATGACCGCCCTTCATCAGGACCGCACTTGCACCCAATGCGCATAACTCGCGCCCTTGTGTGATCATCTGTTCGAGGCTGTCCGCTGGTTCAGCGCCCAGCAAACAGGCTGCTTCTGGCAGGTTTGGTGTCAACACGGTCGCGCGCGGCAGCAACACCTCGCGCAGGGTTTGCACGGCTTCTTCCGCCAGCAACGCATCGCCGGATTTGGCAATCATGACCGGATCCAGAACCACCGGCCCGTCAAAATCCGCGATACTGTCTTCGACACACTGGATGATCTGAGGGGTCGCCAGCATTCCAATCTTGATCGCGCCAACATCCAGGTCGGTCAGAACAGCCTCGATCTGGGCTGCAATGACGTCCAGAGGGATACCATGCACCGCCGTAACTGCGCGAGTATTCTGCGCCGTCACTGCGGTAATCACACTGGCACCGTAGACGCCAAGCGCCGACATGGCCTTGAGGTCAGCCTGAATTCCAGCCCCTCCGCCGCTGTCAGATCCTGCGATTGTTAAGGCAATGGGTGCCATGTCGTTGCTCCGGTTCAAAATGGGCAACGGGCATGGAAAACGTCTAAGCACTATAAGACCGTTCCCTACGCCGGTATTGCCCGGATCAGGTTCGATGGGTTAGCGCGTTCACGCCTCTCAGCCCCCAAGCAGGGCACCCCAACGGTTGGGGCGACACTCTCAGGGGATGGCGGGAGAATCAAGGGCCAATTTTGGGGCAGATCACGGTCAAACTGGACTTATCAAATGCAAAAGCCGGCCTCGATGGGCCGGCTTGCGACAGAAGTTTACGAAGTGCTGGTTCAGCCCTTCATGCCGTCCCAGAAAGATTTGACGGATGAGAAGAAGCTTTTTGATTCCGGGTGGTTGTCTTCGCCCAGATCGTCAAACTCGCGTAGCAGCTCTTTCTGGCGGCTGGTCAAATTGACCGGGGTTTCCACCGCCAGTTCAATGAACATATCGCCAATTCCACCGCCGCGAAGGGCGGGCATGCCCTTACCGCGCAATCGCATCTGACGGCCTGACTGGCTGCCCGCCGGGATTTGTACACGGCCACGGCCACCGTCGATTGTGGGTACTTCGATCGAACCACCCAGCGCGGCTTTCCCCATGCTGACCGGAACGCGGCAATACAGGTTTACGCTGTCGCGCTCGAACAGCTTGTGGTCCGAAACTTCGACAAAAATATACAGGTCGCCCGGAGGGCCACCGCGCATCCCGGCCTCACCTTCACCGGCAAGACGAATGCGGGTGCCGGTTTCGACACCGGCCGGAATGTTGACCGACAGAGCACGCTCTTTTTCAACGCGCCCGGCGCCTCCGCAGGATTTACAAGGATTCTTGATGATCTGACCCAGACCCGAACAGGTCGGGCAGGACCGTTCGACTGTGAAAAAACCCTGCTGCGCCCGAACTTTTCCCATACCGGAACAGGTCGGGCAGGTTGTGGGCTCCACCCCACCTTCCGCACCTGATCCGTCACAGGCAGAACAGGCCACGGCGGCAGGTACGCTAATCGTCTTTTGCAGCCCCGAGAACGCCTCTTCCAACGTCACCCTCAGGTTATAGCGCAGGTCCGAGCCGCGCGCGGCACGCCGGCCACCGCTAGTTGCACCGCGCTGACCGCCCATGAAGTCGCCGAACAGGTCATCAAACACATCCGAGAATGCGCTGGAGAAGTCGCCCTGCCCGCCAAATCCGCCGCCGGGTCGGCCACCGCCGCCCATGCCATTTTCGAAAGCAGCGTGGCCAAAGCGGTCGTAAGCCGCTTTTTTGTCGCCGTCGCGCAGGACGTCATAGGCCTCATTCGCCTCTTTGAACTGCGCTTCTGCGTCGGGATTGTCCTTATTGCGATCTGGATGCAGTTCTTTGGCCTTCTTGCGAAAGCCTTTCTTGATCTCATCCGCCGAAGCGCCCTTGGACACGCCGAGCACTTCGTAATAGTCGCGTTTGGACATCAGTATTTCCTTCTGCCTCAACGTAATCGGGCCGGCCCGGCAACCGGACCGGCCCGAATTGGCCCGGTTACCCGTTAGTTACGCTTGTCGTTGTCCAGATCTTCGAACTCGGCATCGACGATGTCGTCATCACCAGCCGGAGCTTCATCAGCTGCCGCAGGCTCATCCTCGGCTTCCTCGGACTGTGCCTTGTAGATGGCTTCGCCCAGCTTCATGGCCGCTTCGGTCACGTTCTGAATGCCGGACTTGATCTTTTCGGCGTTCTCAGTTTCCAGCTCGTCCTTCAGCGCGGCAATCGCCAGCTCGATGGCTTCGATGGTGGTCGGGTCAACCTTGTCGGCATGCTCTTCCATTGACTTTTCGGTCGAATGGATAAGGCTTTCCGCCTGGTTCTTGGCGTCGACCAGTTCGCGGCGTTCCTTGTCAGCTTCCGCGTTCTCTTCGGCGTCCTTGACCATCTTGTCGATATCCTCGTCGGACAGACCGCCCGATGCCTGGATGGTGATCTTCTGCTCTTTGCCGGTGCCTTTGTCTTTGGCCGAAACCGAGACAATGCCGTTGGCGTCGATGTCAAAAGTCACCTCGATCTGAGGCATGCCACGCGGTGCGGGCGGGATATCTTCAAGATTGAACTGACCCAGGATCTTGTTGTCCGCAGCCATTTCCCGCTCACCTTGGAAACAGCGGATGGTCACGGCGTTCTGGTTGTCCTCAGCAGTCGAGAAGACCTGAGACTTTTTCGTCGGGATCGTGGTGTTGCGGTCGATCAGACGGGTGAACACGCCACCCAGCGTCTCGATGCCCAAGCTCAGCGGGGTCACGTCCAGCAGAACCACATCTTTGACGTCGCCTTGCAGAACACCGGCCTGAATGGCGGCACCCATGGCAACAACTTCGTCCGGGTTCACACCTTTGTGTGGCTCTTTACCGAAGAATTTGGTGACCTCTTCGATCACCTTCGGCATGCGGGTCATACCACCGACCAGAACAACCTCGTCAATGTCGCCCGCCGACAAACCGGCGTCTTTCAATGCGGCCTGACAGGGTTTCATCGACTTCTTGATCAGGTCGCCAACCAGCGATTCCAGCTTGGCACGGGTCAGTTTCATGACCATGTGCAGCGGCTGACCATTAGCGCCCATCGAGATGAACGGCTGGTTAATTTCGGTCTGCGAGGTCGAGGACAGCTCGATCTTGGCTTTTTCAGCAGCTTCTTTCAGGCGCTGAAGGGCCATCTTGTCTTGCGACAGGTCGACACCGTGTTCCTTTTTGAACTCGTCCGCCAGGTAGTTGACGATGCGCATGTCAAAGTCTTCACCACCCAGGAAGGTGTCACCATTGGTCGATTTGACCTCGAACAGCCCGTCGTCGATTTCCAGAATGGTCACGTCGAACGTACCACCACCAAGGTCATAAACCGCGATGGTTTGGGTTTCTTCTTTGTCCAGGCCATAGGCCAGCGCGGCGGCTGTCGGTTCGTTGATGATCCGCAGCACTTCCAGACCGGCGATTTTGCCTGCGTCTTTGGTGGCCTGACGCTGTGCGTCATTGAAATACGCGGGAACGGTGATGACCGCCTGCGTGACTTCTTCACCCAGATAGCTCTCGGCAGTTTCCTTCATCTTGCCCAGAGTGAAGGCCGAAATCTGGCTTGGGGAGTATTTTTCACCGCGGGCTTCCACCCACGCGTCACCGTTGCCGCCATCCACGATGGCGTACGGCACCATTTTCTTGTCCTTCTGGACTTCTGCATCATCCACACGACGACCGATCAGACGCTTGACGCCAAAGATCGTGTTGTCGGGGTTGGTGACCGCCTGACGTTTTGCAGGCTGACCGACCAGACGCTCATCTTCGGTGAAGGCGACGATCGAGGGCGTGGTCCGCGCCCCTTCTGCGTTTTCGATGACCTTCGGCTGAGAGCCGTCCATGATGGCCACACACGAGTTGGTGGTCCCGAGGTCAATACCGATTACTTTTCCCATATGTTCAATCCCTTTCTCTTCAAGGCGATGTCTCGAGGTCCGGACCCGTTATGGCATCCGGCCCCGATCTGGTTTGCACGAACAGCACTACACCATCGCGCGTCCCGGCGTATATAAGGGCGAGATCAGAGGCCTGCAAGCGGTGTAAAAGGCAGGTTTTCGGGAATCTGCGGCCTTTTTGGCAAGGTTTTGGCAAGGATTGGGGAATCTTCAATGGCGCGGCTGCTTTTGCGCGGATTTGACATCAGAAAAACCTATCTGGACGTTGCGGCACAAACGCAACTGATTGAGGCGTTGCGCCCGATTCTGAAATCTGCGCCGCTGTTCCGGCCGGTTACGCCTTCGGGCAAGGAAATGTCGGTGCGTATGACCTCGGCCGGGGCGCTTGGCTGGGTCACTGACAAAGGGGGCTACCGATATCAGGCGCAGCACCCTAAAGGAACAGTGTGGCCCGACATTCCCGATACGATACTGAGCATATGGCGCAAGCTTGCCAGCACCCAACGCGATCCGGATTGCTGTCTGATCAACTATTACGGCGAAGGTGCGCGCATGGGGCTGCATCAAGACAAGGACGAGGCAGATTTTTCATGGCCGGTCCTGTCGATATCGCTGGGCGACGATGCCCTTTTTCGCATCGGAAACGAAACCCGCGGCGGCAAGACCGAGTCGATCTGGCTGAACTCCGGCGACGTCGTAGTCATGGGCGGCCCCGCCCGCCTGACCTATCACGGGGTAGACCGCATCCGTTTCGGTTCATCCAAGCTGTTGCCCAAAGGCGGACGGATTAACCTGACCTTACGGGTCGCAAACTAGCGGCGCGCGCCCCAACTGGCTGACACATGCTGACGGGTGAAAAAGATACCCAGCAACCCAATCATCAACAAGGCCAGTCCAACCCAAATCGCATATTCCCAACTGGTGTTTCGCGGAAAGTAATTGCGAAAGACAAAGCCGCGGCACTGGTCGATTATGTGAAACAACGGGTTCCAGGCAAAGAAGCTCAGCATGAAGCCACCCAGCGCGTTCCCTACAACCATTTTACCAGAAAAAATCATGTTCAGACGTCGATAGATTGTACTGAGAATTCCCGTGGTGGTGGGAAACCATGGCGAGATTGCCATAAACACGACGCCCACCGCGCATCCGGTAAACCAGGCCAATATCAACATATAGAACGCGCCACCCGGTTCTTGGATCTCCAATGGCTCAACTGCGACAGTGTAGATGA
Source organism: Ruegeria sp. CDSC054 (assembly GCF_059610645.1). Lineage (NCBI taxonomy): Bacteria > Pseudomonadati > Pseudomonadota > Alphaproteobacteria > Rhodobacterales > Roseobacteraceae > Ruegeria > Ruegeria sp. CDSC054. Next base: position 83,352 of record NZ_JBXWOA010000004.1, on the reverse strand, counting down.
AAAGGATCACAAGGATCGAGACCAACTGCGTGTAAAGCGACCCAAATGCGGTTGCCAACAGCGCAACCATCATGTTCATCGGAGAGTGCAGCATCATCGGGTTGTTTCCTGTTGCCACGCCAGAGACGGACGAGACGGCTTTGATATGGGTCAGGAACAGAAAGACACCTGACAACAGAAATAGGATAATGTTACCCCTGATCTTGGCGACCCGCGTGCCCAGCATCGACATGATCAGGTAAAACACGGTCACAAGTGCGAGAATTTGCAAGATATTCACAATGATCGCGATCACAGCATTCGAGTGTTTGGACCGTATTCCATGCGCCACCGCATGGAAGATAAGCTCGGAAGTCGTGAAAGCGCCGCCCAGAAGCGTCTGATTCCGCTTAAAATAAAACACTCAGTGCACTCTTTCCCGCTGAATTACCTGCAAACTGCCACGAAATTCTTGCCGTTCCGTAACCGGCACAGCATAAGACCCACAAGGATTTCGATCAACAAACTACAGCAACGGAGCATTTTTGTGACCTATGACGCCCTTATTCCCGTAATCAGACGTCTGGCGCTGGAAGCCGGGGACAAAATCATGCAGATTTACGAGGCGGATGATTTCGACGTCAAAGTCAAATCCGACGCCAGCCCGGTGACCGAGGCTGATGAGGCAGCCGATGCCTTGATTTCGGCGGGCTTGCGCGCGGCATTCCCGGATATTCTGCTGGTGACCGAAGAACAGGCCGCATCACATTCCGAAAAAGGCGACACATTTCTGATCGTCGATCCGCTGGACGGCACCAAGGAATTCATCAACCGGCGCGGTGATTTCACGGTGAACATCGCACTGGTTGAAAACGGAGTGCCAACCCGCGGCGTTGTGTATGCACCGGCCAAGGGGCGCATGTTCTACACGCAAGCTGACGGTCAATCGGTTGAGGAAACCGGCGCGCTGAACAAGGCACAGGCCGGCGACGTGACCCCGATTTCGGTGTCTGAACCGGACAATTCGGCACTTATGATCGTCGCGTCAAAATCACACCGCGATCAGGCGACCGAAGATTACATCAACAAATATCAGGTCAAGGACAGCAAAAGCGCGGGCTCGTCCCTGAAATTCTGTCTGGTCGCAACAGGGGAAGCGGACCTCTATCCCCGCGTCGGGCGCACGATGGAGTGGGACACAGCCGCTGGTCACGCCGTTTTGGCGGGTGCGGGCGGCAAGGTTGTTCGTTTCGATGACCACTCGTCATTGACCTACGGCAAGGACGGCTATGCAAACCCGTTCTTTATCGCCTACGCTCCGGGCGTTGACCTGAAGGAGGCCTGATGTCTGTTCTGATTGCCATCCCCGCCCGCTATGCCTCGACCCGCTACCCCGGCAAGCCGCTGGTTCCGCTGACCGGGGCAAGCGGCAACGCGATAACCCTGATAGAACGATCCTGGCGCGCCGCCTGTTCCGTATCGGGCGTGGACAAGGTGGTTGTCGCCACCGATGACGACCGCATCCGCGACGTGGCCGAAGGGTTCGGGGCCGAGGTGGTGATGACATCCGAGACCTGCGGCAATGGCACCGAGCGATGCGCCGAGGCCCATACTGCTCTGGGCGCGGGCTATGAGATCGTGGTGAACTTGCAAGGGGATGCGCCACTGACACCACATTGGTTTGTAGAAGACCTGATCGCCGGTCTGCGCGCCGCGCCCTACGCCGGGGTCGCAACGCCGGTTCTGCGCTGTGACGGAGATGCTTTGAACAGCTTGCTGAACGATCGCAAAAACGGGCGGGTCGGCGGCACAACGGCTGTATTTGCGACCGATCACAGCGCAATGTACTTCTCGAAAGAGGTTGTGCCTTTTACCGCCGAAACTTTTGCCGGCACCGAACCGACACCGGTGTTCCACCATGTCGGCGTCTACGCCTATCGCCCTGATGCGCTGTCAGCCTATCCAACCTGGCCAGTGGGACCTTTGGAGCAATTGGAAGGGCTGGAACAGCTACGCTTTATGGAAAATGGCCGCAAGGTTCTGTGCGTTGAGGTTGAGGCCAAGGGCCGCCAATTCTGGGAATTGAATAACCCGCAAGATGTGCCGAAGCTCGAAGAGATGATGGCCGCTATGGGGTTGGATTGACCCATTTTCACCTGAACTCCTGTCAAGACGACGTCTAACCGGGCGTCACACCGCAATTTGGAACGAATATGAAGAACATTCTTGTCACTGGCGGTGCCGGGTTCATTGGATCTCATGCCTGTAAGGCGCTTTCTCAAGCTGGTTACACGCCTGTGACCTTCGACAATCTGGTCACTGGCTGGCAGGATGCGGTGAAGTTCGGTCCGTTCGAACAGGGCGATCTGTTGGATCGTGCCCGGCTGGATGAGGTCTTTGCCAAATACGAGCCCTTGGCCGTGATGCATTTTGCCGCCCTCAGCCAAGTGGGTGAGGCCATGTCCGAGCCTGGCAAATACTGGTCCAACAACGTGACCGGTTCGCTGAATTTGATCGAAGCCACGGTGGCCGCCGGATGTGAGAACTTTGTATTCTCCTCCACCTGCGCCACCTATGGCGAGCATGACAATGTGGTGCTGGACGAAGACACGCCGCAACTGCCGCTGAACGCATACGGCGCCTCAAAACGTGCCATCGAAGATATCCTGCGCGATTTCGAGACCGCGCACGGGCTGAACCACGTGATCTTCCGGTATTTCAACGTGGCCGGTGCCGACCCCGATGGCGAGGTGGGTGAGTTCCACCGCCCGGAAACCCACCTTGTGCCGCTGATGCTGGATGCCATCGACGGCAAGCGCGACGGATTGACGGTATTCGGGACGGACTACGACACACCAGACGGCACCTGCATCCGCGATTATGTACACGTTTGCGATCTGGTCGACGCCCATGTCTTGGGGCTGAACTGGCTGGAGCAAGACAAGGGCAGCCGCGTGTTCAACCTTGGCACCGGGTCGGGGTTTTCGGTGATGGATGTGATCAGCCATTCCAAGGCCGTCACCAACCGCGACGTGCCTTTCGCGATCGGACCGCGTCGAGCGGGCGATTGCACCAAGCTGGTATCCGGTTCTGTTCGTGCGGGTAACGAGCTTGGCTGGTCCCCGGAAAGATCAACGTTACAGACAATGATTGCCGATGCATGGCGCTGGCATCAGAACGGCCATTACGAAAAATGAGCTTATTGTGACTGGTACAGGGGAAGATACGCTTCCGCCCATCTCATGGGTGCAAATGTACAAGTTGCGGCTAAAACGACAGCGGTTGTTGTGGCGGTCCTTTCGCAGCCGCCATCAATTGTCCTGTCTGAGCGATCGCACGGCGAACATCATACCCGGTGGTATTCTGGCCTTCACCACGCTGCGCAATGAAATCACCCGCCTGCCCTGGTTCCTGCGCCATTATCGCGCATTGGGCGTCAATCACTTTCTGATCGTCGACAACGACAGCGACGATGGCTCGGTGCCCTTTCTCAAGGAACAGCCGGACGTGTCACTGTGGCAGACCCGGGACAGCTATCGCACGTCGCGCTATGGGCTGGATTGGCTGACTTGGTTGCAAATGCTTTATGGGCACAACCACTGGACCCTGATGGTCGATGCGGATGAGTTGCTGATCTACCCCGATCATGACACCTGGCCCTTACCCGACCTGACGAAATGGTTAGATGATCAGGGACGTGTGGCATTCGGCGCGCTGATGCTGGATCTTTACCCTAAAGGCCCGCTGGGGGAACAAGGCTATGATCCTGAAACCGACCCGACCGATGTGGTGAGTTGGTTTGATGCCGCCCCCTACCGCGCACAACGGCAAAGCCCGCTGGGCAACCTTTGGGTGCAGGGCGGCGCGCGAGAGCGTATGTTCTTTGCCGACGCCCCACGCCGATCTCCGACGCTGAACAAAATCCCGTTGGTCCGGTGGTCGCGGCGCTACGCCTATGTGAATTCATGCCATTCCGCATTGCCGCGCCACTTGAACGCCAGTTACGGAGGGCCCGGCGAAAAAGCACCTTCCGGTGTTTTGTTGCACACCAAATTCCTGCCCGAAGTTGTGGAAAAATCAAAGATCGAGAAAGAGCGTCGGCAACACTTTCACGATCCCGAACAGTTTGCAGACTACTATGACGGCATCACGGATCGCCCCGTCATGTGGGCGCCAGAGTCCAAGCGATACACCGGTTGGAACTCATTGCAGCAACTGGGTCTGATGGGAACACTTGACTGGGAAAGCCACAACTCAAACTAACGGTTTTAAAGTCGTTGCTTCGAAAGATGGAAAAATGGCATAAAACGGCAATTGTCCGGTACCACTCTGGCTTGTAAAGGCTCCGGGCACGCTCGCGTAAATAACAAAGGTTGGGCAGTCGCGTGGGCCTATTGGATTCATACCGAATGAGATTGCGGCGCAAGCGCCGTATATTGCGTTGCCTTCGAAAGCGGCGCGACCTTATTCCCGTTTCCGTAAAAACAAATTCGATAAAACGGAAAGACGTCCTGCTGGTCAGCGTCATACGGAATGAGAAAATCCGCCTGCCATATTTTCTGGCCTACTACCGGCAACTGGGCATAAACCATTTTCTGTTCGTTGATAACGCCAGCAATGACGGGTCACTTGAATATCTGGCGGGTCAACCCGACGTCTCGGTCTGGCGAGCCGATGCAAGCTATAAGCGTGCGTCGTTTGGGGTGGACTGGACAAACTACCTGCTGCGCAAATATGCACACCGCCACTGGGTTCTGACCGTCGATCCGGACGAATTCTTCATCTATCCATTCTGCGATACCCGGCCGATCCGTGCCCTGACCGACTGGCTGGACGGCTGCGCCGTGCGCAGCTTCAGTGCAATGCTGATCGACATGTATCCCGAAGGACCAGTCGAAGACGCCATCTATTCCGAGGGCCAAAACCCGTTCGAAATCGCCAAATGGTTTGATGCAGGCAATTATACGATCACAAAGAACCCGACCTACGGGAATCTCTGGATTCAAGGCGGACCCCGCGCGCGTGTGTTCTTTAAGGACACGCCGAAAAAAGCGCCTGCGCTAAACAAGATACCATTGGTGAAATGGGACAAGCGCTATGTCTATGTCAGCTCGACCCATGCGCTGCTTCCACGCGGATTGAACCAGGTGTTTGATGAATGGGGTGGCGAAAAAACAAGCGGTGCGTTGTTGCACGCCAAACTTATCAGCACATTGGGCGAGAAAGCCCAGGAAGAGATGGAGCGCGGCCAGCATTACCGCAGCTCTGACGAATATCGCGCCTATGCCGAACATCTGGCAGACATGCCCGAGCTTTGGTGCGACAAATCCGAAACCTACATCAACTGGCGACAGCTTGAGATTCTGGGCCTCATGTCTAAAGGAAACTGGGCATGAGCGATCTGGGCATCATTATGCTGGTTCACACCGCGCTGAACCGGGCCGGCCAAGTGGCTCGACACTGGACCTCTTCGGGGTGCCCGGTGGTGATCCACGTGGATCGCAAAGTGCCAAACAAGGTCTATGCGGAATTCGTTGCCGCCTGTGCGAATGACCCGCTGATCCGGTTTTCTGACCGTCATGTCTGCAACTGGGGAGGGTGGGGCATCGTTGCCGCCTCGCAATCTGCTGCCACGCTGATGCTTGAGACGTTTCCAGATGTCCGCCATGTTTTCCTGACTTCGGGCTCCTGCCTTCCGTTGCGGCCAGTGGATGAATTGGTCAACTACCTCGCGGACCGGCCGCGCGTGGATTTCATCGAAAGCGCCACAACCTCTGATGTAAGCTGGACTATGGGGGGCTTGGATCAGGAACGCTTTACCCTGAGATTTCCGTTCTCGTGGCGCAAGAACCGCAAACTGTTCGATGCCTATGTGAAACTGCAGCGCGCATTGCGCATTCGACGCTACATACCCGAAGGGTTGGTGCCGCATATGGGTAGTCAATGGTGGTGCCTGACCCGCCAAACCCTGTCAGCCATATTGCAGGATCCAAAACGCGAGACCTATGACCGGTATTTCCGGCGCGTCTGGATTCCCGACGAAAGTTACTTCCAGACGCTGGCGCGCCTGTATTCGACCCATATCGAAAGTCGGTCTCTGACCCTGTCCAAATTCGACTATCAGGGTCGTCCGCATATTTTCTATGACGATCACCTGCAGCTGCTGCGCAGATCCGACTGTTTTGTTGCCCGTAAAGCCTGGCCAAACGCGGATCGCCTGTATCAGGCCTTTCTGACCGATCAGGCCGGTGCCATGAAACCCACAGAGCCCAACCCGAGCAAAATTGACCGGGTGTTTTCCAAAGCAGTCGAACGGCGCACACGTGGGCGTGACGGGTTGTACATGCAAAGCCGGTTTCCACGGCACGGCAACGAAAACGGGCTGACGTCCTCTCCGTATTCAGTTTTTCAGGGCTTTACTGAAGTATTCGAAGATTTTGAACCCTGGTTGACCAACATCACGGGCGCGCGTGTCCACGGGCACCTGTTTGACCCTAAGCGCGCTGAATTCGCTGGAGGAGAAACCATCGTCAACGGCGGCCTCAGCGACTGCGCAAAGCTGCGGGACTACAACCCAACGGCTTTCCTTTCGAACCTGATCTGGAACACGCGCGGCGAAAAACAGTGTTTTCAGTTCGGCCCCGCTGACACGCAAGAGATCAACTGGCTCCTAGCTCGGGACAAGAATGCGCTGATTTCAGTCATAACCGGGGCTTGGGCGATCCCGCTTTTTCGATCAAACCTGAACTTTGCCGATATCCGGGCTGAAGCCGCACGGCTGCAGCAGATCGAAACCAAGCAACTGGAAATCCTGTCTTCAGTCTGGACCAAGGCGCGGGTTCGCAAGTGGACACTGGCAGAATTCGTTGAATCTCCGGTCGAGCCCTTGCAGACCGCGGTCGAGGATACCGGAACCACCCAAACCAGCCACCTGACCGAAGCACCGAAAATGGTGGATCTGTCCGGGTTTGGCCAGTTCCTGCAAAACCTGAAGAACCAGGGCATGCACCCTTATCTGATGGGCGATTTCCCACCGGACGACAGCTTTGCGGACCGGGTCCGGCCATATCGAAAACCCTATCTGGTGCAGTAAAGCTAAATGACGCCCCAATTTGACTATTTCATCATTCTTGCAGCCATGCGGACCGGGTCCAACCTGCTTGAGGCAAACCTGAACGCCATCGAAGGGGTCACCAGCTATGGCGAGGCGTTCAATCCCCATTTCATCGGGCGCCTGAAATCCGACACTCTGCTGGGCATCTCGGTGGAAGAGCGGGATCGTGACCCTTCCGCATTGCTTGAGGCGATCCGGCGGGCACCAGGGGAACTGAACGGGTTTCGCCTTTTTCAGGGACATGATTCTCGTGTGTTAGAGCCTGCTTTGGGCGATCCACGTTGCGCCAAGATCATTCTGACCCGAAACCCTCTGGACAGTTTCATCTCGTTGAAAATAGCGCGCGAAACCAAGCAGTGGCAGCTGAAAAACATCAAGCGTCGTCGCGAAGCACAGGTTGAGTTCGATGCCGAAGCGTTCATGAAATACCTGAACCGGCAGCATGAATACCACCTGATGCTGGCGCAGCGTTTGCAGCAAAGCGGCCAGACCCCATTTTACATTGCCTATGAAGACCTGAACCAAGTGCACCTGTTGAATGGTCTTGCCGCCTGGCTGGGTGTGTCCGGCAGGCTGTCGGCGATCGACGAAACACTCAAACCGCAAAACCCCGAGCCTGCGCTGGCAAAGGTGACGAACCCCGACGAAATGGAGCAGGCGTTGTCACAGATCGACAGCTTCAACCTGCACAGCACTCCGAATTTCGAACCACGCCGACGCCCCTTGGTGGCGAACTACGTTGCCGCACCAAAGACGCCACTGATGTACATGCCCATCCGCGGGGGAATGGAAAGCCCGGTAACAAGGTGGATGGCCGCACTGGACCAAGTTGATGTCGAACAATTGCTCACCAACCAGAACAGAAAACGGACGCGTCAGTGGTTTTTATCCAATCCCGGGCATCGAAAGTTCGCCGTGCTACAACACCCAATGGCCCGCGCGCATCGCGCTTTTTGCAGACATATCCTCAACACAGGTTCCGATGCGTATCCGAAAATCCGACACGTCCTGCGCAACCGGCTAAAGATTCCGATCCCCGGACAATTGCGCGATGGCAATTACCCAGTTGAGCAGCATTACGAGGCGTTTTCAGCGTTCCTGACATTCCTGCGTCAAAACCTTGCCCAACAGACCGCCATACGCGTGGATGCGGCATGGTGCAGTCAGTCGCAGGCCATTGAGGGGATGGCGTCCTTCGCATTGCCCGACCTGATCCTGAGGGAGGATGAGGTCACAACCGCCCTGCCCGATCTGGCGCGCCGGATGGGGCACAGCACACCGCCCCTACCCGAACTCAGCGAACCGGATACACCGTTTACCTTGGCCGAGATTTATGACGACAAACTGGAAACGCTGGCCGCCCAGGCGTACCAGCGTGACTATATGCAGTTCGGATTTGGGCCCTGGAAACCGATTAGGGACGCAGAGTAATCAGCGTGCCCCGGTTTACCATCGAATAGATCTCTTCGATCTCGTCATTCTTGACGGCGATGCAACCTGCGGTCCAATCCGACGTCTTTTTAGCGCGCTTACGCTCTTTGCGACGGTTCGGTTGTCCGTGGATAAAGATATCGCCGCCGGGATCAACACCCATGGCCTTCGCCTTCGCGACATCCTCAGAATTCGGGTACGAGATCCCCAGCGACAAATGATAGCGGCTATTTGGATTGTGCCGATCAATCAGATAGCTGCCTTCCGGCGTACGCCCATCACCGCGCTTGGCTTTGGTGCCGTTGGGCGCAAATCCAAGATCAACCTTGTATTCTTTCAGGATCTTATCATTGTGCAGAAGATATAGTTTCCGTGAGCCCTTGTTGATGACCAGAGAGGTCACTTCGGGTCCGTTGTAAGTTAGAATTCTGGGGTTGGCCGAGGCACAAGCTGAGAGGCTCAGCGTTGCCATTGCACCCAATCCAAATGCTCGACGATCCATGTTCACTGCCTGCTGCTTTTTTTTCTGTATTATGCCAGAAAATGTGAAAACTGAAATCACTTTTTGATGTTTTGCTGCTCTGTCAGGCGACGCTCGATGCTTTCAAGCCGCTCCAGCACTTCGTCACGATAGGCATCGGTTTTGACTTCGTCCTCGGCATGGTGCGCATCCTGCATCGAATTCACGATCAGACCGACCAGCAGGTTTACCACCGCAAAAGTGGTCACCATGATGAACGGCACAAAGAACAGCCAAGCGTAAGGATATATCTCCATCACCGGGCGCACGATCCCCATGGACCAGCTTTCCAGCGTCATGATCTGGAACAGCGTATAGGCCGAAAGACCCAGATCACCGAACCAGTCCGGGAAGGTCTGCGAGAACAGCTTGGTCGAAATCACCGCGCCGATGTAAAACAGGATCGCCATAAGAAGGAATACGCTGGCCATGCCCGGCAAGGCCGAAATGAACCCTTCGACCACGCGGCGCAGGCGCGGCGCCACCGAGATGACACGCAGAACCCGCAAAATCCGCAATGCACGTAGCACCGACAGACCGGACCCACCTGGCACAAGAGCAATGCCGACAATCACGAAATCAAAGGCGTTCCAGCCGTTGGTGAAAAACCTGCGCCCGGTTGCCAGTAGCTTTATCGCAATTTCAACAACGAAAATGGTCAGGCAAAGGCTGTCCAGAGTCACGATCAACGGACCTGCAGTTTCCATCAGGGTGGGTGATGTCTCCATCCCCAGCAGCACCGCATTGAAGATGATGACACCGGTAATGAACTTCCCGAAAGCTGGTGCTTCGATAAGGGTCAGCAGGCGTTGGGTGATCCCCATTCGGGTGGTCTCCTGTAAATCTTAAGGGTTCAGGGTGAACCGTGCGGCAAGTTCGGTGTGTGACGACCATCGAAATTGGTCAACAACCTGTACCCATTCAAGGGTGTAGCCCGCATAAACAAGAATTTTCGCATCGCGGGCGAAGGTCACCGGGTTGCAGGACACATAAGCAATCACTGGGCGCAGGGCCCGCGCCAGTTCGGTCACTTGCGCCTCGGCTCCGGCGCGTGGCGGGTCGATCACCGCTGCATCGAAAGACTTTAGTTCATCCGGCATAAGCGGCCGCCGGAACAGGTCCCGTGCCTCGGTCGTGATCCGTTTGAGGCCCTGCGCCCTGCGCCACCCCTGATCCAGCGCTTGCGTCATCGCTGCTTCGCCCTCGACGGCGTGAACCTCGGCCCCCTCTGCCAGGGGCAAAGAGAATGTGCCGCTGCCAGCGAACAGATCCACAATGCGCTTGGATGCACCCACAGCTTCGGAAACGGCCTTTAATAGAGCCTGCTCTCCGTCTTTTGTCGCTTGTAGAAACGCGCCAGGCGGCGGAACAACATCTGCCTGACCAAAACGCTGGACGGGTGGCTGGCGCATGGCGATCACTTCACCGTCCCAGCTAAGCCGGGCAAGACCGTGTTTCTCGGTCGCTTGTGCCAAAGATAGCTCAAGCGGGCCGTCCAGCGGTTTGCCGCCTTTGACCGCCACATCAAGCCCGGATTCGGACAAGGTTAGCGTCACCGCCAACACGCCTTTACGGCTACCACCCAGAATCGCCAATGCTTCGGCAACCGGAATGGCCGCGATCAGGGCAGGGTCGAGCAAATGGCAATCCGGGATCTCGGTGATCGTGTCAGATGCACGGCCATGGAACCCGGCCAGAGTGCCCTTTTTAGTCCGTCGTACCGCGATCGTCGCGCGACGGCGGGACCGTTCTGTTGACGTATGGATCGGGCGCATCGACGCCTCCAACCCCTGCGCGGCCAGCGCGGTACGCACCACTTCGACCTTCCAATCCGCAACGAATCCATCTGCAGCGTGCTGCAACTGGCATCCACCACAGGATTTGTAGTGACGACACGGTGCCTTGACCCGCTGATCCGAGGGTGTCTCGACGCGAATATCTGTCAGAAACTGGCCCATCAGCGTGCCGCTGACGACCTCACCCGGCAAGGTACGCGGAGCGTAAACAGGGCCATCAGCGATGCCGTCGCCCTGATGGCCAAGGCGGGTAATGGTGTAGGTTTGCGTCATGAGGGCCTGATACCGGGGCTTGGCCCGCAACAAAACCCTTATTCCGCTGCCTCGGCCTGAATGAACCCACCGGATTGGCGATGCCAGAACCGGGCATATAGCCCGCCCTGGTCCAACATCGCGTCATGGGTGCCGGTTTCAACGACACGTCCCTGGTCCAGGACAATAATCCGGTCCATCTCGCTGAGCGTGGACAGACGGTGCGCAATAGCCAGAACCGTCTTGCCTTGCATAACCCGATGCAACGCCGTCTGGATCGAGGCCTCAACCTCAGAATCCAGCGCCGAAGTTGCCTCATCCAGCACCAATATAGGCGCATCCTTGAGGATGGCGCGCGCCAGAGCGATCCGCTGACGCTGACCACCGCTAAGCTTCACTCCGCGCTCGCCCAGATGTGCGTCATAGCCGGTGCGACCATGGGCATCCTGAAGGCTAAGGATGAATTCATGCGCTTCGGCCTTTTTGGCCGCCTCGATCATTTCCTCTTCCGAGGCGTCTGGGCGACCGTAAAGAATGTTCTCACGCGCCGACCGGTTGAACATCGCGGTTTCCTGCGTGACCATGCCGATCTGACGGCGCAAGCTATCCTGCGTCACTCCGGAAATATCCTGACCATCAATCAGGATCGCGCCCTTTTCACCGTCGTAAAGACGCAACAGCAACGAAACCAAGGTTGATTTCCCCGCCCCCGAAGCGCCGACTATGCCCAGTTTCTCGCCGGGGTGCACGGTCATGTTCAGGCCTGATACACCACCAACATCCCGACCGTAGGCAAAGCTGACATGGTCAAAGGTGATCTGGCCTTCGGGCACGGACAACTCCGCCGCGCCCGTTTGATCCTCAACCCGTTCACGCTTGGCCAGCGTATTCATGCCGTTCTCGATCTCGCCAACATTGGCGTAAAGACCCATGAGGGTGAAACTTACCCAGCCTGTCATTTGGGCAATTCGGATGGAAATGGCACCTGCGGCCACAATGTCACCGGCTGTCGCAGACCCCGCTTGCCACAGCCACAGCGTTGCACCTATCAGCAAAACCGGCAGAACCCCGGCCAACAGCATCAAGATAAAGCGGAAACTGGCCGACAGGCTTCCGAACGCCAACATCTTTTCTCGCAGATCAACCATGGAATTCCGCGCGGCCTGATCTTCGAAGTCAGAGTGGGCAAACAGTTTAACGGTTTTGATATTGGTGATCGTGTCGACGACTTGCCCGGACACCATCGCGCGAGCGCCTGCCCGCGCCGCTGAGCGTTTACGGATGCGCGGCAGATACCAACGGACAAGCAGGAAATACACAACCAGCCAAGCCGCAAATGGCAGCATAACCAGCGGATGAATAGACCCTAACAAAAGCAATGAGCCCGCCAGCGAGGCCAAGGCAAACACGATCGCACTGATCGTCTCGGACACGACCGACGCCATCGCGTTGGATGTTTGCATCTGCTTTTGCGCGATCCGCCCGGCAAAATCGTCGTCGAAATATGTGACCGACTGACCCAGCGTCCACCGGTTCAGCTTGGCCAGAACCAACGGCGTGATGTTGGGCATGACGATATAGTTGTTGGTCAACGACGAAAGCCCGAACAGGGCTGGCCGCAGCAGCATGAAAAATGCAACGACCCCAAGGATCATCCAGACGTTACTGGCGGTCAAAAAGTTCTCAGGCCCGCTTGTGGTTGCTGCGTCAATGACCAGACCCAGCATCCACGCCGTGCCCGCCTCCATCGCACCCGCGGTGGCCGAGAAAAACGCCGCGACGAATATCATTGGCCATGCACCCGACAGGCACCAGCGAATGAACGCCCCCAGCGTTTGCGGCGGGGGCGTTTCGATGTTCTTGAACGGGTTTATGAGGTCGGCAATCCTCATTCAGCGGCCTCCGGGTTCAGGAAGCCCCCAGATTGCCGTGCCCAGAACTTGGCGTAAAGCCCACCTTGCGCCAGCAGTTCTGAATGCCCGCCCTGTTCAACGATCCGACCACCATCCATGACCAGAATACGGTCCATCTGCGCGATGGTGCTCAGCCGGTGGGCAATGGCGATCACGGTTTTTCCTTGCATCATACCGTAGAGAGTTTCCTGAATTGATGCTTCGACCTCGGAATCTAGAGCGGATGTCGCCTCGTCCAACAGCAAAATTGGTGCGTCCTTCAGGATCACCCGCGCCAGCGTCACGCGCTGCCGCTGACCACCGGACAGCTTCACACCCCGCTCGCCCACATGCGCATCATACCCCGTGCGCCCTTCTGGGTCTTGCAAATCAAGGATGAACTCATGCGCCTCAGCCTGTTTGGCGGCGGCGATCATCTGTTCTTCGGTGGCATCGGGGCGACCATAGAGGATGTTGTCACGCACCGACCGATGCAACAGGGCGCTGTCCTGCTGAACCATACCGATATGGCTGCGCAAACTGTCCTGCGTGACCCTGGAAATGTCCTGATCGTCAATCAGGATCGCACCTTGCTCAACGTCGTAAAACCGCAAAAGCAGCTTAACTAGGGTCGATTTTCCCGCACCGGACCGCCCGATTAGACCGATCTTTTCGCCAGGATTGAGGGTCAGATTGATGTGATCCAGCCCGCCGGTCTTGCGACCGTAATGGTGCGACAGATCGCGAATTTCGATCTGGCCCTTGTTCAGCTGCAAGGACTTAGCGTCCGGCATATCCAGCAGGTCAACGGGCTGGGCAATTGTTTGCATGCCCTCTGCCACGACACCAAGCTGGCGGAAGAAGCTGGTCAACGCCCACATGATCCATCCAGTCATCGCGTTCAGTCGCAGGGTCAAGGCAGTCGCCGCCGCAACGACACCCACAGATGCGCTCCCTTGCATCCAAAGGGAAATGGCCCAACCAACCACGCCGACGATCAGCAAACCGTTCAGAGCGACCAGTACCGCATCCATTATGGTGAAAATCCGCATTTCGACCTGAAAGGTACGACGCGTTTCTTCAATGGCTTCGCGGGCATAGTCCAACTCTTGTTCGTTATGGGCGAACATCTTGACCGAATGGATGTTGGTATAGCTGTCCACCACCCGACCCGTCACAGCCGAGCGCGCATCGGACGCAGCCTGCGAAGCCGGACCGACCCTTTTCACCGTCCAGCGCACCAGAATGGCGTAAAGCGCAAACCAGATCAGCAGCGGCAACAGCAACCGTGGATCCGCCGCCATCAACAGGATCGCCGCGCCAATCAGATAGGCGATCGAAAATGAGATGGCGTCAAACACCTGAAACACGGCCTCGCCTGCGGCAGGTGGCGTCTGCATGATCCGATTGGCAATGCGTCCGGCAAAGTCATTTTCGAACCACCCCACCGATTGTCGCAGAACATGTTTGTGGGCACGCCAGCGGATCAGGGTGCCAAAGTTCGGCAGGATCGTGTTGTTTAACAACAGCACATCCACGACATGCAGCATCGGGCGCAGCAGCAGCACAAACGCCGCCACCAAGATAAATTCGGTGCCGTGGTTCTGCCAGACCTCGGCCGGAGGGCCCGACAGCAGGTCAACCACTCGGCCCATGTAGTAAATCAGGCCAACTTCAACCGCCGCAACAACGACGGAAATCAAACCAGCCCAGAAGAACACCCGCATGAACGGTTGCGAGTAGTCCAGCATGAACGGCCACAACCGCGTCGGCGGTGTGTCGGTTTCCTTATAGGCAACAAAAGGGTCAACGAGGTTTTCGAAATAGCGAAACATGGAGAGTGCTCCGATTGAGCAGAAAATTAGTCATGCGAAGAAAGATGGCGTCAGAACACCACCCTTACGGGTCAAAGTGTTCCAGCCTTAGCTGTCCCAGATCCCGTAATACATTCGCATCCCTCCATTCATGTGACAGGGGCAAGTAACCATAAACTTATTTGCTTGTCATCCCCTTTTGAGACTTCCTTTATTCGCCCAGCAGGTCTTCGCGGCCCAGCATGAAACCCGACGCAATCCACTGCGCCTCAAGCTCAGCCAGTTTCTTGCCCAGCGCGGGGCCGGTGAATTCAGGGATCAGATCTGTTGCCTTGATCGGAAAGATCGCAGCAGCACCTGCGTGAAGATCGCGTTTGATAGTGTCTGACCAGGGCTGCTCCAGAAAGGCACAGCGCAAAAGCGATTCATGCAGCCCGTCTGTTTCGCCGTACCGAAACCCCAATTCGGCAAAGCTGGCCGGGCTGGATGCTTCATCGCGCATTCGGGTCAGGCGCTGCAATTGTGCGCGACTCAGACGCAGCGATTTCGCGACCTCAGGTGGCGCAATGGCCGCCAGCCGCCGCACCGGTTCCGGATCGGCGCCGGCCTGCTGTTCCAACGCGATCAACGGTGCCAATGCACGATCATCTGCGCCCGGCAATAGCTGCACCATAACTCCGGCGCTGCGCATCGCGGCAACGGAGGGCGCGGGATCAGGTGCCCCCAACAGTTTCAATAGCTCGGCCCCGACGCGTTCGCGGGATAAACCCGCCAGACCGTCCAGGTTGGACGCAATGGCCGCCAGAGCGTCGGGATTAAACCCAGCCTCGGCATCCCCATACCAGGCGTGAAAGCGGAAATAGCGCAACGACCGCAGGTAATCCTCACGAATTCGGTTCGCAGCAGTGCCGATAAACCGGACGCGACGCGCCTGCAGATCAGGCAAGCCATTCAAAGGGTCCAGAACGATACCGTCAGGCCTCGCATAGATCGCATTCATCGTGAAATCGCGACGTGCGGCATCCTCTTCGACTTTGTCCGAAAAGGCGACGACAGCGCGACGGCCATCCGTTTCAACATCACGGCGAAAGGTGGTGATCTCATGCGGGATACCCTGACTAACCACGGTGATTGTGCCGTGATCAATCCCGGTGGGAATGGCCTTAAGCCCTGCTTTCTGCGCCAGCTCGACCACTTTTTCAGGCCGCGCGTCGGTGGCGATGTCGATATCCGATACCGGAGATCCCAATAGCGCGTTGCGCACGCATCCGCCGACAAACAGAGCCTGGAAACCGGCACCGGTCAGGGCGGAGCAGACCCGTTGCGTTGCAGGTTCGGACACCCAGTCTTCTGTGATGTGAGTCATTCGTTAATCCGTGCTGCCAATCCCCGCAAAATTCGAGCTGTTGCACCCCAGATGTAATAGGGGCCGAAAGGTACCGTGAAATAATACCGCCTTTGTCCGCGCCAGCGACGCGATTCAACGATATAATTCGCAGGGTTGAGCACATGTACAAGCGGAACTGAAAACACCTCGGCCACTTCGCCCGGTTCCGGTACCGGTTGGAAGGGTTCCCGCAGGATCGCCACCACAGGTGTGACCGTGAAGGAGGTCACCGTTTCATGTGTCGGTAAGTGGCCAAGAATTTCCGGCATTTCCTGCGGCAGGCCGATTTCTTCGCGCGCCTCACGCAGTGCGGTGGCGGTTACGTCCGCATCGCCGCTATCCTGCTTGCCGCCTGGAAACGCTATCTGCCCCGGGTGATGCTTGAGCGCCGAGGATCGCTTGGTCAAAATCAAGCGCGGGGCGCCATCTGCGACTGAAATCGGAACCAAAACGCCCGCGGGGCGCAGTTTACGACCCTCAGGCAGGACAAAATCAGGGTTCAGGTCGAAATCGCTTGAACCTTCACCGGGGCGGCACAAGGCCGCCCGCAGCTGATTAGTTGGATCAGGCGTTGTCCGCATCAAAACCAACCGTGGAAGGATCAAGCACGTAATGCGCACCGCAGAACTGGCAATCGGCGGTCACGTCACCCTCGGGCGTGGTCATCTTCTCGATGTCCTTTGCCGAATAAATCGACAGGCTTTGTCGCACACGATTTTCGGAACATGTGCACCCGAATTGCACCGACTGTGCATCGTAGACCCGCGGCTGTTCCTCATGAAACAGACGGATCAACAAATCCGTGGGTGCAATTGACGGGCCGATCAGCTCCAGGTCATCAACCGTGTCCAACAACACGTTGACGCGACCCCAGTTTTCGCCTTCTTCACCATCGACAAGGTCATTTGCAGTCAGGATGTTCCCCTCGCCCTCACCGGAGGCCACAAAGGGCGAGGCTTTGGGCATGTGCTGCAGCATGACCCCACCTGCACGCCAATGTTCGCCAACGCCTGGCTCGATCGATTTGCCAAAGCTCAGCGAAAACCGCGTCGGTAACTGTTCCGACTGGGCGAAATATGCCTCGGCACAGGCGCTAAGCGATCCACCGTCCAGGGGTGTGATGCCTTGATAAGGTTGGGTTCCCTCACCCTGATCAATCATGATGGCAAAATACCCCTCGCCCACCTGATCGAACGGCGCACCATCGGTCAGGCGATCACGGTCAAAGCTGGCATAGGCGCGAATGCGGGCGGGTTCCCCCTCTTGCTGAGGCGCATAATAGTCGGTCGCAATCATGCGCACCGGACCTTTGGACTGAACCTGCAGCGACAGCTTCCAGCGAAGCGCAACAGTCTGGCCGATCAATGCGGTCAGCAGGGCCATCTCGGCCACCAGCGCCTCGACCTTTTCTGGATAGTCATGCTGGCTCAGGATGCCATCAAGCACACCATCCAGACGGGCCACACGGCCGCGGATATCCGATACATCGAGTTGAAAGGGCAGGACGGTATCGTCCCACGCGATTTTTGTTCCAAGAGACATGGGGTTTCCTTACACGCCACAGGTTGGCATACCGCCAGCACATAGGTCGAACTATTCGGGTTTTAAGGGGCCATACATGATCAGACGGTTTGGTGAAACCCCTCAAGCTGGGCGAACATATACACGCCGGGTGGGTGTTTATGCATTGCTGCCCCGAGGTCGAAGCCTTTTGCTGACCTGTCAGACAGAACCCGGGCCTGATCTTCAATTGCCCGGCGGCGGAATTGATCCGGGCGAATCACCCATCACAGCCCTGCACCGAGAAGTGTTCGAAGAAACCGGCTGGTTGATCGCGTCGCCCCGCCGCATCGGCGCTTTTCGTCGGTTCACTTATATGCCCGAATACGATTTGTGGGCCGAAAAGCTGTGCCATATCTATCGCGCGCGTCCCATCCAGCGCATGGGTCCACCGTCTGAGCCGTTCCATGAAGCCTTATGGATGGACACCGCCGATGCGGTCCAATTGCTGGGCAATGACGGAGATCGCCACTTTGCCGCGCTGCATGAAAAGCGGCTTTAGTGACCGTTGTATTCAAAGAAAACAGCCGAAACATCATCATCCATACCCCGGCCAGGTGCCATCGCCTGTGTCAGCCGCCAGAACATATCGTCAAGGAACTCCGTTCCGTTTCGATCGGGCCCGCAATCCAGCGCCATCTGTCGTAAGCCATCCTCGTCCAGCAGGCCACCGTCGGCGAGACTGCATTCTGTGAACCCATCGGAATAAAGCAGTAGCCGGTCGCCGGGTTGCATGTAGAATTCGGTCCGCTGAAAGGTGACGTCCGGCAGCAATCCGATAGGCAACCCGCCCTCGCCCAGAAATTCAGTTCTGCCGTCCTGACACAACAACAGCGGATGAGGGTGCCCGGCCTGCACCATTTTCACATGCCCGTTGCGCAGGTCTACGATGGCATAAACCATCGTGAAATACTCTTCGATTCCTGTATCCGCCATCAGCCGCGAGTTCAGGGTTTCGGCAACCTCTTCCGGCGGCAGCAGAGCATAAAACTTGTCGAAACGCCGCGCCATCGCCACGTTCTGATCAAAGTGGTTGCTGGACAGATAGCCCCCCAAACGCGCGGTCATCATCGCAGATGTGATGCCATGCCCGGACACATCGATACTGTAAAAACCAAGCCTGTTCACACCCGGAGAGAACATCCCCACCAGATCGCCGCCGATATGACCGCAAGGTTTCAGCAACATGCTGACTCGGGACTTACCGAAATCGCGCGTCAGTTCGGGTACCAGCGATTCCTGTATCTTGCGTGCCTGGATGAGGTCCTTGTCGATCGCGTCATGGGCGACGCGCAGCTCCTCAAGCGCGGATTCGATCATCTGGTTTTTTTTAGACAGCTCGCGCTGCATATCCAGAATACGCGCACCGGCTGATATACGCGCCCGCAGTTCATCCGCCTCAAGCGGTTTAATCAGAAAATCATCCGCACCGGCATCCAGACCGCGCGCCACTTCTTGCTTTTCGCTTTTGGAGGTCAGCAGGATGAAATAGCTGTATTGCCTGTTGTCCAAGGCGCGGAACGCCTTGCAGAAATCCAGCCCGCTCATCCCCGGCATCACCCAATCGCTGAGGACAAGATCCGGCGGGTCCGCTGCGCACATTTCAATCGCAACATCGCCGCTATCGGCCTCAAGCACGTCAAAGCCCCATTTTTTGAGCGAGGCGACCAGAATACGGCGCTGCAGGCGGCTGTCATCGACGACAAGCACCTTTTGGATCACACCAAAATCCAGATCTGACCCACTGTCTGCCTGACTGACCCTTGTCACCTTAACCCTCTGCCCAGCGGCGCTTATCAGAATAGGAAGACCCTATCGCGCCGCAGTTTAACAATGGGTGAAAGCCGAAGTTCATTCCGCTTAACCTGCTCTTTACCGGTTCTGCGGTACCAAATCCCCTGGCAGATAAAGCGAGGATGGCATGATCAACTGGTCCAGGGTCCGGCAACTAAGGGACGAGGTTGGCGCCAGCGAATTTGAAGAGGTAGTGAACATCTTTCTTGATGAGGTGAACGAAGCCCTAGCCCGGCTTCGGAACGACACCGCCCGCACAGAGTTTGAACAAAACCTGCATTTCGTAAAAGGCAGCGCACTGAGCCTTGGGTTCGAGGCTTTGGCCAAGCTGTGTCAGGATGGGGAACGACAATCGGCGCAAGGGAACAGCCAGGTGGTCGACTTTGCCAATATCCTCAGTGTATTCGAACGCTCTGCCAGTGAATTCAAGACTGGGCTGGGCGATCTTTAACGGCCAAGGCCATTTTCGGGACCTACAGGCGCAAGATTTTCACGGCAAACCCGTCCAACGAAGGGGATTTCTTGAAGTTGAACTCCAATCCTCGTTCTTGAGTCAAAAACCCAACGCCCATCTTTTTCAGGATTCGCAGCGCGTCCTGTCGGCACAGCTCCACGCCGTCCTTCATACCGCAGTTCTCTGCATGCGTGTCCTAGTTGGCGCGAACCGTGGCGTTCATTCCTGCGCGCGACTGTTCATTTTCTGCCGGGTATTAATACTCTGATCAGTGTCGAACAAAGAAAGAAACCCAGCTGAAGGCTTTCAAACAATGCATGTCAGTTCCAATTAGGCTTTCTGCGACAGCCCTAAACTGGCAGCGATAGTTTTTGCCGCCGCCAGAAAACTGTACTCCTGCACAACGTAGTGCGCGAAGTCTGCACGCTTGCGGCGTTTCGCAGCCGATTCCGTTTTTGCCTGCGTGATTAAGTCCGCCAACGGCAAGCCATCATCAAACATATAAATGAATTCCTCGAACCCATCAGGCAGGCCTTTTATTCTATCTGAAATCAGCGGGACTGCGCAGGCAAGTACATCGAACACCCGGTTGGAAATCAGACCATTCTCACGCATGGGGGGGCGGTGATCGTTCAGAACGACGCCCGCCGATCGGTATAGTTGACCCAACTGGAGGTTCGGAACGCTTGCAGCACGAAGGCGATCCGCGTTTAATTTTCTATCCCACCTGTCACCATAAACGTCGACAGGCAATTCCTCGGCCAATGCTTTTTGAATGACCGGCCGAACTTCCCATCTTCGGTAATTGTTGCCCACAAACAGCGTAGGACCACCATAGTCACGCTCGCCCGGGTAGAAAATGCGATGATCCGTTGCCTGAAAAAGAACGGAATCCTGAGGGCGAGTTTTGATTCCCTCGAAAAAGAGACGCGATGCAAAGAAGTTGGCTGTATGATTGTCGGCCTCTTTTGAGACCTCGCCCCGAATCATCTCGCTGATTAACCAACTGGCAGAGCCCTGTTTTGCTTCATACGGATACTTCAACTTACCGCGAATCAAAACGGCCGCTTCGTCGGCGTCAGATTTTGATGACCACTCGTTGTGGTCATCTACCCGCGCAGGAAGACCAATGTCGGAAAATGCGTCAGCAAGGCTGCGTGCATATATTTTTTCCCCCCAACTGTGCTGCTTGCCTTCTTGATAGGGTGATTTCACAGCAATCAGGACTGGGTCAGTTCTGCGCGATGTTGAGGATCTTTTTTTTTTGCTGGGGCAGATTTGACGGCACGCATGAAGGAACGCTCAAGCTGTGTGAAACGATCATATTCATCATTCGTCAGCGTCAAACCAATGCCTTCCAAAACCATTCTTGCGGTGCCAAAAATTCTTGCTTGATTGTATGAAATCTTGGGCGATCCATGCATCATGACCTGCCTGACACCGCGCGCGATCACCCACCCCAATGGAACGTCTTGTTCTGCCCGCCATTCGACATCAATTTGCTTTAGCCCGCTGGGGGTTCTGATGAAATTGAATGGTGTAGCGTCGACATAAGAACCGTCGATGGTCCAGTCCTCACTTGAGTTGCTGTCCGCTGCTTGCGTGCACTGGGCTTTCAGATGCTCTGCCCAAGGCAAAAAACTCCGCCAAAGACGGACAGGACGTGGGGTTCGGTGCATCTGGCGGATAATCTGGCCACCCTCGCTGACGCCTGAAACGTATGGCGCGGAAGAGGTGTCGTGACAAATGGTGTAGGGGCCGACGTCAATTTTCCGGTCCGGCTCTGAGATTGCTGTCGTTTTTTGAACGGATATCTGACCTCTGCGGGGCACAAATGCGGTCTCGCAGGTAAATGCCAGGTGCCGTTTTCCGATGTTATGCGTGAACGCAAGTTTCGTGGCGTGTTTGAATTTCCGAGAGCTTGCAACGATCAGAAACGAGTTGGCGAACTCACCAAGAAGCCCGGCCTTGTTCAGAGTAGAGATGGCAAGACCGTCTGTGAATGCTGGCTCCCACTTTCGGCTGTAGTCGCGTGAACGGGTGCCCAGAAGCAGATCAGAGGAATTGAAGCCAGGAGCAGTAAGGCCGGCCTCGGTAAGCAAAGTCTCACAGACTTTGTAATCTGGAAAAGCGTATTGGAATTCTTGATGTTCAAAACCTTTGTCAGACAGTAGGTTCGCTATTTCCCGCTTACTGAATGTTTCAGCTGAGCCCCCATCATACAAATCGTGGATTCCGTAGTAAGGGCTTCCCACGTGATCTTCTGACGCCCCGTTCCAGTACTTCAAACCAAGCTTGTTCTCGATCGCGATGACCATTTTACCGCCAGGCTTTAGGTGCCGCTTGGCCACTTCCAAATAAGAACCGAACGGGTCATTCTGGTCACCAAACAACGGCGCATACTCCAGCACGCCAATAAAGAGGACCCAATCGAATTTTTTGTCGGACTGAAACTTGGTGAAATTGTCGACATAAAACTCGGCGTTCGGCAGGTCTTCGCAACGTTTTGATGCGGTTCGTGCACGCGAGACCGTTCCTTCGACGGATGTTAGATCCACGCCCTGCTCTGCCAGATACCTGGAAATGGCACCGCAACCGCAACCTAGTTCCAGTACCGACTGGTTTTTCTTGAAGTCCAAGCCTTTGAGAACAAAGTGGCGCTTGGCCGAGAAATGGTATTCCGAAGCCCAATCCGTGATCAATGCGTCGATCTCGGATGAATTTACGGATCGGTCCTTACAGCTTGATACACCATTAAAGAGTCTATCCTCCTTCGCGACACCATCCGAATAGAGGATGTCTGCGGAATCGTTGCGAACCCAAATGTTGTGTTCGGCATCTTGTACGTATGTCATTTTGATCAAGCTATCTGAGGGTGTTGGTGGCTGTACACTATCCGGCAACCGGAGTTGTCTCTAGAGGGAATTTGGACAGAAGCGTTCCCATTCTGTTGACCTGCACCCACGCTGCCAAGCGAACGACGACACCACAAGCCGGCCCGTGATCCAGCCGCCGTGGCGTTTGCGCCCGTCAGATCACGAACTGCGCCAGCGTTTCGTCTTCGGTAATGTCGGTATAGGTAAAGCCCGCATCATCAAGATGCGCGAACAGGCGCACAAAATTCTCAGGCTTTCGCGTTTCGATCCCGATCAGGACAGACCCGAAATTGCGGGCCGATTTTTTCATGTACTCAAAGCGGGCAATATCGTCCTCTGGACCTAGAATGCCCAGGAATTCCTTCAACGCGCCTGGACGTTGTGGCAGGCGGAGGATGAAGTATTTTTTGACACCCGAATACCTCTGCGCCCGTTCCTTAACCTCGGGCAAGCGCTCGAAATCGAAATTGCCGCCCGAGGTGACGCACACCACGGTCTTACCACGAATGAAACTTTGCACGTCGCCGACGGCTTCGACCGCCAGAGCACCCGCAGGTTCCAGTACGATGCCCTCGACGTTCAGCATTTCGATCATGGTGGAACAGATGCGATCTTCGGACAGAACCAAAACGTCGGACAGATGGCGGGATTTCAACAGCTCAAATGGCTTTTCCCCAATCCGACCCACGGCCGCACCGTCGACAAACGTATCCACATGGTCCAAAGCCACCGGATGCCCCGCCGCCAAAGCCGCGCGCAGACAAGCCCCACCCGCCGGCTCCACGAATAGACAATGGGTGCGATCCCCGAACCACGTGGCGACGCCGGACGACATGCCGCCCCCGCCGACCGGTAAAACAACGTGGTCGGGCACGCGGCCCAGCTGTTCCTCGATCTCGACCGCCAGTGAAGCCTGCCCTTCGATCACATCTTCATCGTCGAACGGCGACAGGAAATATCCACCTTGCTGGGCACACCAGTCCTGCGCCGCAGACAGAGTATCGTCAAAATAGTCTCCGGTCAGGTGGATCTCGATATTGTCGCCGCCAAAAATCCGTGTTTTCTGGATTTTCTGCTGAGGCGTCGTCACCGGCATGAAGATAACGCCCTTCACGCCCAGATGCTTACACATGAAGGCCACGCCCTGGGCGTGATTACCTGCGCTGGCGCAGACGAACAGGTCCTGCCCCTGCTGCTTGCGCATGGCATTGAACGCACCGCGAATTTTGTACGATCGTACCGGACTGAGATCCTCGCGCTTTAGCCAGATATCGGCCCCGTAGCGGTCTGACAGATGGGCGTTCCGCTGCAACGGCGTTGCCGGAAACACAGAGCGCATCGCCTGTTCGGCAGCGCGGGCGCGGGTCACGAAATCACTCATGACCCGTTCAGTGGCCTATCCCGACCAAAAGGGCAAGGAATACATATGTGTACGGCTCACGAGAGCTGGCGTCTTTCGATAAAGACGCCGTAGATCGTGGTCAGGATGCTGACATTGATCAATGGGACAACCAGCATGCTGGCAAACAACACGATCAGGACGCCGACTACCGGGACAAAGAGCAACAGCGACGCCAGCAGTTGAAGCAACAACTGGAGGAGTATGGACAAAACGACCAAAAGCGCAATTGCACCGCTGGCGCCCGAAGTTGCCTGCCAAGCCTCAGAAAGTTTTAGTGGTTTTCCGATGGCTGCGCCGGGCAAAATAGGGGATGCCCGATAAAACCCGATGGTGAGAAAGATTACCAAAGCCACCCAGACCAAAATTCCCAACGCTGCTGAAGCTTGCGCCATCATACCCATGACCAGCACCGCCGGTATCATGATTACAAAAGCTATGAGGCAAAGCATGAGAAGACGCCCGAAATAGGCGAGAACTCGGTCGAACCGGAAAGGTGGAACCAACCCGGTCGGGTATTCTTCAAGCAGAACAAACCGGTGCCACGACACGACAATCCAGAGCATAGCCCCAAAGATAACCACCACTAAACACAACAGAAACCCCGCGAAGGAAGCCGCTGTTACGCCTTCAGGGAAGCCGTTCGTTTCACTGTCGAATTCTTCAAAAGGGATGCCGAACAGAAAAAACAATCCGATGACCAGAAGCCCACCGATGAGCGCAGGCACAACTGAAATCTGCAGCGCTTGTTTAAGGTTCCTTAGAACCATTTTCACCGAATGCACCAAAATCTCTAGTCCCAGCACGAAAACCGCCCTCTCAACCAATCCTTGTTCTCTATCCGACCGTTTCACCCCAATTCCGGGCCTGCGTCAATCCACACAGCTTGCCCCCGCGTCCAAAACCCGCTAGGGGCCAGTCGTTCTACGCATAAAGGGAAGTCAGATGTCCGCGCCCAAGAAAGTTGTTCTGGCCTATTCCGGTGGCCTTGATACCTCGATCATTCTGAAATGGCTGCAGACCGAGTATGGCTGTGAGGTTGTGACCTTCACCGCCGATCTGGGTCAAGGTGAGGAACTGGAACCCGCCCGCCAAAAGGCCGAGCTGCTGGGGATCAAACCCGAAAACATCTATATCGAAGACATTCGCGAAGAGTTTGTCCGCGACTTTGTCTTCCCGATGTTCCGCGCCAATGCGCAATACGAAGGCCTTTACCTGCTGGGCACCTCAATCGCGCGTCCGCTAATCTCGAAACGTCTGGTTGAGATTGCCGAGGCAACCGGTGCCGATGCCGTCGCCCACGGCGCGACAGGCAAGGGCAACGATCAGGTGCGCTTTGAACTGGCGGCCTATGCGCTGAACCCCGACATCAAGGTGATCGCGCCTTGGCGTGAGTGGGACCTGACCAGCCGGACCAAGCTGTTGGAATTCGCCGAAGCGAACCAGATCCCGATTGCCAAGGACAAACGTGGCGAGGCGCCCTTCTCGGTCGATGCCAACCTACTGCACACTTCGTCCGAGGGTAAGGTTCTGGAAGACCCCGCCGATATGGCGCCCGATTACGTCTATCAGCGCACCGTCCACCCCGAGGATGCGCCAAACGAGCCGGAATTCATCGAGATCGGCTTTGAAAAAGGCGACGCGGTCAGCATAAATGGCGAGGCTATGAGCCCCGCGACCATCCTGACCAAGCTGAACGAATACGGCGGCAAGCACGGTATTGGGCGTCTTGACCTGGTCGAAGGCCGGTTTGTGGGCATGAAGTCGCGTGGCATCTACGAAACGCCCGGCGGCACCGTCCTGCTGGAAGCACATCGTGGTATCGAATCCATCACCATGGACCGTGGCGCAATGCACCTGAAGGACCAGTTGATGCCGCAATATGCGGAGCTGATCTATAATGGCTTCTGGTACTCGCCTGAGCGTGAGATGTTGCAGGCTGCAATCGACAAGTCGCAGGAACACGTCACCGGCACCGTCCGCGTGAAACTTTACAAAGGTTTGGCCTCGACGGTTGGCCGCTGGTCGGATCATTCGCTCTATTCTGAAGAGCATGTAACCTTTGAAGACGATGCTGGCGCGTATGATCAGAAAGACGCGGCTGGCTTCATCCAGTTGAACGCGTTGCGTCTGAAACTGCTGGCCTCGCGCGAGAAGCGTCTGTCCAAGTAATTCTTGCCATCGCTGCAACGACGAACCCGGTGCCCGAAAGGATGCCGGGTTTTTCTTTGTCTTCGTTGGCCTGTTAGTTCCAGTAGCGTCACCCTTGCCTGCTTTGCCTGTTTGTCTTTACGCAAAGGTCAACGGGGAAAGGACATACCATGCTTCAGGACATCGCCGACGGGATCCAGAAAGGTCTGAACGGCAAGACATTTGACGGCTCTCTCAAGTTCGATTGCGGTGATGACGGGGTGATCGTGCTGATCGACAATCAAGCGACGACGCAAGATCAGGATGCAGACTGCACGATCCGAATTTCACAGGAAAACCTGACCAAGCTGCTGACCGGCAAGCTGAACCCAATGACCGGCGTGGCATTGGGCAAGCTCAAGATCTCGGGCAATATGGGTGTGGCGATGAAGCTGGGGCAACTGCTGGGGTAAGCGCCGATAAACTCGTCTCACCAGCGCGTGACAAACCATGTCAGCGGATTGCAACGGCAGAAAAGTCGGGGCAGCCTGATCTCAGAAGGAGATCTGCCATGACCCGGACCGCATACCTCTGTTTCGTTAAACCGTCGCTTCTGTTTGTTCTGATCACACTGGCCGCGATGCTGCGCGCCCTGCCCGCACCAGCTGCCGGCACCGAAACCCTGACCGTCGCCGGAGGGTGTTTCTGGTGCGTTGAATCCGATTTTGAATCGGTTCCCGGCGTGATTGGCGCCGTATCCGGCTTTACCGGCGGTAAGACAGCCAATCCGACTTATGACCAAGTG
This sequence comes from Ruegeria sp. CDSC054, assembly GCF_059610645.1. Classification (NCBI taxonomy): domain Bacteria; kingdom Pseudomonadati; phylum Pseudomonadota; class Alphaproteobacteria; order Rhodobacterales; family Roseobacteraceae; genus Ruegeria; species Ruegeria sp. CDSC054. Next base: position 56,149 of record NZ_JBXWOA010000004.1, on the reverse strand, counting down.
ACGAAAGGTGGCACCGGACATTACGAGGCTGTTCAGATCACCTTCGACTCTTCGCGGGTTTCCCGTGAAACGCTGCTGAGCATGTTCTTCCGTTCCGTTGATCCAACCGATGCGGGTGGCCAATTCTGTGATCGCGGCAACAGCTATCGCACTGCTGTTTTTGTCTCTAACACAGGCGAAAAGGCGTTGGCGCAGAAAGCCAAAGCCAATGCGCAGCAGGCGCTGGGTCAAACCGTAGTTACCCCCATCTTGAACGCGGGCACCTTTTACCCGGCCGAAGCTTACCATCAGGATTACTATAAGGGCGACAAGCTGGTGCTCACCCGCTTTGGTCCGAAACGCCAGAAAAACGCATACAAAGCCTACCGCAAAGCCTGCGGTCGGGATGCGCGCGTCAAACAGCTCTGGGGTAGCAATGCACCTTTCGCCGGGTCCTAACCGAACCGGGCCTCCAGCACCTCTTTGAGGTCGGGAATAACATCCGCCGTGCCGTGCCGCGTGACCATCAGGGCCGCGGCACGATTTGCTTGTGCAATCGCCTGCGGCATCGGCAACCCGCGGTCCATTCCGGCCAGAACGTAACCGGTGAAGGTATCCCCCGCGCCGGTCGTGTCCACGGCTTTCACCTTGTGTGCCGAAATCTCAAGTGCCTCACCATCCTTGGGTAGGTAGCGCGCGCCTTTAGACCCCAACGTGACCAGTACATGCTTAACAGGCAATTCAGCGACGGATTGACCCGTACTTTCGCGCAGCTGTTCTGCTTCGACCTCATTCAGGATCAGGAAGTCCAGATAAGGCAGCACCGCCTGCACGGCATCAGCCTGAAACGGCGCGGCGGCATAGCAGACGGTCAGTCCAAGATCACGGCCCATGCGGGCGGCCTCGACCTGGGCGTTGGTCTCGTTCTGCATAACCAGCAGATCACCGGGAACAGCCTGCGATAAGGCCTGTCCCAGCTGATCCTGCTCGATGGCGTGGTTTGCGCCGGGATACAGAATGATCTGGTTCTCACCCTGCTTGTCCACCGCAATGATCGCGTGACCTGTAGGCACGTCGACCTCGGCAATGAACCGGGTGTCGACGCCATATTCGGTCATGCGATCCAGGGCCCAGCGCCCGTCCGGCCCAATGCCACCGATATGCGCCACACGCGATCCGGCACGCGCCGCTGCAACGGACATGTTGGCCCCTTTGCCACCCAGAAACCGCTCCAAGTTCGAAGCGGCCAGCGTTTCACCGGCAGTGGGAAGATGCGGCAGGGCATAGACCATGTCCGCATTGATCGAGCCTAGGTTCCAGATCGTCACGGTTTATCCAATATCGCAAGAGGCCAGAATGGCCATGTTCAGAATGTCATTTGCTGTCGAGCCAGTCGAACAGATCTGAATCGGCTTATCGACACCGGTCAGGATAGGGCCAATGACGTTCGCGCCACCCATCTCTTGCATCAGCTTGGTCGAGATCGAGGCCGAATGCCGTGCGGGTACAATCAGGATATTCGCCGGGCCCGTCAGACGCGAGAAGGGATAAGCCTCTTGCTGTTCCACGTTCAGCGCCACATCCACAGTCATCTCGCCATCATATTCGAAATCGACGCCGCGCTTATCCAGAATCTCAGGCGCAACGTGCATTTTCTCAGCCCGTTCAGATACCGGATAGCCGAAGGTGGAAAAGCTGACAAAGGCAACGCGTGGGTCCAGCCCCAAATGCCGCGCGACCGAGGCCGAGCGTTCGGCGATATTGGCCAGATCATGCTCATCCGGCCATTCATGGACCAGCGTGTCACCAATCAGAACGATCTTACCCTTGTGCAACAGCGCCGTTACACCAACGGCCCCATGTTCGGCATCAGCGTCAAACACATGATTGATGCGTTCCAGCACATGTGCCGATTTCCGCGTTGCGCCGGTGACCATGCCATCGGCGTGGCCATGCGCCAACATCAGGCAAGAGAACACATGGCGATCCCGCGCGGCCAGACGATGGATATCTTTGCGATCAAAACCACTGCGCTGCAGACGCTTGTAAAGGAAATCCTTATAGGCTTCGAGATGCGTGGTTGTGGAGGCGTTAATCACCTCCAACTCGCGCACCGCGTCCTCCAGACCGGCGGCTTCCAGCTTTTCCTTCACATCGTCAGGGCGACCAACAACAAGCGCCTTGCCAAAACCCGATCGCTGATACATCACCGCCGCGCGCAAGACGCGTGGATCGTCGCCTTCGGCAAAGATCATCCGGCTTTGCGCCTGACGTGCACGGGCGTTCAGGCCGCGCAGGATGCTGGCGGTCGGGTCCATGCGGGATTTCAGGCTCAGCTCATAGGCGTCCATGTCAATGATCGGGCGGCGGGCTGCTCCGGTGTCCATCCCCGCCCTGGCAACGGCAGGCGGAATACGGTGGATCAGGCGTGGGTCAAACGGCGTCGGGATAATGTAATCCCGGCCAAAGGTCAGAGATTTGCCATAGGCCATGGCAACCTCATCCGGCACATCCTCGCGCGCCAGATTGGCCAGCGCATGGGCACAGGCGATCTTCATCTCGTCATTGATAGCGCGGGCGTGAATGTCCAGCGCGCCGCGGAACAGGTAAGGGAAGCCCAGAACGTTGTTCACCTGGTTCGGATAATCGCTGCGCCCGGTGGCGACGATGGCATCAACACGAACCTCATGCGCCTCTTCTGGCGTAATCTCCGGGTCCGGGTTCGCCATGGCGAAAATCACCGGATTGTCTGCCATGCTGGCAACCATATCCTGGGTCACTGCCCCTTTGACCGACACACCAAGGAATACGTCCGCGCCCTTCATCGCCTCTTCCAATGTGCGCAACTCGGTGGTGATCGCGTGGGCCGATTTCCACTGGTTCATGCCTTCGGTTCGGCCTTGGTAGATCACGCCCTTGGTGTCGCAGACGATGCAGTTCTCGTGTTTTGCGCCCATCGACTTGAGCAGCTCGATACAGGCGATACCCGCCGCACCCGCGCCGTTCAGCACGATTTTCACGTCTTCGATCTTTTTGCCCGAGATACGCAGCGCATTCAGCAGACCCGCCGCACAGATCACCGCCGTGCCGTGTTGGTCGTCGTGGAAGACGGGGATGTCCATCTCTTCCTTCAGGCGCTGTTCGATGATGAAACACTCGGGCGCCTTGATGTCTTCCAGGTTGATACCGCCAAAGGTCGGTCCCATCAGACGCACAGCGCGGCAGAATTCGTCCGGGTCTTCGGTATCCAGTTCGATATCGATCGAGTTCACATCAGCGAACCGTTTGAACAGGACTGATTTCCCCTCCATCACCGGCTTCGAACCCAGCGCGCCAAGATTACCAAGGCCCAGAACGGCAGTACCGTTTGAGATCACCGCAACCAGATTGCCTTTGTTGGTGTAATCATAGGCGGTTTCCGGATTTTCCGCGATGGCTTCACATGGAACCGCCACACCAGGGCTGTAGGCCAGCGACAGATCGCGTTGCGTCGTCATGGGTACGGTGGCCTGAACCTCCCACTTGCCGGGTGTCGGGTCGAGGTGAAAGGCCAGCGCCTCTTCTTTGGTGATCTTCGCTTTGGGCATGTGATGGGTCGTTTCTTTACATCTGCGGGACTTTTGCCTCATAGCGCAGGCAGGCGCGCGCCTCAACGAGAATACTTTTCACCTTTCGCCGAGATGGGTGGATTTGTAAGGTCGCGACCGGAATACGCCAAAAGGGGTCAGCCTTGTCCACAGTCACGCCGATGATGGCGCAATATCTCGAAATCAAAGAGGCGCATGCCGATGCCTTGCTGTTTTACCGCATGGGCGACTTTTACGAGATGTTCTTTCAGGACGCCGTCAACGCCGCCGAAGCGCTGGACATCGCCTTAACCAAGCGCGGAAAGCATAACGACACCGACATTCCGATGTGCGGCGTGCCCGTCCATGCGGCCGAGGGGTATCTGCTGACGCTGATCCGGAAAGGGTTTCGCGTGGCTGTCTGCGAACAGATGGAAAGCCCGGCTGAAGCAAAGAAAAGAGGCTCTAAATCGGTCGTAAAGCGCGATGTTGTGCGCCTTGTTACGCCTGGCACGTTGACCGAAGATGCCCTGCTTGAGGCTCGCCGCCACAACTTCCTGGCCGCCTATGCCGAGGTTCGCGATGAGGCCGCGCTGGCTTGGGCCGATATCTCAACTGGGGCGTTTCACGTGATGCCTTTGACCTCAGTGCGCCTCAGTCCCGAACTGGCCCGGTTGGCACCATCCGAGTTGATCGTGGCCGATGGTGTGCAGGACAAACTGAACGAACCCGTTATGGATCTGGGTATCTCACTGACCCCAATCGGGCGGGCCAGCTTCGACAGCACTGCGGCGGAAAAGCGCATCTGCAGGCTGTTTCATGTGGGCGCACTGGACGCGTTTGGCAGTTTCGGCCGGGCTGAGATTTCGGCCATGGGTGCGTTGATCGACTATCTGGAAATCACGCAAAAAGGCAAACTGCCGCTTCTGCAAACCCCACTGAAAGAATCCGAGGACCGAGTCGTTCAGATCGACGCTGCCACACGGCGCAATCTGGAACTGACCCGATCCCTGTCCGGTGGCCGCGCTGGTTCGCTGCTGTCTGTGATGGATCGCACCGTCACACCGGGTGGTGCACGACTGTTGGACCAGCGGCTTTCCAGCCCATCCCGCAATCTGGACGTCATCCATGGGCGGCTGGATGCTGTAACTTTTGCGGCCGAAGACAGCTTGATCACATCAGACCTGCGTGAGGCTTTGCGCAAGACCCCGGATCTGGACCGGGCGCTGTCCCGACTGTCACTGGATCGGGGTGGCCCGCGGGATCTGACCGCCATTCGCAACGGCCTGACACAGGCCGCCGCAATCGCTGAACTCTGCGCGGGTCAAGACCTGCCGGTTCTTCTGGCCACTGCCCTTCAAAATCTGGTCGGATTTGACGACCTACTGAACCTGCTTGACGAAGCGCTTGTGGCCGAACCCCCATTGCTGGCCCGAGACGGCGGGTTCATCGCCCCGGGTTATGATGCCGAACTGGACGAAGCCCGCACCCTACGCGACGAAGGTCGTTCCGTCATTGCCGGGTTTCAGCAGAAATATGCGGAACACACCGGCATCACGTCACTGAAGATCAAGCATAACAATGTGCTGGGCTATTTCATCGAAACAACGGCTACCCATGCCGAGAAAATGCTGAATCCTCCATTTTCTGAGACCTATATCCACCGCCAAACAACCGCCAACCAAGTCCGGTTCACGACAGTGGAGCTGTCCGAGATCGAGACCCGCATTCTAAACGCCGGAAACTTGGCGCTAGAGATAGAAAAACGGCTCTATGCAAGGCTTTCTAGCGAAATTCTGGATAAGGCCGCACGGCTCAACCAAGCAGCGCGCGGTTTGGCTGAACTGGATCTGACCACTGCTCTGGCCGATCTGGCGCGTGGTGAAAACTGGTGTCGCCCGCAAGTTGATGCCTCACGCGCGTTCGATGTTCAGGGCGGAAGACACCCGGTGGTCGAACAGGCATTGCGCCAGCAAAACGGCGACGCCTTCATCGCCAATGACTGCGATCTCAGTGCTGATAAAGGCGCGGCGATCTGGCTGCTGACAGGTCCCAACATGGCCGGTAAATCGACCTTCCTACGCCAGAATGCCCTGATTGCCCTGCTTGCCCAGATGGGCAGTTACGTGCCTGCGGAACAGGCGCATGTCGGGCTAGTCAGCCAACTGTTCAGCCGCGTCGGAGCGTCGGATGATTTGGCCCGCGGACGCTCGACCTTTATGGTCGAAATGGTCGAAACCGCCGCCATCCTCAATCAGGCTGATGACCGCGCTCTCGTTATTCTTGATGAAATAGGTCGCGGCACGGCCACCTATGATGGCCTGTCCATCGCCTGGGCCACGCTGGAACATCTGCACGCCTCCAACAAATGCCGGGCCCTGTTCGCAACCCATTACCATGAACTCACCGCACTTGCCGGCAAACTGGAAGGCGTAGAAAACGCCACCGTTGCCGTCAAAGAATGGGGGGGCGAAGTGATCTTCCTGCACGAAGTTCACAAGGGCGCGGCCGACAGGTCCTATGGTGTTCAGGTCGCTCAATTAGCCGGGCTACCCACATCAGTGGTCGAACGGGCCCGTATAGTTCTGGATCAGTTGGAAAAAACCGAACGCGAAGGCGGCAAGCAAAAGACATTGATTGACGACCTGCCTTTGTTTTCCGCCGCACCACCTCCACCGCCTCCGGCACCCAAAGCGTCACCCATCACCGACATGCTTGACGACATCCTGCCGGACGAACTGACCCCGCGTGAAGCCCTAGACCTGCTCTACAAACTAAAAGAGGCGGCCAGAACCTGACCGCCTCGTTATTCGTATGAACTGAAATCGCTCAGCTTGCAGGGGTTGAAGACACCCCAACCTGCGCAGGGCGCAGCAAGCGGTCATGCAGCATGAAGCCTTCGGCTGAAACCTGAATGATGTCACCGGCGCGGGTGCCCGGCACCGGAGCCTCAAACATCGCTTCATGCACGTTGGGATCAAACCGGTCGCCAACTTCGGGCGTGATCACTTCGATCCCATGCTTCTGGAACACGTCTTTCAGCGCGCGCATGGTCAGTTCGACGCCTTCCAGAAGGGGTCCCGCCACTTCTTTCTGCTCATCGGTCGCGGCTTCAAGCGCACGTTTCATGTTGTCGTAAACCGGCAGCATGTCACGGGCCAGCTTCGATCCGCCATATTGTTCGGCATCGCGGCGCGCTCTGTCGCCACGCTTGCGCGCGTTTTCTGCATCCGCCAGCGCGCGCATGAACTTGTCCTTGAAATCGTCTCGCTCAGCACGCAGCGCATCAATTTCCAGCGCTTCTTCACTGATTTCGGCAAATTCCTCGGCCAGTTCTTCCGCCTCAGCGGTTGCGATATCGTCCAGAAATTCTTCGTTCTTGGGCTCTGCCATCTCTTACCCTCTAGCTCCGGTCGGAAATCAGTTTGCCGACCAGTTGCGCCGTATAGTCCACGATCGGTACAATCCGTCCATAGTTCAGACGAGTGGGTCCGATGACCCCAACCGCACCAATTATCTTTCGATCAGCGTTCATATATGGAGACACCACCAAAGAGGAACCCGAAAGTGAGAAAAGTTTGTTCTCAGAGCCGATAAAAATGCGCACACCCTCGCCTTCTTCGGTCAATTCGAGGAATTCAGCAATGTCTTGCTTTCGCTCCAGGTCGTCAAACAACGTTCGGATTCGGTCCAATTCCTCGGCTTCGCCTGGCTCCCCCAGCAGATTCGCCCGCCCGCGCACGATCAAACGGGCCGAGTCGGTCCCATCCCCATCCCAAGCGGCCATGCCGCTTTCGACCATCTCGCGCGCTAAAATATCAATTTCCTGCCTGCGCGCGGTAATCTGGGTCTGCATCTGACGCAGTACTTCGCTGAGCGTTCGTCCTTCGATCAGGGAATTCAGAAAGTTCGCCGCCTCTCGCATCGAACTGGGTGTCTGGCCCGGCGGAGGCGTAAATAGACGGTTTTCCACATGCCCATCCGCAAAGACCAGAACCACCAAAGCGCGGTCATGGGCCAGCGAGACGAACTCAATATGCTTGATCTCAGACTCTTGCTTTGGGGTCAGAACCAGCGATGCGCCATGTGTCACGTGTGACAAGGCCGAACCAACTCGGTCCAGCATCCCGCCCACATCACCCGCGTTAGAGCCTAATGTCTCATCCAACTTCTGCCGATCGTCTACACCAAGATCACCCACTTCCAGCAACCCATCGACAAACATCCGCAACCCCTGCTGCGTTGGAATCCGCCCCGCACTGACATGAGGGCTGTCGAGCAGACCCAGAAACTCCAGATCCTGCATGACGTTTCGCACGGTCGCCGCGCTGACCTTTTCCGACAACGTGCGCGTCAGCGTGCGACTTCCAACCGGTTCGCCACTGTCCAGATAGCTCTCGACGATCAACCGGAACACCTCGCGTGACCGGTCATTCATTTCGTCCAGAACTCTACTTGCTTTGCTCATCGGCAATCCTCTGCTGGATCGGCATTAAATCGCAGACATCTGAAAGGTCAATCGGGGTTGCATCCTAAGGCACGGGGACGTTATCCCCAACCCAGCAAACAAAGGATTTTCCATGCGACCCTCAGGACGTGATTTAAACGAAATGCGCGCCGTTTCAATCGAGACGGGCTTTACCAAACATGCCGAAGGTTCCTGCCTGATCAAAATGGGCGACACCCATGTTCTGTGCACCGCCACGATCGAGGATCGCGTGCCACCGTTCATCAAAGGCTCGGGCCTGGGTTGGGTCACTGCCGAATACGGCATGCTGCCCCGTGCAACCAACACCCGCATGCGGCGCGAGGCGGCCTCGGGCAAGCAAGGTGGTCGCACCGTGGAAATCCAGCGGCTGATCGGTCGCGCCCTGCGCGCCGGTGTGGATCGGGTTGCACTGGGCGAACGTCAGATCACGGTGGATTGCGATGTAATTCAGGCCGATGGCGGCACCCGTTGCGCCTCGATCACCGGTGGTTGGGTCGCGCTGCATCTGGCGGTGAACAAACTGATGAAGGCTGGCGACGTGATTTCTGACCCGCTGGTCGATCCGGTAGCAGCGGTCTCTTGTGGCATCTATGCCGGTCAGCCGGTGCTGGATTTGGATTACCCCGAAGACAGCGAAGCTGGCGTCGACGGAAACTTTATCATGACCGGATCAGGCAAGCTGATCGAAGTGCAGATGAGCGCCGAAGGCTCAGTCTTTAGCCGCGCCCAGATGGATCAACTGATGGATCTGGCCGAAAAAGGCGTCGGTGAACTGGCCGCAGCGCAAAAGGCAGCCACCGCATGACCCGCAAGTTCGACGGCGACAGGCTGCTGGTGGCCACGCACAACAAAGGCAAGCTTGAGGAGATGACCCATCTGCTTGAGGCCTTCGGCGTGAAGGTTGTTGGCGCGGCAGAGATGAACCTGCCGGAACCGGAAGAGACCGAAGAAACGTTCGTCGGTAACGCCCGGATCAAGGCCCATGCGGCGGCACAAGCTACCGGCCTGCCTGCCCTGTCGGACGATTCCGGGATCACCATTGACGCGCTGGACGGCGCGCCCGGTGTCTACACCGCCGATTGGGCAGAAACCGGCAATGGCCGCGATTTCCTGATGGCGATGACCCGCGCACATGATGAACTTGAGGCCGCACAGGCGCCTCATCCACGCACAGCACAATTTCGCTGCACGCTGGTTCTGGCCTGGCCTGATGGTCACGACGAAGTGTTTGAGGGTGTCATGCCCGGTCAGCTTGTCTGGCCCATCCGTGGCGAAAACGGCTTCGGCTATGACCCGATGTTCCAACCGGACGGGCACGATGTGACCTGTGCAGAAATGGTTCCGGAGGAAAAACACAAAATCAGCCATCGCGGACGCGCCGTAAACGCCTTTGTTCAAGGCTGTTTCGGTGGATGACTGGCGGCATGGAGGCTTCGGCCTCTATGTGCACTGGCCTTTTTGTGAGGCTAAGTGCCCCTATTGCGATTTTAACAGCCATGTTTCGAGAAATATTGAACAAAAACAATGGCTTATATCTTATTTAGCTGAACTGCACCGCTCGGCATCTGAAACCCCTGACCGGGTTTTGAACACAATCTTCTTTGGCGGCGGCACGCCGTCCCTTATGGCACCAGAAACGGTGGCGGCCATTATCGACGAGGCGCGCAAGCTTTGGCGCCCTGCAAATGACATGGAAGTCACGCTTGAGGCCAACCCCGGATCGGTCGAGGCAGGCCGGTTTGCCGCCTATCGCGATGCAGGCGTGAACCGAGTTTCCATGGGCGTTCAGGCCCTGAATGACGAAGACCTGCGTCGACTGGGCCGCATCCACACGGCCGCCGAAGCCCGCGCAGCATTTGATATCGCCCGCAACTGTTTCGACCGGGTCAGCTTTGACATGATTTATGCGCGTCAACATCAAACCCCGGATTCCTGGCAAGCGGAGCTGACTGAGGCACTGTCGATGGCTATCGACCACCTGTCGCTCTATCAACTGACGATCGAGGAAGGCACCGCCTTTGGGGACCGCTATGCAGTCGGCAAGCTGCGTGGACTGCCCGAGGACGACCACGCCGCCGATATGTATCTTGCCACGCAAGAGATATGCGAAGCCCACGGGCTGCCCGCCTATGAGGTTTCCAACCATGCCCGTCCGGGGGCAGAATCCCGGCACAACTTGATCTATTGGCGTTACGGAGATTACGTCGGTGTCGGCCCCGGCGCGCACGGGCGTATTACGCTGGACGGCCAGAAGATAGCGACAGAGACCTATCTGTCACCCAACGCCTGGCTCAGTGCTGTTGAAAAAGGAAACGGCGAGAAAGAAAGATCATTGCTATCTACGCAAGATCAGGCAAGTGAATACCTTATGATGGGCATGAGAATTGCCGAAGGACTAGATGTTGAACGCTTCAATGCGCTTTCCGATCTCACACTGCCAGAAAACAAACTGAGAGACCTAGAAGAGCTGGGTATGATACACCGGTCAAACGGCCGATTGATCGCCACTAAAGATGGTCGCGCAGTCCTGAATGCGGTCATCCGAGAGTTATTGGGATAAACGATGCAGTACCTCTGGGCCGCAATGGGATTGATCTGCGTCGGGCTTGCTGTTGTCGGCATTGTATTGCCCCTACTTCCAACAGTCCCGTTTCTGTTGCTGGCCGCGTTCTTTTTTGCCCGATCTTCCTCCCGACTGCACACTTGGCTGGTCAGTCATGGAACCTTCGGGCCGATGATCTTGGATTGGCAACGCTCGGGCGCCATTCGTCCGGCCGCAAAAAAGGCGGCCACCCTATCGGTTGCCGCCGTTTTTGGATTGTCTGTGATTCTTGCACTTCCAAGCCACGTCCTGATCATTCAGGCAGTCGTCCTCAGCGGCGTTATGATTTTTATCTGGACCCGCCCTAACGGCTGAGCTTGGCGCACAGATCGTCCAATTGATCGAGGTTTTCGTAGGTCAGCACGACCTGCCCCGCTTCCGATCCCGCTTTGTGGTTGATGGCCACTTTCATCGCCAGAATGGCCGAAAGATCCTTCTCCAACGCGCGTGTATCCGCATCCTTGCCAGCATTCAGGTTTCTGGACCGCGGCGCCGCCTGAGGAGCATCCCCCTGCTGTTGTTTTTTCACCAGCGCTTCGGTCGCACGCACGCTTAGCCCATCCTTGACGACGATCTTCGCCAGCTCAGAGGGGTCTTCAGCTGTGATCAGCGCCCGGGCATGACCGGCAGACAGTTTTCCTTCAACAACAAGCTTCTGAACGTCCATAGGCAACGACAGCAAACGTAAAAGGTTCGCAATATGGCTGCGGCTTTTACCCAATGCTTCGGCCAGTTTTTCCTGTGTATGGCCAAAACGGTCCATCAACTGCTTGTAACCCGCGGCCTCTTCAACAGCGTTCAGGTCTGCGCGTTGAATATTCTCGATAATGGCGACTTCCAGAACTTCGGTGTCGTCAAAATCCCGCACGATAACCGGGATATCATGCAGCTGCGCCATCTGAGCCGCACGCCAGCGGCGTTCGCCTGCCACGATTTCATAGTCGCCGCCACGAACCTCACGCACGATCAGCGGCTGAATGATGCCCTTTTCTTTGACCGAGGCCGCAAGTTCATCCAATCGCTCTTGCTGAAAGGTTCTGCGTGGCTGGTTCGGGTTCGCTCGCAGTTTTTCAATCGGGACTTTCATATCCGGACGGCGCGGGTCTGAGGGCATAAGCCCCCCGGTATCCTGCGTCACATCCGCCATCAAAGCGGAAAGTCCCCGGCCCAAACCTCTGGGTTTTGTTTTTTTGGCGGCCACGGTGCCCTCCTCACTGTCGCTTAGGCGGCGACTTTCTTATTCTTGTGCATGACTTCGCGGGCCAAATGCCGATAAGCCATCGCCCCCAGCGATCCCGAGTCGTATTGCAACACAGGCAACGCGTAAGACGGAGCCTCGCTGACCCGCACATTTCTGGGTATCTTGGTTTTAAATACCATCTCACCCAGATTGTCACGCGCGTCTTTTTCGACCTGGCGGGACAAGTTGTTGCGGTTGTCATACATAGTCAACACAACACCTTCGATTCTAAGGTCCGGATTCGCGGTCTGGCGCACCTCTCGGATGGTCAGCATTAGTTGTGACAATCCTTCCAATGCAAAGAACTCACTCTGCAACGGCACCAGGACAGAATGTGCAGCGACCATAGCGTTGACAGTCAGAAGATTTAGCGAAGGCGGGCAGTCGATTAGCACAAAATCTAGGTCAAACTTGTCGATTGCGGTTTGACGCAGCGCGTCATGCAACAGATAGCTGCGTTTTTCATTGGATATCAGCTCAATATCTGCCGAGCTTAGATCAACCGTCGCCGGGACAACAAACAACCCCTCGATTTCGGTTTCCTGAACAACCGCCTCCAAAGGGGCATCATCCAATATCAGATCATACGTCGTCCAATCCCGATCTTCGACCCCCAATCCGGTGGATGCGTTCCCCTGAGGATCAAGATCAACAACCAGCACTTTGCATCCAGCCTCGGCCAGACCGGCCGCAAGGTTGATCGCTGTTGTGGTTTTCCCAACCCCGCCCTTCTGATTGGCTACCGCAATAATCCGGGGCCCTGAGGGACGAGACAAATCAACCACGTGATACTCCTTTGATTTTAAGGATAACGGCCTGAGGCTCAGTTAAACTTGTAATCGGGTCAACGTCGAAATTCCATTCTTCCTGCGCCTCTTCCAGCTCTTTTTTCCACCTTTCGCCTTTCGGCAACAGCGCCAGCCCCTTTTTGCTCAAATGTCTGTTGCAAAAGGACAATAGCGTAGGAAGATCGGCGAGGGCCCGCGCAGAAAGGATATCTGCGCTCAACGGTTCAACCACTTCGATTCGCTTGGAAATAACGGTGCATTTCGCGCCGCATTCACGTGCTACATTGCGCAGAAAGGCAGACTTTCGTTGGTCGCTTTCTATGAACATGAACTGGGCATCTGGTGCGTCTTCAATGGCCATTATGGCACATACCATCCCGGGGAACCCGCCTCCGCTACCTAAATCTACCCAGTTTTCGAATGGCCCTGCGCATCTATAGACTTGTACGGAATCCTTTATGTGTCGAACCCAGATGTCATCCAAGCTTTTCCGTGAAACAAGATTGATTTTCGGGTTCCACCGCTTAACAAGCTCCACATAGGCTGTGAGACGCTCAAATGTTTCACGTGAAACATCCAAATCATCAATAGTGGTCCCATTCATACCTTGCGGACCTTCTGATCGCGGCGAAGCTTAGCCAACAACAGCGTCAGCGCCGCAGGAGTAACCCCTTCAACGCGCCCCGCCTGCGCAATGTTCTCTGGCTTTGCATTTGAAAGCTTTTGCTTCATTTCAGAAGATAGCCCTTCCATCGCAAAATAGTCGAAACCCCGTGGAATCTCATATGATTCATCGCGTTTCATCGCCTCAACATCTTTTTGTTGCCGGGCAATGTAGTTTGTGTACAAAGCGTCCCGCTCTACTTGTAGACGGATTTCCTCCTCAACACTCTCAATCTCGGGCATCAGGGGAACAAGATCACCAAAGTGAACATCCGGGAACGCCAGAATAGCCATCCCGTCCCTGCGGTTTCCATCTTGATTGACATTGATACCAGCCGCTCGAACTTCTTTTGGAGTAAAGGTTTTTTCTGTCAGCTGGGATTTTGCGGCGGACAACCTCTCCATCTTATTTGAAAATATGCCGCTCCGCTTACCGCCAACACAGCCGATATCCAACCCAATTGGCGTAAGGCGCTGGTCTGCATTATCCGCACGTAGTGATAAACGGAATTCTGCGCGTGACGTGAACATCCGATAAGGTTCCACAACACCGCGTGTTGTCAGGTCGTCGATCATCACGCCGATATAACTGTCAGCACGTGTAAAATGCAGCGGTTCCCGGTCAAGCACCTTTAGCGCAGCATTCAACCCCGCAACCAAGCCTTGCGCAGCTGCCTCCTCATATCCTGTGGTTCCGTTTATTTGCCCTGCTAGATATAGTCCTTCGACATCTGGTAGCGCGAGAGTCGATGTCAAAACACGCGGATCCACATAGTCATACTCGATCGCATAACCAGGTTGCAGGATCTCTGCTGCTTCAAGACCTTTGATTGACCGCACATACTCAAGCTGTACATCCTGCGGTAGAGAGGTCGAAATCCCGTTTGGATAGATTGTGTGATCATCGACGCCTTCGGGTTCCAGGAAAATCTGATGTGATTCCTTATCTGCAAAGCGTACGATCTTATCCTCGATGGATGGGCAATACCTGGGGCCCACCCCATCAATATGTCCGCCATACATCGCTGATCGAGACAAGTTTTTTTCAATGATTTCGTGCGTCCGTGCGTTTGTATGCGTGATTCCGCAAGAAATCTGAGGTGCAATCACCTTTGTTGACAGGAATGAAAACAAGGTTGGGTCATCATCCCCGTCTTGTTGTTCCAGATCACTCCAATCAATCGTCCGGCCATCCAGCCTCGGCGGTGTTCCTGTTTTCAAACGCCCCAGGGGTAGCTCGAAACTGTCGAGCCGTTCTGCCAATTTGACTGACGGGCGATCACCCATACGACCGCCGGGCCGAGATACATCACCAATATGAATGACACCGCGCAAGAAGGTTCCGGACGTCAGGATAACCGTTCTACTCTTGATTTCAGAACCGTCGGCCAGTTTCACACCTGAAACTTGGTTCCCGTCCATCAGGAAATCGACAACTTCCCCGGTAACGACGAAAAGATCTGTCTGTTTTTCCGTCTCTTTCTGCATGGCCGCGCGGTACAGCGCACGATCTGCCTGTGTTCTGGGACCTTGAACGGCTGGTCCTTTGCGTCGATTAAGCAAGCGGAATTGAATGCCGGCCTGATCGGCAACACGTCCCATGACACCATCCAGGGCATCAATTTCACGGACCAAATGGCCTTTACCCAGCCCACCAATTGCCGGGTTACAAGACATGACGCCTATATCTGACGCGGACAATGTGACCAGTGCTGTCTTGACACCCATACGCGCTGCTGCATGAGCTGCTTCTGTACCCGCATGGCCTGCGCCAATTACAATCACGTCGAAATCTGAATGTTTCACGTGAAACACTCCTTACTTACCCAGGCAGAAACTCGAGAAGATCTCATCCAAAAGGTCTTCAACACCGATTCTGCCAACCAAGGTTTCTAGGGCACGGATCGCCGTGCGTAATTCTTCTGATGCGATATCATACAAGTCTGGACCCGATTCCAGAACCGCCATAGCAGAACTCAGGGATTCCCGCGATTTGATCAAGGCAACCCGGTGCCTTTCCCGCGTCGCAATACCACTACTTGTAGTTCGGGTACTAAGCACATCCGAAATCTGGGAAATGAGTTGATCAATACCCTGCCCTGTTTTTCCGGATATTCCACCTTCGGATGGATCTCGAAGATCAGATTTCGGCAAAACCAGTATATCGCCATTCATCATCTGAACACCCAGGTCCTTCGGGTCATCTGTCAGAAACACACGCAAATCAGCTGAATCCGCCCGCTTTCTAGCCAGTTCAATTCCCAGGCTTTCGACGTGATCCTCAGTTTCCCGCAATCCTGCGGTGTCCAGCAATGTGACCGGAAGTCCTGCAAGATCCATTCGAACCTCGATTACATCGCGAGTAGTTCCGGCATACTCCGAAGTAATCGCCGCCTCACGCCCTGCCAGTGCATTTAACAAGGTTGATTTTCCGGCATTCGGAAGACCAACAATCGCGACTTCAAACCCCGTTCGAATGCGCTCTGCAATCTGTACGCCATCTGCTTCACGTTGCAGATCAGCCATGACATCCTTCACAAG
Organism: Ruegeria sp. CDSC054; assembly: GCF_059610645.1. Classification (NCBI taxonomy): domain Bacteria; kingdom Pseudomonadati; phylum Pseudomonadota; class Alphaproteobacteria; order Rhodobacterales; family Roseobacteraceae; genus Ruegeria; species Ruegeria sp. CDSC054. The sequence goes on along the minus strand of NZ_JBXWOA010000004.1, from coordinate 40,281 downwards.
GGATTTTACCTCAGGTGTAACGTCTGTTGGAACATCCTCATCCGCGAAATCAATGACGGCTTCCAGCAAGGATGCAGCACGGATCAGATCGCGTCGCCACCGTTCCGCCAATACACCCAAATCACCAGCCAGAATAGTTTGCGCTTGTTTGCGTTGCGCCTCGGTTTCCGCATCAATCAGATCAGCAAGACCTTCGACCTGTGTCAGGTCCATCTTGCCGTTTTCCAGCGCGCGTCGGGTGAACTCACCAGGCTCCGCCAGTCGCAGCCCGTCCATATCGGAAAGGCACCGCATCACTGCGTTAACCGAAGCGGTGCTACCATGGATCTGCAGTTCAGCCACGTCTTCGCCGGTAAAACTGGCCGGGGCTTGAAAGGTCAGAACCAGCCCGTCATCCAACCGTGCGCCATCCGCAGCATATAACGACCGGACTCGCATGCCACGAAATGGCAACGGACTTCCAGTTAAGCTGGCAGCTGCGGAATGCGCGTGTGGTCCCGAGAGGCGGATGACCGCCACCCCGGCTTTGCCTTGCGCGCTGGCCAAGGCGAATATCGTATCCATTCGAAGGCCTCGCGTCGTTTAAGACCTGTGTCAGGTGTTCATCGAATCGAAGAACTCACCGTTCGTCTTGGTCTGTTTCAACTTGGACAACAGGAACTCGACCGCGTCGGTTGTGCCCATCGGGTTGAGGATACGACGCAAGACGAATGTCTTGGCCAGATCGCCCTTGTCGACCAGCAGATCCTCTTTCCGGGTGCCGGATTTTAGGATGTCGATGGCCGGGAACACGCGCTTATCTGCGATCTTGCGATCCAGAACGATTTCTGAGTTACCGGTGCCTTTGAATTCTTCGAAGATAACTTCGTCCATCCGACTGCCGGTGTCGATCAACGCGGTGGCGATGATGGTCAGCGAACCACCCTCTTCGATATTCCGCGCGGCACCAAAGAACCGCTTGGGCCGTTGCAGAGCATTCGCGTCCACACCACCGGTCAGAACTTTACCCGATGATGGCACCACAGTGTTGAAGGCCCTACCAAGTCTTGTGATCGAGTCAAGAAGAATAACAACATCTCGTTTATGTTCGACCAAACGCTTGGCTTTTTCGATCACCATCTCAGACACAGCCACGTGGCGCGTTGCGGGTTCGTCGAAGGTTGAAGACACAACTTCACCCTTCACCGAACGCTGCATGTCGGTCACCTCTTCGGGGCGCTCGTCGATCAGCAGAACGATCAGATAGCACTCTGGGTGGTTCTGTTCGATCGAATGCGCGATGTTCTGCAGGATCACTGTCTTACCGGTCCGCGGCGGCGCCACAATCAGCGATCGCTGGCCTTTACCGATCGGGGCCACCAGATCGATCACACGCGCCGACTTGTCCTTGATGGTGGGATCCTCGATCTCCATCTTCAGGCGTTCATCGGGATAGAGCGGCGTCAGGTTGTCAAACGCGATCTTGTGTCTGGCTTTTTCCGGTTCTTCAAAGTTGATCTTGGTGACCTTGATCAGCGCAAAGTAACGCTCATTATCATCAGGCGCTTTGATATCCCCTTCGACCGTATCACCGGTGCGCAAGGCATGCTGGCGGATCATGTCGGGCGAGACATAGATATCATCCGGACCTGGCAAATAGTTTGCCTCGGGCGAGCGCAGAAAGCCGAAGCCGTCTTGCAGCACTTCCAGCACGCCGTCGCCGCCAACGGTCCAGCCTTCATCCGCGCGTTCGCGCAGAATCTGGAACATCATCTCGCCTTTTCGCATGGTCGAGGCGTTTTCGATCTCCAGCTCTTCGGCCATCGCCAGAAGGTCTTTGGGGCTTTTGGCCTTCAGGTCGGCCAGATTCAGGGATTCAGTGGACATGATATATACCTTCGCCGCTGACATTGCGGCACGAAGTGGAATTTCAGTACGGAAGATACGCCGCCCGGACGGGCGTGTTGATCCCTACATAAGCGCGACTGCCCTCGGAGTCAAACAGGCCCTCAGAACTTCACAACGGCCGCCAGAACGATGATAATCATCAGAACGGTCGGAACCTCGTTCATCATGCGAAATTGCCGTCCAGTAAGCTTGTTTCGGCCTTCCAAGAAATCCTTACGTCTCGCCATCAGCCAATGATGGAACCAGGTCATGCCAATTACGGCAGCACCCTTGATCCAGGGCCAGGACCAATCCCACCCCACGATGCCGGGCGTGAAAACCATGATCAGCCCGCAAAGCCACGCAACATACATTGCAGGGCGCATGATCACACGCAGCAGTTTCTCTTCCATCTCAAAGAAGATGGTTTCTGCGCCTTCGACGTGTTGGGCTTTCTCAACGTGATAGACGTATAGTCTGGGCAAATAGAACAAACCTGCCATCCATGAAATCACAGCCATGATGTGCAATGACTTCACCCACGGGTAAATCGTGAAAAGAAGATCGGTCATTCTGGCTCCGGACTTTGGTTGGAACCCTCCCTAATAAAAAAATAGGAAAAGAAAAAGGATGATGGTTTTGTAGGGTGAGTAAATTCCGTGGATTACTTTTTTACGCATGTGTTTTCCCCAGGTGGATAGAATTGTGCCGTAAATAGGTGATTCTGTTGATTTCAGTTTTTATTATTTAATTTCAGTATATTAGTCCGATACCACTCAAGCTTGTCTGGGGATAACTCGTTGGGTAAGACAGGAAATCCCAGTTTTCCCGTGCAGCAAAGTTATCCTTGTCCCAAAAGGACGGTCTTCGAACGACTCAAGGAAGTTTTAGGCGAAATTCCCGGGGTTGCGTGTCAACCGGAAAACCATACAAACCATCCTAGAACGCTCAACGATTTGCTAAGGGGGTTTTCCACATGTCTGTCCCCATCATCCTTGCCTCGGGGTCATCTATCCGCGCGCAGCTTTTGCGCAATGCGGGCGTGCCGTTCGCAGTGGAAACCGCGCGCGTTGACGAAGATACAGCCAAGCGCGCCTTGCTGGCCGAGGATGCGCCCCCTCGGGATATCGCAGACACTTTGGCAGAAATGAAGGCCCGCAAGGTTAGTGACAAGAACCCGGGCGCGATGGTTCTGGGCTGTGATCAGGTGCTGGACTTCGATGGCCAGCTTTTGTCGAAACCAGAAACGCCCCAAGACGCGCTTGCGCAGTTGAAGGCAATGCGGGGAAAGCGGCATATGCTGTTGTCCGCGGCCGTGATCTATCAGAATGGTGAACCCATCTGGCGCCATGTTGGTCAAGTGCGTCTGCGCATGCGGATGAGTTCGGATGCCTATCTACGCGACTACATAGACCGCAACTGGGACAGTATTCGCCATGCGGTCGGGGCTTATAAGCTTGAGGAAGAAGGCGTGCGCCTTTTCGCGACCATTGACGGCGACTATTTTAATGTTTTGGGTATGCCCCTGTTGGAGTTGCTGAATTTTCTGGCTGTGAAAGGGATGATTGATCAATGACGGATAACCAAATTCCATTGGCCGGCGTGATTGGGCATCCTATTGGACATTCAAAATCCCCTAAACTGCATGGACATTGGCTAAAGACCTATGGGCTGCCCGGGCACTATGTCCCTATGGATGTCGCACCCGAGGATTTGGAGAGTGTTCTGCGGACCCTGCCCAAAGCCGGGTATGTCGGTGCAAATGTAACCGTCCCCCATAAAGAAGCCGCCTTGCAGGTTGCGGATCACGTGTCGGATCGGGCGGCAAAGATTGGTGCGGCAAATACACTTGTCTTTCTGCCTGATGGCTCGATCCACGCAGACAACACCGATGGCTACGGATTTATGGAAAACCTGCTTGCAGGGGCGCCCGACTGGAACCCACAGGATGGGCCGGCCGTGGTCTTCGGCGCGGGCGGGGCTGCGCGCGCCGTTTTGCAGGCACTGGTGGATGCCGGAGTGCCCGAGATCATGCTGACCAACCGCACGCGTGCCCGGGCCGACCAATTGAAAGCAGAGTTTGGGCCGCGCATTACAGTGATTGATTGGGTCAAGGCCGGCAATGTGATCGAAAATGCGGAGCTGGTGGTGAACACAACATCTCTGGGTATGCAGGGACAGCCCGAATTGCGTGTGCCGTTGGATGGTTTGCAACCGGGTGCTGTGGTTACCGACCTTGTCTACGCCCCTCTGAAAACCAAGCTTCTGCAAGCGGCCGAAGAGGCCGGGTGCACAACAGTTGACGGTCTGGGCATGTTGCTGCACCAGGCGGTTCCGGGCTTTGAGCGTTGGTTTGGAAAACGACCCGAGGTAACGGATGAGTTGCGCGCCACGGTGCTGGAATGAGCTTTGCTCTTGGCCTGACGGGCTCGATCGGAATGGGCAAAAGCACGACGGCGCAAATGTTCGTGGATGAAGGCTGTGCGCTTTGGGATGCGGATGCGGCTGTGCATCGGCTGTATTCAGCGGGCGGCGCTGCGGTAGAACCGATGCGCGCTGCCTTTCCTGAGGCAATTGTTGATGGCGCGGTCAGCCGGGATGCCTTGAAACAAACTATTTCCGCGGACCCAACAACATTGAAAGTGATCGAAGGCATCGTTCACCCTTTGGTGGCCGCCGACCGGGTGGGTTTTCGGGATAGCGCCACGGCGGACATTCTGGTTTTCGACATCCCTTTGTTGTTTGAAACAGGCGGCAATGCGGCGATGGATGCGGTTGCTTGTGTTCAGGTCCCGGCCGACGAGCAAAAGCGACGTGTGATGGAGCGCGGAACGATGACCGAAGAGCAATTCGAACAAATCCGCGCCAAGCAGATGCCCAATGATGAAAAATGCGCGCGGTCGGACTTTGTGATCGTGACGGACACGCTGGACCACGCCCGTGCGCAGGTGCAGGATGTTGTCAGACAGATACGGGCGGGGATGGCTAATGCGTGAGATTGTACTCGATACCGAAACCACGGGGTTTGATCCCGAAAGCGGCGACCGGATCGTAGAAATCGGCGCAGTCGAACTGTGGAACCATATGGCCACAGGTGAGACTTATCACGTTTACATCAACCCCGAGCGTTCGATGCCCGAAGAGGCATTTGGTGTGCACGGTATCGGCCCCGACCTGCTGGACACTCCGCGCCCGCCGGAAAAGGGCGAGGTCACGCTGAAAGACAAGCCGGTTTTTGCCAAGGTTGGTCAGGGGTTCCTTGATTTCATTCAGGATTCCAAACTGGTGATCCACAACGCCTCGTTCGATATGAAATTCCTGAATGCGGAACTCAGGTGGATGGGTTTGCCGCAGCTGCCGATGGATCAGGCGCTGGACACACTGGCGATTGCGCGCAAACGGTTTCCGGGTTCGCCTGCATCATTGGATGCGTTGTGCCGGCGGTTCAACATCGACAACACGAACCGTGTTTTGCATGGGGCGCTGCTCGATTCAGAAATTCTGGCCGAGGTGTATCTGGAACTGATTGGTGGGCGACAGCCGGACTTTGGCCTGTCCACCAGCGCGGCTTCTGCCGGTGGCGGAGGGGACGATTGGCGGCCCGCTGCGCGCCCGACGCCGCTGGCGTCGAAAATCACCGCGGAAGAACGCGCGGCACATGAGACATTTGTGGAAAAGCTGGGCGAAAACGCCCTGTGGACCCGCGCCTGAGCCCCTGCCCGGCGCGGGTGCAACCGATTAAGCTTCGGTTTTCTCAGCTTCCGCCTGACGGCGCATCAGCTCGTTGCGGTACAGCGCAACAAAGTCGATGTTGTCCAGGTTGACTGGCGGGAAACCACCGTCACGGGTGATGTCACTGACGATGCGGCGCAGGAACGGGAACAGCATGCGCGGGCATTCGATCATCAGGAACGGGTGCAACTGATCTTCGGCCACGCCTTCGATGTGGAACAGACCGCAATAATCCAGCTCGCACAGGAAAAGAACGTCTTCCATGCCCTTGGCTTTGGAGGTCAGGTTCAGTTTGACGGCAACTTCGAACTGATGCTCGGTCGGGCGTTTTTTGGCGTCCAGGTTCACCTGAACAGCAATCTCGGGCTGAACGTCACCAGACACGCCTTTTTGTGCCATCACGTTTTCAAAAGACATATCGCGAATGAACTGTCCCAGAACACGCATCTGGATCTGAGGGGCGGTCTGTGCCGCGGTGTTTTCTGCAGGGCTTTCGTCAGCCATGGATCTACTCCGAAAATGAAATTCGCCACTGCTTAGCAAGTTGGGCGCTGCACCTCAATGCTGAGGCGGACCTTCGACCCATTTGGATGGCTTTGAAGGGTTTTGACGGGGGCGCACTTCGGTAAATTCACCGTCGATCACGTCATCCTGATCGAACTGGGTGGGACCGGTTCCAAATTGTGCCCCGGTGCCCATCTGGAAATGAGTGATGGTCGCCTTGGATTTCAGATATTTGAACACGGCCACCCGAATACCAGGAATAAGCAGTGCAAAACCAACGGCATCGGTAAAAAACCCCGGCGTTAGCAGTAATACACCCGACAACAAGATCATGGCACCGTGGGCAAGCGGCTCTGTCGGGTCATCAAGTTCAGAAAAGGATCGCTGCAAATTGACCAGCGCCATGCGACCTTGTGTCCTGACCAAAAAGGTGCCGATAACGGCTGTCAGAACGACGATCGCCAATGTCGGCCACAGTCCGATCAGGCCGCCGACCTGTATGAACAGGGCGATCTCGATGATCGGCACCAATAAAAATGCCAAGAACAAGTACATTTGCTTTATCCTTTCCCTTAGGCCGGGCTGTGGACTTGCCACGATCTGTCACCTACATAGTGGCATGAGGCCGCGTATACAAAGCCGCGGTCTGAAAAGAGGATGAAATGAACGAACCGATGATCCAGTTGCTGGTCCTGGCCGGAATTGCCGTTTTCCTGATCCTGCGCCTAAAAAGCGTGCTGGGTACACGTGAGGGTTTTGAGAAACCCCCTGTTCAACAGCAACCCGAGGCGGACAAGTCGCGTCGCGGCTTCGAGGTGATCGAAGGCGGCCCGGATCATGACATTACAGACCATGTCGCCGAAGACAGCGAACAGGCGCAAACACTGGCCGCGATGAAGCGGGTTGAGCCCAGCTTCTCGGTCACTGAATTTGTGCAGGGCGCACGCGGTGCCTATGAGATGATCGTCATGGGGTTCGAAAAGGGGAATCTGGATGAAATTCAGCCCTTCCTGTCCGAAGAGGTGTTCGACACTTTTGTTTCAGTTGTGGCAGCCCGTGAAGATCAGGGCCTGACCATCGAGGCCGAGTTTATCGGCGTCCGCGAAACCGCGCTGGCGGATGTGACCTTCGACAAAGACACAAACCAAGCCGAGATTACGATGCGGTTTGTGGGCGAGCTGACCTCGGTCGTACGCGACCGCGGTGGCGACATCATCGAAGGCAACCCGAACACCGTAAAACGCCAAAAGGACAGCTGGACCTTTGCCCGTGTGATGGGTGCTGATGATCCAAACTGGCTGCTTGTTGCCACGGACGCATGATTGGCGCGCTCCGGTCGCTATTACTGGTGGCAGTCATGACCACTGCCACCAGCGCTGAACCGACGCGATCAATTCTTTCCTTTGACGATCTGGATGGATGGGCTGCCGATGATCATGGGGCGGCCCTTTCGGTATTTCTGAACACCTGCGGCGATCTGGATAATCCGGACTGGCAAGCGCTATGCAACGTGGCCCGAACATACAAGGCAGACGCGGCGCGGTCGTTCTTTGAGTTATTCTTTCGCCCGGTTCTGGTCGAGGACGGCGACGACGCCCTTTTCACCGGTTATTTCGAACCGGAACTGGATGGGTCTAAAACCCGGACCAACCGGTTCAAGTATCCAATCTACAAAATGCCACCCGAAGCGCGGGCCGAAGGACCATGGCTCAGCCGTCGCGAAATCCTGACCGGAGACGCAATGCAGGGCCGTGGCCTTGAGATCGCCTGGGTGGATGATCCGGTCGAGCTGTTCTTTTTGCAAATCCAGGGTTCGGGACGTGTGCGCCTGCCAGATGGCAGTGCCCTGCGCGTGGGCTATGGCGGTGCAAACGGTCACCCTTATCGATCCATCGGGGCCGAACTGATCAGGCAGGGCGCCTTGGGCGCGCATGAGGTCAGCGCCCAAATGATCCGCGCTTGGGTTCGCAAGAACCCTGAAGCCGGGGTTGAACTGTTGTTTCACAACCCTTCTTACGTGTTCTTCCGTGAAGTTTCGCGCGTTGCGCCTGAGCTTGGGCCGTTGGGTGCCATGAACAGATCAGTTACCACGATGCGTAGCATTGCGGCTGATCCGGCTTTTACGCCGTTGGGCGCCCCTGTCTGGGTGGAAAAGGACGGCAAGAGCCCGTTGCGAAGGTTGATGATTGCTCAGGACACCGGTGCTGCCATCAAAGGTGCGCAGCGTGCGGATATCTTCTTTGGCACAGGTGATGACGCCGGAAGGGCCGCCGGGCGCCTCAGGGATCCGGGGCGGATGGTGCTGTTGCTGCCGATCCAACGGGCCTATGCCTTACTACCGGATGAATTCTGATGTCCCGGCGCAAACTGACGGCAGATGAGATCGAGCTGTGGCGCAAGGTCGCCAAACAGGCTGAGCGGCTGCATCCCGAAATTCCACAATCGGTCCACCCGGTCACGCTGCCCAAACCCAAGCCGAACAAACCCCCAAAACCCCGGTTTGAGGCATTCGAGGTCGGACAAAACGCGCCCGGTAAACCCGTGCGAAATGCGTTAAAGCCTTCGATCAGTGAAAATTTGCGTACCAGCCCGGTGCAAATGGACACCAAGGCATTTGGCCGTATGAAACGCGGCAAGATCAGGCCTGAAGGGAAACTGGACCTGCATGGCATGCGCATGGACACTGCGTATCCGGCGCTCACCCGGTTTATTCTGACGGCCCAGGCGTCAGGTAAGCGCCTTGTTCTGGTTGTCACCGGAAAAGGAAAGGACAGGGATGAACCCGGTCCTATCCCCACGCCGCGCGGTGTATTGCGCAACCAAGTGCCGCAATGGTTGGCCTTGCCGCCGCTTGCGCAGGCCGTTTTGCAAGTGACCCCAGCCCATATCAGCCACGGCGGCGAAGGGGCCTACTACGTCTATTTGCGCCGAACGCGTTAAAGCGAGCGCACAGCGCGCGTAATTCCGATTTTAGCCGACAGGCATACAAGAATGAAAACACCTCCGATCCACAGGAACTGTGTGCTCAGCGGTATACCGGCGTCGATCAAAATCCCGGTCAGGCCGGGGCCGATCGCTGATCCCAAAACCATAACTGCTGTGGCCATCGCCTTGATCGCCCCAATGTGCCTGGTGCCGTAGAATTCTGCCCAGAAGGCGCTTGGTAGTGTGTTGTTTGCTCCAACCGTCAGGCCCAGAAAGATCATTGCGATCAGGGCCCCTCCGATCGAGTTTGTCATTCCTGCGATCATAAAACCAATTGCGATCGGGATTTGGTAAAAAGGCATCAGCCTCGCGGTGCCCCATTTGTCCAGCGCCCAGCCGGCCGCAAACATCCCAATCAAGGAAACGCCGGTGAAAACCGGAAACAGCGCGACCAGTTCGATATGCTGCCAGCCCTTGATCTGGGCCAGATGCACCTGATGGAAGAAAAACGCGGTGATAAAGGCCGATGGGGCCAGTATTGCTGGAGCCATGAACCAGAACAGCGGATGAAACAGCGCGTCTTTCCGGGTCCAATGGCGACCCTGCATCCCTGTCGCTGAATACGCATCCGCCAGACTTTGCGGCGTGCGCTCCTGACGCAAAAGCCGTGTCAGAACGGGTATCCCCATCAGGACGACCACTGCGGACAACACCCAAAGCCATCGCCAGTCCAGAAACGCCATCGCGGCCACGAAAGCCAGCGGCAGCAGCGCCTCACCAATCGCGTAGCCAACCGATGCAATCGACAGGGCTTTGCCACGTGTAACGATGAACCATCGCGCCATGGCGACCTGTGCCAGATGGACGCTCATCCCCTGTCCGAACAGGCGCAACAAAAAGACCACCAGCGGTAACAGGACAAGCCAGCTGTTCACGGCCATTGCCAATGCCGCCACGGCCAGGCCGACCAGAACGGCGGGTCCCAATACACGGACGCGGAAAACATCTGTCAGCCCGCCGGCCCAGATCATAACGATGGCCGAAACGGTGGTGCCCAAAGAGTAAAGACCGCCCCACGCGCCGTGCCCAAGACCAAATTCGGCGCGGATGTTTCCAGCGAAGATCGAGATGAAGAAGGTCTGCCCAAAGCTGGACAGAAAGGTCAAAAGGACCCCCGCACCCAACCAGGTCGCGTTGTCCCGAAAATATTCACGCAAACTAAACTGCGTCACGGGGTAGTGACCTGAGCCTGCCCTGTTTCTGTCAGAACGATTTCCGTGGCGCCGTCTGGATTACGCTCGCTGGGCGGCACCAGTATATCGATGCCGGGCCTGTCTTCGCGTCCGAACGTGTTATTGACGCGCCGCAACGAACTAAGGATCGACAACAGAGCCGGGGAAGTCGCCGCCACAAAATGCGAGGATTCCGCATCGCTGCTGAACGCGGTTGTATCGATCACGTTGATCGGGAACTCCTCGAGGGACTCGAGTGAGGTGATGTTTCCCAGCCGCACACCCTCATCCGTGCCGCGCAGGCGGGCGGAAATGTTCAGGATTTTGTCCTTTTGCGAGACCATCACGATAAATGGGTCGGGAGGATTGTCGATCCGCCTCATCTGGGAGCGAAACAGATCCAGATCCAGATCGGGCGAGATCAGCACAACCCCTTCGAGGTTCCTTTTCGCCCAACCCGGTTCCTGCAGTTCCGTTTGGCGCATCATCTCCATCGTCAATGCGCCCCCCATGGAATGCGCGACTAGAATGACGCGTTTGACACCCATGGATTTCAGTTCACGGATTGTCTGCTCCAACCCGTCGCGAGCAAACAACATGCTGTCCAGATCATAGGCATATCCATACCCGGTCGCGCGGCTGGGCCAGGAATAGACCAGAGTAGATCCCGGAAGGCCAATGTCATGGGTCAGCTGAGCCGCGCGGAAAATCGTCTCGGTTTGGGTCGAGTTGTAGCCGTGTACAAAAATCGTAACATCGTCTTCGCCGCGCAAATGTTCGCGTAAGCCCTTTGGCCCGCCCAGTTCGGTAACATTTGTAAGAACAAATTCTTTTTTCGGGTTCGGATTCGCATAAGAGAATTTCAATGTTCCCGGCGTGTGTGATGGCGGGATCGACACTGTTGTTTCCAAAAACTTCAGCGCTTCCCCACGCTTGAATCCATAAGTTCCGTCTGCTTCACGCGCTCGCGTCGTGGCTGCGAATATCTTTTCAGGCGTTCCGACAGTTGCGGCCGATGGAACAATCTCGGTTACCGTCCGATCAACACAGGCGCTTAGCGTCAGGGATGTAATCAGAATTATTAAATAGCGCAGCACTGGTCAGCCCTCTGGGTGAGTTGCGACTACGCTATCTCATTCTGGCCCGGCGTCCAGCGGCACTACACTGCCGAAGCGGCAAAAACCGGCTGGCGATGTTACAAAACGTAACGGCTGAGGTCGGTGGATTTGGTCAATTCGCCCAGATTGTCGTCCACGAATTGCGCATCAACCGTGATCGAGATTCCGGCCTGATCGGGCGCGGTAAAGGACAGCTCTTCGAACACGCGCTCCATCACCGTGTACAAACGGCGCGCACCGATGTTTTCGACGCTTTGGTTCACATCGGCCGCGATACGCGCAAGGGCCGCGATTCCGTCATCGGTAAAGCTGACCGTGACCTCTTCGGTGCCCATCAGGGCGGTGTATTGACGGGTCAGCGCGTTGTCGGTTTCGGTCAGGATGCGCACAAAGTCTTCTTCGGTCAGCGCGCGCAATTCCACGCGGATCGGCAGGCGGCCCTGCAGTTCCGGCAACAGGTCCGACGGTTTGGCGATGTGGAACGCACCCGACGCGATGAACAGGATATGGTCAGTTTTGACCGGGCCGTGCTTGGTGGATACCGTCGTGCCTTCGATCAAAGGCAACAGGTCACGCTGTACCCCTTCGCGGCTGACATCGCCACCCCGCGCGTCAGTGCGGGCGCAGACCTTGTCGATCTCATCCAGGAACACGATGCCGTTCTGTTCAACGGATTCCAGCGCGATGCGGTTAACGATCTCATCATCCAGCAGCTTGTCGGCCTCTTCCCCGATCAGTGCTTCATAGCTATCGGCGACGGTCATCTTGCGTTTCACAGTACGCCCGCCAAAGGCCTTGCCGAATATGTCGCCCAGATTCATCATACCCATCTGGCTGCCGGGCTGGCCGGGAATATCGAACATTGGCATCGGGTTCGACGAGTCTGACAGCTCCAACTCGATCTCTGTATCATCCAACTCGCCCGCTTTCAGCTTTTTGCGGAACATCTCGCGTGTGCCTTCGCGTGCATCGGTGCCTGCAATGGCTTCGATCACGCGGTCTTCGGCGGCCTGATGCGCCTTGGCTTTGACATCCTCACGCATGTATTCGCGGGTTTGCAGGATGGCGGCGTCGGCCAGATCGCGCACGATCTGTTCCACGTCACGACCGACATAGCCCACTTCGGTGAATTTGGTGGCTTCAACCTTGATGAAGGGCGCGCGGGCCAGTTTGGCCAGACGGCGACTGATCTCGGTCTTGCCGACACCGGTGGGGCCGATCATCAGGATGTTCTTCGGATAGACCTCGTCCCGAATGTCGTCAGCCAACTGCTTGCGCCGCCAGCGGTTGCGCAGCGCAACGGCCACTGCACGTTTTGCATCCTTCTGCCCGATGATGAAACGGTCCAGTTCCGAGACGATCTCGCGCGGGGTCAGGTCGGTCATGTGAGTTCTATCCAATTGTTTCGCTCCGGAACCTAAGCATAAGCCACAAAAACACAAGCTGATCACGAAAAACTCACGCCAACACACGGTCTGCACACGGAAAATCGTGGTGATGTGAATCGCCAGACAGAAAATAGCTGCGCATAGTCTGCGGTGACGGGCAAGTTCGCCTGCACTTTGAAATGGAGACCCACATCATGATGACTCGTCGTTCGCTCTTTTTGAATGCCGCTGCAACGGGCGCCGCTCTGACTCTGGCCAGTGCCAATGTCGCTGCCGCCGGCGGTGCCAAGAAAAAGGGCACATTCGAGGGCCGCTCGAAACATATCACCACCGGTTCGGTCAAAGTGGTCAAAGACGGTGAGCGCTATATCGTTGAGCTGGGTGATGACTTTTCGCTGGATAACGGTCCGGACCCGCGCGTGGCCTTCGGCAAGGATGGCACCTATGATCCGAACTCGAAGCTGGGCGCGCTGCTGAACCTGAAGGGCAAGCAGTCTTATGCCGTACCGCCGACTATGGATATCTCGGGCTATAACGAAGTTTACATCTGGTGTGACGTCGCCGGCGTTCCGCTGGGCGTTGCAGCGCTTTCGTAACCCAACGACGAATTGCGCCCGGAGGCCGGTAATTTCCGGCCTCTGACAAGGCGTTAGGTGCCATTGCGCCTGTCTGCTACACTTACCTCAAAGGACCAGTTCCGAGGTGTGTATCATGACGAAGATTGCCAAGATTACGTTATTGTTCGTGGTATTCGTGGATCTGATCGGACAAGGGCTGGTCTTTCCCATCATCAACTCTCTGATCATGGAAACAAAATCCGGGTTCTTGCCGGAAAGCACTTCTATGGGTCAGCGCCATTTCTACTATGGGCTGGTGATCGGGTGTTTCTTTCTGTCCTGGTTTTTGGGTGTGGTCTATGTCTCAAAGGTCTCGGACTCCATCGGGCGCAAGAATGCTTTGTTGGTGTGTTTAGGTGGGGCGCTGGCCGGTTATGCAATCACCATCACGGCACTTTACCTCAACAGTTTGCTTCTGCTGATCGTTGGTCGGTCGATCACCGGCTTTACGGCGGGTAATCAGCCCATTGCGCAAGCGGCGATGATCGACGGCAGTACCGATGCCGCCGACCGTGACCGCAATATGGGGTATATCATCACCGGCGTAAGCTTTGGTCTGGTCGGCGGCCCGATTATCGGAGCTGTTCTGTCCGACGCAGCGATACTGGGTAGCTATGCCACGCTCAAGATGCCATTCTACGGCGCGTTTGTTCTGGTGATGATCGCCATCTTCCTGGTGAGCGTTTACTTCAAGGACACCCGAACCGAGCGGGCTGCGTTTGTCTTTCGCCCGCGCGATATCACCGACAGCCTGATCGCGGTGCGTGAACACCCGTTGGTTCTGAAAATCCTGCCCGTCTATGCGCTGTTCATGATTGCCAATGTCACGTTCTATGTATTCGTCGATAATTTCCTGACCAGCGCATGGGGCTACGGTGTGATCGGTGGCAGTATGGCAATGGTGGTCATCGGCTTTGCTTTGGCGTTTTCCAGCACATTCCTTGTGAAACCAGCGCAAGAGAGGTTCAGCAAACACTCCATCATCCACACCTCATTGGTGGTGATGGTGATCTGCGGTTTTGGCTTCGCCTTCAGCCCCAGCGGCGTCCTGAGCTATGTTCCGGTCTTCTTCTTCTATTTCTTCTTTGGCGTCGCCTACCCGACCCTGCTGGGTCTGTTTTCGTCCAGCGTTGGCGAAGCGGATCAGGGTTGGGTCATGGGCGTCACGACAGCAGTCTTCTGCCTTGCTGGTGGTGTCATGTCCCTGGTCGGCGGTGGATTGATGAGCATCGACATCCGCCTGCCCTATTACATCGTCATAGCAACCGCCCTGCTTGGGCTGGTCGGCATGTACCGGCGCTGGAAGGGGAAAGAAATCTCGGCGCTGTTGGCCTAGATCGCCTCAACCGTCAGATTGCCATTGGTATAGACGCAGATGTCCGCGGCAATCGCCATGGCTTCGCGTGCGACCTCTTCGGCGGGTTTATCGCCGCCCATCATTGCCCGCGCAGCGGCCAGGGCAAAGTTTCCACCCGATCCGATGGCGGCCACGTTGTGTTCGGGTTCCAGCACATCCCCCGCCCCGGTGATAACCAACAGGTCTTTGCCGTCGGTGACGATCAGCATTGCCTCAAGCTTTTGCAGGTACTTGTCGGTGCGCCAGTCCTTGGCCAGCTCGACCGAGGCACGGGCCAGTTGACCGGGTGTCGCTTCCAGTTTCGCCTCAAGCCGTTCCAGCAGCGTAAAAGCGTCAGCGGTCGATCCGGCAAACCCGGCGACAACTTCGAACCCACCCGGCGACAGACGACGCACTTTACGCGCGGTCCCCTTGATCACGGTCTGGCCCAGGCTGACCTGTCCGTCCCCGGCAATAACGACTTGCCCGCCTTTTTTGACACCAATGATCGTGGTCCCGTGCCATCCGGGAAAATCGCTGTCCGCCATGAAAGCCTCCGTATTCTCAGTCGCTATATATGGGCCGGGCGCGGGATCGGCGCAACCCGTTGCACAACTGCCCAAAAGATATGCACAAAACGCAAACCGGGGTTACCAGACCAGCAATTGTGAGTCCTCGCGCTTGGGACTACATGAGGCTCACAACCGACAACGGGTCGGCTGTTTCAGATATAAGGACTGGGAACATGGCAACAACTGCAAACATCCATGCCCCACTCGGAGCAGCTACCATCCTGCACGTAGTGGATGCATTCATCAATGTCTTCGAATCCGCTGTTGAGTGGAACGAAAGCCGCAAGACACGCAAGATCCTGTCGGGTCTGACCAACGCACAGCTGGAAGACATCGGTCTGGTGCGTGCGGACATCGCAAAAATCTGATCCTGCAATCAGAACCAGAATTTGAAGCAGCCGCCCGGGTATCCGAGCGGCTTTTTCTTTGTCAGCTTTGCACGTATTTACCAGCCTGATCCGGCAAATACGCCTCGATCGCGGCAGTGGCGATGACATGGCGCGTGCCAGCGGCGTCATCCACAACATCCAACCCACCCTTGACGGCCCGCACTTCGGCGCGGCCCCTTGGCAGATCGGCGGCGACCTTGTCACAGTCAACCTCATCAGGTTGTTGAACGGCGATGGTCACCCGAACCCGCATCTCCGTGTGATCGATTCCAAGCTTGGAAAACAGCGTGATCGACGAATGATGCAGCGCGTCCTGCACGGCGCGACAGGCGGCTTTGGTGTAATCCTGACCGTACAGATCGTTGCCGGTGCCCATTTCCAGAATAATACGCTTCTCGGTCATTGGGCGGGCTCCATATCGAACGAGACGATGACCGCCGCGTTGGCGATCACAGTGCGGCCATCGGTATGGGGCTTATCGATATCCAGACCACCCTGCGTTACTGTGATGTTAGGCTGGCCGTACGGAAAGATCGCCTTCAGCATATCGGTATCGACCTTGTCGGGCTGCTGCACACCCACGTCGGCGTCGATGATCATCGCCTCTTTCGGAAACCCGAACAGCTCGGCCATGTTCACCGAGTTATGCCACAGCGCATCCTTGATCGCCCGCAGGGCAGCCTCGGTATAATCCTCGCGCCTTAGGGATGTTCCCATCCCGAATTCCACCAGAACCCGTGTTTTCGCCATTTGCTTTCCCTGTATTGATGGCCCAATTGAGCCAGTCACAAAGAAGGGCGCCCGAATTCGGACGCCCTTGTTCAATACCGATCACATCGGATCAGATGGATTCGTCGATCCAGCTTTGCAGTGCGGCTTTGGGGGCCGCACCGGCGCGGTTCGACACAACCTGACCGTCCTTGAAGATGAACAGAGCAGGAATGCCACGCACACCCATGGCGGCAGCGGCGTTCGGGTTGCTGTCCACGTCTACCTTGGCAATTTTGATTTTGCCGCCGTATTCGTTGGCCAGTTCTTCCAGAGCGGGGCCGATTTGTTTACAGGGGCCACACCATTCGGCCCAGAAATCCACCACAACGGGGACATCAGAGTTTTTGACTTCGGCGTCAAAGGTATCGTCGGTAACGGCAACGGTCGACATATTCTGTCTCCTGAATGGGGTATCTCGGGAACAGAACGTAGGGGCCGGGCAATCCAAGGTCAAGATATCTGGGTGCGCGACAGGGCGTGCGTCACAAGATCGTGTGGCAGCCACATCAGATCTGCTTTTCTGGTCCATAGGATCGCGGTGCGGATTTCGTGGTTCGGATAGACCTGCGACAAGGCGTTGGCATACGCCCCCATCTGTCGCAAAAGCCCCTCAGGGCATGTCTCTGCACTGTTGGGAACCGTTGCATTTGTTTTGAAATCAATGACCTGAACCTCGGTATCCGTGACGATCAATCGGTCGATCACCCCGTGCATGCGGCGTCCGTTCAGGTCGGCTGTCACGGGCACCTCAGCCAAGGCGCCGGCGGCAAAGACAGGCCGAAGATGCGCCGCAGTCAAAACGTCGCATGCCTCATCCATCAGCTCTTGCCGTTCCGCGTCCTGCATATCGGGCAGAACCCGCGCGCAAAGCTGCGGCCAGTCTTCCCGCGTGACCGAAGGCAAGTGTTCCAGCAGCAGGTGCAATCGTGTGCCGCGCAACTTTGCCACTTCTTCGTCGTGACCTGCATCGCCGGGCAAAGCCTTGGCGCCGCCCAGATCTGAAGGGCTGAGCGTTTCCGCTTCGGGCTCTGGTGGTGTGGCGGGAGACAGGAACGGGGCTGGCAGGTCCGTCACGGCAGTTGAGGTCTTTGCGGATTCAATAATCGGCGATGCGTTCCAATCACCATGTGACAATCGCAGGGTTTCTGAGCCGGGCAGTGCCACCGCCCCTGCCCGTTCCATCGCGGCTTGAACCATCTGATACCAGCTGGTCCCATCCTTACCGACATCGCCGGCAGCCGCCACGATTAACCACTTTTCAGCTCGTGTTAGAGCCACATAAAGCAAGCGAAGCCGCTCATTTTCTTCCCGCGCTCGGGCTTCGTCGCGCGCACGCGCAACCAACGCCGGGGACGCGTCAGCCGGAACTTTCCAAAGCGGTGTTCCTTCGGCCACCATGATCTCGGCATCGCGCGGAGCTTGCCGTTTACCCGTATCCGGCAGGATCACAATCGGCGCCTCCAACCCCTTGGAGCCATGTACGGTCATCACTCGGATCATGTTGCCCACACCGCTCATCTGCCGTTTGATTTCCAGATCGTCGGTCTGCATCCACACCAGAAATCCGGTCAGGCTGGGGATATCTGTGCGTTCATAGGTCAGCGCCTGCGACAGCAACGCGTTGATCCCGTCTTCAGCCTCGGCGCCCAGCCTGCCCAGCAGTTTACGACGGCCATCATGGCGGGTCAGGATGCGTTCGATCAGGTCGTAGGGGCGCAGAAAGTCGATCTGCCCGCGCAGGTCGTTCAGAACGGCCAGTGTTTCAGGGTACTCTTCGGCGCGTTGACGCAGAGCCGCCCAAAGGAACTGTTCTTTGCGCCGATGTGCCAAGTCGAACAACTGTTGTTCGCCCCACCCGAACAGAGGCGATTTCAAAACCGTGGCAAGCGACAAACTATCCTCGGGCGTGGCCAGAAAGCTTAACAGCGCGGCCAGGTCTTTGACCGCCAATTCCGCGCCGACCTTAAGCCGGTCTGCCCCGGCGATCGGCAGTTCAGCGGCCTTGCAGGCGCGGATGATCTCGGCAAACAGGTCCGAACGGCGTTGAACGAGGATCAGAAAATCCCCCGGCTGAACTTTACGCCGCACAAACGCGCCGGGCGTTTCGCCATCCTCAGGGATTGTCTCACCCTGTTCGATCATTGCCTTTATCGACTGCGCCACCTTTTCGGCCAGAATGACGGTGTGATGCCGTGCGCCGGGCCGATCTACCGGATCGGTCCAGTCGGTATCGTCATCGTCTTCGACCTTTTCGACCACGGGCCACAGATCCACCCGGCCGGGCAGATCCGCCTTGAACGCGCGGTGTTGGCTTTCCTTATGAAACCCGGCCTCAACGCGGTTTTCGAACAGGATGTCGACCAAGGACAAGATCGCACTGGAGGATCGGAATGAGTATTCTAACGTGGAATCCCACAGTTTAGAGCCTGATTCCAAGAGTTTTCGCCCAAACTCGGCCTGCATCAGATCGAATGCCTGTGGATCAGCGCCCTGAAATGAATAGATTGACTGCTTCTTGTCACCGACCACAAAAATTGTGCGCTCAACCCCGGACCGGGCCCCTTCCCCGCTGGTAAATTCCTGCGCCAGTTTTTCGACCACGTCCCACTGGTCCGGGCTGGTATCCTGCGCCTCGTCCACCAGAATGTGGTCGATGCCGCCATCCAGTCGGTACAACACCCATTCGGCAACTGCGGGATCATTCAGCACCCGCCGCGCGCGTAGGATCAAGTCGTCAAAGTCCAACCACCCGCGCAGTTGCTTGCGCCGCTCATATTCCGGCAAAAACGCCGCAGCGAAGCGGTGCAGCACCATTGTCTTGCGCGCGGCAACCAGGGCCAGCCGTTGCTCACGCGCTGCCTCGACCCGCAGCATCAACGCTTCGAGTTGGGGCATCTGGTCCACCAGCACGTCTTCTCGCAGAGTTTTGGTGGGGAAACTGTTGATTTTGGCCGTAAAGGGTTCTTTGGCGGATTTTCCGGTCAGAAATACACTTTCCAGAATTGGCAAGCTGCTGACCCGAGCCTCGGAAAATGCTGCCAGCTTGTCGGCCGCCTTGGCGTTGTTGCCGCCGCTTTCGGAAAGCGCCGGCAGGATCGACCGGATCAATTCCACTTCGCCACCCAGAAACACACGTCCTTTCAAAGCGTCTTCATCGAATCCGTCGGCCAGTTCAAACCGCTGCAGCACATCGGCCCATTCCAGCGGCTGCGCAAACAGGTTGCGTTTCTGGGTGATGGCCGCGGTGAGTTTGTCGAACCCTGTATCGGTGACAAACCGGGCGACGTCTTCGATCAGATTCGCCTGCGGACCTGCGGCAAAATCCTCGACAACCTCTTCACGCAATAGGGCCGCCGCACGGTCCTCCATCTCGGAAAATTGCGGGCTGACCCCGGCCTCAAGAGGGAAGCGCCGCAGCAGTGAAGCGCAAAACGAGTGGATCGTCTGGATCTTCAAGCCACCAGGCGTTTCAATAGCGCGCGCAAACAAGGTTCTGGCCTGTGCCAGCCGTTCCGAGTCGATCTCGCCGGGTACGCCCAGATCGGTCAGTTGGGACATCAGACCGGCATCATCCTTCATTGCCCATTGTCCGAGGCGATCAAACAACCGGTTTTGCATCTCGCTGGCGGCAGCCTTGGTGTATGTCAGACAAAGGATATGCTGTGGCTGCACGCCGCCCAACAACAGACGCGCCACCCGATCAGTCAGAACCCGCGTTTTCCCCGAACCTGCATTGGCTGCCAACCAGGTCGAGGCGTCGGGCCGCGCGGCCTGTACCTGCCGCTCGGTTGCGTCGTTGCGGGCGCTCATGTCAGGTCCTCGGGCGTAGTGTCATCAGTGCGGTCCCATTCCCCGAACCGGGCCAGTTGATCGTAGTCACCCACATCCGAATCCTTGTGCAACATCCGACGGGAAGAAAACCCCTGATCAGGCTCTAAATAGGCAGAAACCAACTCTTTGAGCTCGGCCAGTACCTTGTCTGGCGGCTCTTTCGCTAGCGGTGCGGGTACTTCTTTGTAGGTGCCGCCCATACCGATGAAAACCGCCTCGGCCACGGGTGAAGGGTCGAACCCGTCGATACCGCCTTCTTCAGCCATAGCGGCTTCGATCAGCAACTGTTTGTCGAACTTGGATTGCTGGCTTTCCGTAGGGGGCGTTCCTGTCTTGTAGTCAACTATCCGTAATGCACCGCGCTTGTTGCGATCTATCCTGTCGGCGCGCCCCACGATGGTGAAATCCAGGGGCGACAGCACAAGTTTCACCGCCGCCTCGAAGGCGACTGGCCCCCCGTCCCCTCGCCGCGCGATTTCAGCGGCCAGAAAATCATCCGCGATGCGTTCCAACCGCGCAAGCCACAATTTACGCGCTGTGGGCCACGCAACATGTTGATCCAACAAGGTTTCCGCACGTTTTAAAAAGTTTTCGCGGGTCAACAAGGCGGTGTCCAGAACACTGTCTTTGATGAAATGTTCCAGAATTTCGTGGATCACGATCCCGCGCAACAAGGCATCCGGCGCTTGCACCAAAGGGTCCAGCGGTTTCAGGCGCAGCACATGTTTGGCGTAAATCGCATAAGGATCGCGGATCAGCCGTTTGATTTCCGTCACGCTCAACCGGTTTGGGCGCGATGCCACCGGCGGCCGCGGAGACGGGCGCGTTGCCGGTTCGATATGCGGCGCGATTTCAAGCTGTTCCGCCCATTGCAACCATTGCCGGCCTTTGTTGCGCATTTCTGACAATGCCTCAGGCCCGCCCTGCCCCGGCAAGCCGTGCAGCAAGTTCGTCAGGCGGTTCAGCCAGCGCGATGGAACGGTTTCTGCGTCATCGGACCGCTTGGCACGGGTCAGCCAGACCTCGGGCGCGCCGATGGCTTGTTGAAAGTCATGTGCCGACAAGCCGATCCGCCGTTCGGGCAGCAAAAGTCCGGCCTTGTCGCGCATCTGGCGGTTCAGCCAGGGGTCTGGCGCGGCGGCCTCGGGCCAGCTGCCTTCATTTAGGCCGCCCAAGATAAGCAAATCTGCCCCTTGCACGCGCGCCTCAAGCGTGCCCCAGATCATGATGTGTGGATGCGGGGCGTCGCGATCCCGGACCTCTTCGCCCGCGAGCAAAGCACCCAACAGGTCGGCGAAATCATGGGCGGTCATCGGGCCGCCGTGTTGTGCCTCTTTTTCCAGTGCGCTTAGGACGCCTTGCGCCTTTTGGCCTGCGTTCTTGTCCCAGAGCGTGCCTGTTTCCCCTGACGCGCCCGCCGAAATCGCCTCGGCCAAGATGCGCAGTCTGGCAACCCAATCCGTCAATGGGAGTTGGCCCGCGATCTGTTGATCGCAGAAATGGGAGTTTAGCCAACGTACCCAGTCCTCGGGAACTTCTTTGCGGATTGCAAAAGCGGTCAGGCTAGCGCTGTCCGGGAAAGGCGGGCCATGTCGGCGCAAATCTAGTTCAAGGTCCCGCGTGTGCAGCAAATGCGCGCCGCGCTCGTCACCATCATGACACAGCGGGTGTTTCAGAAGGGTCAACAATGCCTCGCCATCCAGACGCCGTGCGAAAAGCCCCGCCACGTGACGCAGAAACCGGCCGGGCGGCGATAGTTGCAGCGGTAGACCAGCGCTGTCATCGGGAAGGATGTTCCAGCGATCTAAAGCAGCGCTGACTTGGCGGGTCAGCATCCTGTCAGGTGTGATTAGCGCGGCAGTTTGGCCGGTTTCGGCTGCCTGGCGAAGGCGCAGTGCGATGGCCAGGGCCTCGGATCTGGGCGATTGCGCCTCGACCAGTGTCACGTCCTTTGTGGCGCCATCCAGATCGGTCAGTTGCGGGCCTTCGGACATCCATGCATCAGTGATTGGCGCCGGGCGTAAAGCCAGCGAAACCAAGCGGTTGCGAGCAGGCGAGGGTGGTTGATCACCCGTCCAAGGCATGATTTGATCTGGCTCCAAACCAAGCCGTGACATCAGCTTGCGGAACCGGTACTGCGGGTGATCTTCCGATGTCAGCGCATCGTCCAGTCCTTGCCAAACGCGGTCGGGCTGATCGAAATCGTAACCCGGCAGGATCAACGCGCCTTGCGGCAGGCGCGCGACCGCCTCCATTAGCATCAGAGTGGTTCCGCGAGACCCGGTTGACCCGGCAAGGATAACCGGATGCTGCGGCGGAGCGACTTGCCAACGTTCTATCAGGTTTTCCACCACAAGCCGCTGCCGGGCCTGAACATCCAGCGCATCTGGGCCTGAGTCTATGATTTGATCGGCAATTCCGATGAACTTTTGCGCCCTTTCCCAATGCCCGGACATGTCACTGACATCCAAATTCCGGATCGCGTCGGGCGAAACACCTTCGCCCTGCATCTCATCAATCAACGCGGCTAGGCTGTCGGACAAGTCAAAAAGTGAAGACCGTGCAGCCAGATCAGGCTGTTGTTCCAACAGCTTAGCGATCAACTGCGTCAACTCTAACCTGCGCCGCAGCGGTGGAATCGCCGGAGGTATCTGCGCAAGATCGACGCTTTCCCCCAGATCGGTAACCAGTGAAAGACGCGGCAAAAGGCACGCCGGGCCTTGGTCAAACAGGTCGCGGACGCGCCGGGCCATACGCCTTGTATTGACGACCAGTTGAACGCGCGCCAGCATCTCGGGCGGATGCGCTGCACTGCGATCTTGCAGCCCCTGAACCAGCATTTTTGGGAAGTCCGAACCGGGCGGAACGGCAAAAACGCGCGGAGCTGGGCTGGGTTCAAACATCGGCAATCAACCCCTCGGCTAGTGCAATCCCTTCGGGGTGGCCGACATCGCACCAGCGGCCGGGATAGGTGAGCGCAAACAGACGATCCTGCCGCTGCAACCGGTCCCATAGCACGTTAAGTGAGAACGCTTTCTCAGGGATATCCATCAACCCTTCGGATTTCATGATCTGCGCACCGCCATAGATCAAACTGCCGCCGCGCACGATCCGTCCGTTCTCATCTGCTGTGAAATCGCCTTTGCCCGTGTGCCCGACAGTCTGATCCACCGGTACGCACATCAACAGCGCGTCCATGTGATCGGGGTTCCACGCCTCGCGGAGCATCGTCAAAGGGTTCGGTCCTGACCAGATCGCGTCTGGGTTCAGGGTGTAAACCGGGTGCGAACCAAGCAGGGGCAAAGCGGCGCGTATTCCGCCGCCAGTCTCAAGAATCTCCGGCGTTTCATGGGAAAGCTGAACACCTTTTGGGACCAGGTGAGCCTCAAGCTGATCTGGCAGATAATGCAGGTTGGCCACGATACGCTTGGGTTGCAGGTCATTCACCAGATCCAACGCGTGGTCTATCAAGGGTCGACCGGCGACCTCGATCAGCGGTTTGGGTCGATTTTGGGTCAAGGCGCCCATACGGGTGCCAAACCCGGCTGCAAACAGCATGACGGCTTCGGGGTCTTGGGTCATTTCTGTCGGAGCCTGTCCAGATTTTCAGGGGTGGGTGCAGGCAGGGCGTCGCGCAGCAGGTCTGCGACCGCAACCAGTGCGGGGTGTTCTAGATCCCGCATCACATGCGCCCAGGTTGACGGGATCAGATCGATATAGCTGGGCTTGCCGTACTCGGTTGCCAGCCGGGCAAAGACGCCCAGAATGCGCAGGTTTCGCTGTGCGCCCAGAACAGCGTAGGCGGTGCGAAAGTCATGATCATTCACCCCGGTCGCGGCGATATATCGGTTCACCATTTGCATCTCGGTTCCGAGTGACACATCGCGACGCACGTCTTGCAACAACGATACTAGATCATAGGCCGGATGGCCCAGCATAGCGGTTTGAAAGTCCAACAGACCGGCGCGCTGAACCCCGTCGCGATCAGGCAACCAGATCAGGTTTTCGGCGTGGTAATCGCGCAGCACAACAACTTTGGACCCCGAAGTGTCCTGGTGCAGAATGTCCGAGAACCGATTTTCGAAACGGTTACGCGCGTCGGCGTCGTGCGTGCCCTGCACGGCCTGCGCGTATTTGGTAAAGGACAACGCGGCCAGTTCGGTCATCAAACTCGGATCATAGGATCGCAAAGACAGGCTTGGCGCGTTGTACAGGTCGATCAGAACATCCGTTGCAGCCTCGTAAAGCGCACGCTCCATGCTGGGGGTCTGGGCAAGCACGCGCGCGAAGAGGTCATCTCCAAGGTCTTCGAGCAGAAGAAAGCCGTAATGCGTGTCCTCGGCATAAATCTCGGGCGCGCTCAGACCAAGGGACCGCAGGTAATCGGCCATGCGGGCAAAATCTTCGACACTTTCTGCCTTGCCCGGGGGTGAATCCATCAACACGGCCGTTTTGCCGGTTTCCGGATCGGTCAGCCGCTCGTACCGCCGGTTCGATGCATCCCCGGCCAGCGGCGCGTGCTTTGCATTTGACCATTTGGTCTGCGCGATCAACGCTTCGGCCAATACCGCGCGGTTTGTCATGCGGGAATCCTTAGTTTCACGGGCCATTTCGGGGCTGACCAGGAAAGGGTCAGATGGCGTGCTTCTGTCATGTTAGGGTCTGTTTCGAAGGATATCTTCGCCGCAGACTCTGGCGTCAGCGGGCCCAATTTATCCGGCCATTCAATCAGACAGATTGCGGTTTCGAAAGCCTCGGTCACGCCCAGTTCTTCGACCTCCTCAACCGCGCTCAGGCGGTACAGGTCACAGTGCCAGATTTCCCCGGCCGGCGTGTCATAAGCCTGAACCAAGGTGAAAGTCGGCGAAGGCACATCTTCGGGCTCGATCATCAGCGATTGGATCAAGCTGCGGGCAAAATGGGTCTTTCCGCTGCCGATCTCGCCCTCAAGCAACAAGATGTCTCCAGATCTCAATTCTGCACCGAGGCGGGCAGCGAATTCTGCTGTTTCCTCGGGCGAATTCAAAGTGATCGTGCAGGGCGAATTGGTCATGGCGCCACAATGGCCTTGCGCCCGGTTGGCTGCAACCCGGTTCAGGCGCTGATTTGCTGCGCCTCTTGCCGCATCAGCGCATCCCGATCCACCGAGAAACGAACAATGGTGGCCCCGTTCTGCATCGGGCTGACCGTGCACAACACTTGAATACCGTTTCGCAGATAGATCACGCCTGACCATTCCGCGCGATTTTCCCGCGCCTCCACAAAATCGCGAATTTCGCCAAGGATCGGCGTTGCAGTGCAATTCTCCTGCCAGCTTTTGGTCACTTCAAGGACGGAGTCCGCGTCAAAGCCTGTGTCGCCTGTATCACCCCAAAGCTGTTGGTAGGCGAAATTGGTGAAAGCCAGTGTACCATCGTCACTGAAGACCGCGATGGCGTCGGCCAGTTTGTCCAGAATGGATTGCATCAAATCCATTTCTGACCGGAATCGACGGGTCAGAGTGATCTCGGCAGTGATGTCCTCGAACAGAAAAGCAACCGCTCCGTCCGGGTGCGGGCGTCCACTGACCGAGTAAACCGAGCCCGAGGGCAGGGACCAAGTTTCTTGATAGTTCCCGTCTTCTGCCGCTTCGAGAAGGTCATTCATCTGACTGCGCCAGCTTCTATAATTCTTGGGTTCCGGCATCATATGCTGATCCCGCAGGCGATCGAAAAAGCTGGACAGGCTGGGGCGGCAGCTTAGGAAATCCGGGGGCAGGGTGGTCAGGTCGATCAGGGCCGGGTTGAACAACGCCAGCTGACGGTTACGGTCAAAAATAGCTAGCCCGATGGACAGTTGCGCAAAGGTCTTGGTCATGGTCTGAACGAATTTGCGCTGCGCCATCTCCGCCTCGACGATTGCGTTAATGTCCACGGCATAAGACAAGTGCCCTTCAGGGTGATCTACCGACGTTAGATCGAACCACAGCTTGTTTTCACTGAACTCGGAGGAGATTGAGACCCGCGCCTTTGCGCTTAGCCGTTGGTCGGCATCGGGGACTGGAAACAATGGTGCGGTCAGGTCCGTGTCCTGATCCCGCACTTTGCGCACCAGCGAAACATAAGCGGCATTGCACCAGTGCACATCGCCCTGATGATCCAACAGCCAGACAGGGTAGGGTGCCTTTTCCATGGCAAGGCGGATTGGATCATTTGATGCGTTTTGAGGCATCGACAGACATTCAGTCCGGTCGCGTAATTGAACGCGTACGATGCCGTCTATCCATTCGCACAGAACATCGCGTTCAACTGTGCAATCGATGGCTGGGATGACCAAATTGCCTTCACGCCGGACCCGGTCAGGTGACTCGGGGAATGTCGGAAAGTCCCTGTGCAGCAGTCGGCACAGATCGGCCCAGTTGCGGACCTGCTCGAACCCCTCCAAAGCGATGTCTGAATGACTGATAAGCCGGTCGCCATCAAACAGGAAGGCAGCATCAAACAAAGAGGCAGGTGAGGACAGGCCAAAATTGTCACCCCGTTCCCGCCTGCGCGGTAACAGCCACTGCACGGCAAGACTTGCGGAAACAAGGCCGATGATGGCCAGAATGATCCAGTCGACCATGCGCCCTCCGGTGCGCGAAACCAAGAAACCGTACTATGCGCCTTAATGGTTAACGGGGTCTTAACTTTGTTCCCCAGGGACAGGTCAGGTTTGGAACCGTTGGTTTACACCTGAAGGCACAGGCGTATCACCGGTTTGCGCATCCACAAGATTACGCGGCCAGGTCACCTTGACGATCGCGCCCCGACGTTCGGGGTTATTCGACAAGCTTTGGTAAGGGTCCGATCCGTTGGCGAAATCCAGCTCGGCTCCGCTGCGTTCAAGCAGCGTTTTGGCAATGAAAAGACCCAGACCCATGCCTTCATATTCCGGACGGGTCCTTTTGTCGGTCTCACTGCGGCGGCGACGCATGAAGGGATCGCCGATCCGGCCGATCATCTGCGACGGATATCCACGACCGTCATCCATGATGCTGACGGTGATCTGTTTGGTGGACCATTCCGCCTCGACCCAGACATTCCCGCGCGAAAAATCCACCGCGTTCTGAATCAGGTTGCGCAGACCGTGAATGATCTCGGGCTTGCGCAGGATCGAGGGCTGCTGCACATCGCCATCCTCGGCCGGACCTTCGAAGAAATGAACGGTCTTGCCACGGTTGATATGCGGCTCGGCAGCTTCATGCACAACGGTCGAAAGCGGGGCTTGTCGCAAATGCAGGTCGTCTTTGCCGGCCCGGCCCATGTCTCGCAGGATATCGCGGCAGCGGTTCGCCTGCTCGCGGATCAGGGCGGCGTCCTCGATAAGGTCGGGCCGGTCGTCCAGCTCTTCCATCAGTTCGGAGCTGGCGAGTTTGATCGTCGCCAGAGGCGTGCCCAGCTCATGCGCGGCGGCAGCGACCACGCCGCCCAAATCGGTCAGTTTCTGTTCGCGCGCAAGCGCCATATGGGTGGCAGCCAGCGCTTCGGACATGGACTGCACCTCAGAGCTGACACGATGGGAATAGGCGCCCAGAAAGACGATTGCGATGACGATTGCCGCCCAGTTCCCGAACAGCAGAATATCTGGGATGTCCAGTTCTGCCCCCAGTGCGGTGCGCAAAGGCAGGTGGAATTCGGCCAGAAGCGTTGTCAGGGCAATGGCCACGCCGCCTATAATCAGCGTAGATCGGGTGCTCATGACGCTGGCGGAAATAGTGACAGGACCCACCAACAGCAGTGCAAAAGGGTTGTTCAAACCGCCGGTCAGGTACAGCAAAATAGTCAGCTGAAGCAAGTCGAACAGCACCATCAGGAAGTTCTCGAACTCGGACAGGCGCTTGTTGCGGGGAAACAGCAGAATTGCAGTCAGGTTCCCCATGACCGAGACGCCGATAGCCAGATAGCAAAGCGTCGCATCCAACTGGATGTCATAGGCCTGCTGCGCGACCGTGATCGCTGTGATCTGGCCGAAGATCGCCACCCAGCGCAACAGGATCAGGGTGCGCAGCCGAATCCAGCTGCTGCGTTCCTGACCGCGCCATAATGTGATGTTGGAATTTGCCATCGGTCGATTATGTCCTGTTGCATCGGCTGAACTTCTTGATAGGTGTCCCGGCCGAAACGATCAACAACCCCTCTTATGTCAGGATTGATGTCATGGTCCGTCTTTATGCCATCCTCGCAACCGTTGTTCTGGCTGTGGGCCTGGGGGCCATGTGGCTGCTGACGCGCGGTGCCGGATCAGACGACAAGTTCGCACAATGCCGGACCAGTCAGATCGCTGGCGGAACGGCGGCCATCGGCGGGCCGTTTGAGCTGCTCAACGGCAAGGGCGAAACAGTCACCGACACCGACGTGATCACCGAACCGACGCTGGTCTATTTCGGCTATACCTTTTGCCCCGACGTCTGCCCCTTCGACATGTCCCGCAATGCCGAGGCCGTGGACATTCTGGCCGAGCGTGGCCAGTCCGTGACACCCTTGTTCATCTCAATCGACCCTGACCGTGACACGACCGAGGTGGTAGCGGACTATGCCTTTAACCTGGGTGGCAAGACTATCGCGCTGACCGGCACGCCCGAGCGGGTCAAGGCAGCCAGCAAGGCCTACAAGACCTACTACAAGGCCCATGACAAAAGCGATGAGTACTATCTGGTCGACCATTCGACCTTTACCTATCTTGTCACACCCGAGGATGGGTTCATCGAATTCTTCAACCGCGATGACACCGCCGAGCAGATGGCCGACAAGGTTGGCTGTTTTCTCGACAAGATCTAGAAAGTGACGGGTTGTTTGACCTTTGGGATGGCGCTGCTATTACTCATGGTTAAGCCAAAGGCGTGAAATAGCGGAAAGAACAGAATATGGCGGACAGCTCTGACCTCGACATCGGCCCCGATAAAACCCTGCTTTTGGTGGACGATGACGAACCGTTTCTGAGACGTCTGGCCAAAGCAATGGAGAAACGCGGGTTCGAGGTTGAAACCGCAGGTTCCGTCGCCGCAGGCCGCGCCATTTCCACCGCCCGCCCGCCCGCCTATGCGGTCGTTGACCTGCGACTTGAAGATGGCAACGGTCTGGATGTGGTCGAAGTTCTGCGCGAAAAGCGCCCCGACAGCCGGGTTGTGGTCCTGACCGGATACGGTGCGATTGCCACCGCCGTTGCTGCAGTCAAGATCGGCGCCACGGATTACCTGTCGAAACCCGCCGACGCCACCGATATCACCAACGCGCTGCTGGCCAAGGGCGATGAACTGCCCCCACCACCAGAAAACCCCATGAGTGCGGACCGCGTCCGTTGGGAGCATATCCAGCGGGTCTATGAGCTGTGTGACCGGAACGTTTCCGAGACAGCTCGACGTCTGAATATGCATCGCCGGACGTTGCAGAGGATTTTGGCAAAGCGCAGCCCACGGTAGGAGCTTCACTACAAACCGAAAAACAGCAGAGCTACGCGGAACCCAAGATTTTCCACCACTTTTTCTTTGTGTTTTTTCTAGGGGGCGTGTTGCTTTCAGGTACCGGGTTTTTACTGGCGCAGGGGTCTCTCGTCCCATCAGATGCACCAATACACAAGGCCGATCTGAAGTATGAATGAGCTCCTCTGAACATCTTGGAGCGCTCATCTTTGTTTGGTTCCTGAGAAATTTTGTCCAAGAAATTCGAGTACGCGATAACCAATCCTTCGATTTCTGTCCCGAACATCACGGCACCGGCCCGCTGCGCCTTTTCTGGATCAGTGTAAAAGTAAGCGATGTTGTACATCGCGTTTGGATCAAACTCACCATTTGTGACTTCGTCGATCAATTCCCGTTAGTTTTGATAGACTTCTAGGGGCAACACAAATTGAGCTTCTGTTCCTTCGGGCTTCATTTTCAATTTACCTGTAATGCGTTTTCAACTGGGGTTATTCAGTGATGAAGTGCTTTGTTTCACAATAGTGGAAAGCTGTCACCTGTTCGTGACTTGCGCAGTCCGATCCAATCACCAAATCTTTGGCCACAAACTTCAAACAAAACAGGAACCCCCAAAATGATCGGATATGTGACCATCGGCGTTTCAGATATGGAGCGCGCTAAAAATTTTTACACGACACTGTTTGCCGACAAGGGCGCAAAAGTTGTGATCGACGCGGGTCGCATCGCCTTCATCGGAAATGACCCGTCGGCTCCGATGCTGGCCGTTTGCACACCCTACGATGGCGAAGCCTGCGCGACCGGCAACGGTGGAATGGTTGCTTTTGCAGCAGACTCCAAGGATGAGGCCAAAGCGCTTTACGAGAAGGCAATAAGCTTGGGAGCTACAGATGAAGGAGAACCCGGCCAGCGCGTCCCTGATCGGTTCTACGGTGCTTATGCTCGCGATCTGGACGGCAACAAGCTGTGTTTCTACGTCTTCGGTTAAAGCTGATTCAGCAGAACCTCATGCCGATCCATAAGCGCCCGCCTTAACTGAACAGGCGGGCGTACTCGATTGGCACCTTTTCCTTATGGCCTTGTAGTGGATTTTGACGAACCGCAAACCGCGATTGCACGCAATGAACTTGGGTGGATCTGAGCAGTAAACCGTTCAGAGGACTCTCATTTAGGTGGATTGCCAGAGTCCGGATAAATGAACCCGTTCACGGGGTACAAACTGCCATATTGACCCGGAAGGCTTTCGACCCGAACCAAGGTCCAGTCATTGTGCTTGGATACGTCTTTGACGCCCATTTTCAGGGACACCTTGTTGCGATGCCAGTTGGCGTGGTTCACGATGACTTCCCGATCGGTAACAACATCTGACACGACAGCCACATGGCCAAGCGGCATCCCGCGGGTTGCCCGAAACGACATCACCGCACCCACGACCGGCTCATTGCCGCGGCCAAAAGAACTGCGCGCCTTGCCCCACCAATCCTTTGCGTTGCCGCGAATTTCGATACCGCTGAGGCTGCGTGCGTAGGGAACACACCATACTCTTTGCCCCCGCGCCTGTTTTTGAGAGACCTCTCGCAACGCCATTGACTGACGTTCCGGATCAAGTTCCACATCGGTTGGGTTGTGCGAGCAGGCAGAAATCAGACTAAAGAGCCCAACCGCAAGCGCGGTTCGGGTTTTGCCGGACAAGCGCGGCCAGGTCGTATTCGTATTGCGTATGTCGTTGTTCAAGAAGCTTCACTGCCCGTTCGAAGACAAGCATGTTTTAGGGTGATCCGATGGGTTGTGAAAAGAGGCCTGCCAATACGCGGCAAGATTTTGCCGGTTCTCTGTTACATGATTGAAACACTGGTTGAGCTTTTAACTGTACCCATATCCTGAAGGTTGAGTACAGGCTTGCGCAGGCTTTTCCCTTGGGATGAGAACCGACAGTGGATGAGACCGGTATTTTATAGCGAGGATATCAACGCCTCATGCCGCGCCATAAACGCTTCTCGAACCTCAACCGGAGGTCTGAGCGTTATTTGCAAGCCCTCCATCACGGTCTGATCGGGCCGACCAAAGAACTTTGTCGCCTCATCCTCGGAAAACCCGGAAATCTGGGTCGCTTCCATCCATGCGCTGATCTTGTCGGCCTTCTTGATCTGCCGTTTCACCGTTTTCGGCACCTCGGCGGGTAATCCGAACCGGATATGAATCGCCGCCGCCAGACGGTCATCCAGCGCACCGTAATCCGGGCCAACGGCGGATTTGACGGGTGAGATCATGTCTCCGATCACATATTCCGGCGCATCGTGTAACAGCGCGGCCAATCGCCACTTCACGGGTGCTTTGGGTGCAATCCGGCCGAAAAGCTCTTCAACCAGAAGGGAGTGCTCGGCCACGGAATAGGCATAATCGCCAGCGGTTTGCCCGTTCCAGCGGGCCACAAAGGCCAGACCGTGCGCGATATCTTCGATCTCGATATCCACAGGGGTCGGGTCCAGCAAATCCAGTCTGCGACCGGAAAGCATTCGCTGCCATGCTCTGGGTTGTGTTGCCATTCTGCCATGCCTTGTGAAGTAGGACACGTTAACTTCGCGCTTTTGTGCTATGATGTACCTGTCTGGATCACAGGCTGCCAACAATTTATTGAGCTTTCGTGCTTTGAACCTGCACGTTTTGATCCCGACATATGGACTGAGGGGGGCGTACTCCTTTCAGTTGTGCCCCTCTCGTACTGAAACACGTATCGAAAGGAGCATGTTATGTTCAAACGTCTATTTGCTATAACCCTGACCTTCGGCATGGCCGCTACAGCGCCGCCCGCCTTCGCCAAAAGCTGTGCACAGCGCGAACATGTGATCGCCAAACTGCAGGACAGTTATTCAGAAGAACTGGTCTTTGGCGGATTGCAGAAAACGCGGGGCGCACGGGCTGTTATGGAGGTTTGGACCTCGAAGACAACCGGAAGCTATACGGTTCTGGTGACCCAGGCGAACGGCATTAGTTGTATTGTCGCCGTTGGCACAGATTTTTTTGAAGCGATACCAAAGATAGAGCTAAAGGGTGAACCAAGTTGATTTAGACGGACGGTTTATCCCCTTTCCGGCCATTCGCGTTGCCACCTGCCCCAAGTAATGCTAGGGGCTGCCCGGACTATGATTTACCGGAAATGGAGCACCTGATGGCCGGGGACTATATCGTTAAAGACATTTCATTGGCTGGGTTTGGCCGCAAAGAGCTGGACATCGCCGAAACCGAGATGCCGGGCCTGATGTCCCTGCGTTCAGAATATGGCGAAAGCAAACCTCTGGCGGGTGCCCGTATCGTCGGTTCGCTACACATGACCATCCAGACCGCTGTTCTGATCGAAACTCTGGTCGCGCTGGGCGCGGACGTGCGCTGGGCATCGTGCAACATCTTCTCGACCCAGGATCACGCGGCGGCAGCAATTGCCGAGGCAGGTATTCCTGTCTTCGCCATCAAAGGTCAGACACTGGAAGAGCACTGGGATTACCTGGACAAGTCCTTCCTGTTCGACGATGGCCCAAACATGATTCTGGACGATGGCGGCGACGCGACATTGTACATTCTGCTGGGCGCACGTGCCGAAGCGGGTGAGGATATCATCGCTGTTCCGACATCCGAAGAAGAAGAAGTCATCAAGGCGCAGATCGCCAAGCGCATGGCAGCATCCCCGGGCTGGTTCACCAAGATGCGCGACCAGATTCAGGGCGTGTCTGAGGAAACCACCACCGGCGTGAACCGCCTGTATCAACTGGTGAAAGACGGCCAACTGCCGTTCCCGGCGATCAACGTGAACGACTCGGTTACCAAGTCGAAATTCGACAACAAATACGGCTGCAAGGAATCGCTGGTCGACGGCATCCGCCGCGCCACTGACACCATGATGGCCGGCAAGGTTGCCGTGGTTTGCGGTTACGGTGACGTTGGAAAAGGCTCGGCCGCGTCGCTGCGCGGTGCTGGTGCCCGTGTGAAAGTGACCGAAGTTGACCCGATCTGCGCCCTGCAGGCCGCGATGGACGGTTTCGAAGTCACGCTGCTGGAAGACGAAGTCGCATCGGCCGACATCTTCATCACCACAACCGGCAATAAGGACGTGATCCGCATCGAGCATATGCGCGAGATGAAGGACATGGCCATCGTCGGCAACATCGGCCACTTTGACAACGAAATTCAGGTGGCCAGCCTGAAGAACCACAAATGGACCAACATCAAGGAACAGGTGGACATGATCGAACTGCCCTCGGGCAATCGCATCATCCTTCTGTCCGAAGGCCGTCTGCTGAACCTTGGTAATGCGACCGGTCACCCATCTTTCGTGATGTCAGCCTCGTTCACCAACCAGGTTCTGGCGCAGATCGAGCTGTTCACCAAAGGCGACCAGTATAACAACGACGTTTACATCCTGCCCAAGCATCTGGATGAGAAGGTCGCGCGTCTGCATCTGGATCGCATCGGCGTCAAGCTGACCCAGATGGACAACGAGCAGGCGTCTTACATTGGCGTGAAGCCCGAAGGCCCCTACAAGCCGGAACATTACCGTTATTGAGTGCGAAAGAACGCATGAGCAAACACTCCGGACGCCGCCGATTCCTGTTATCGGCGGCGTCTTTTGTTTTCAGTATCGCCGTTGTCGCCATCCTGTTCGGAGGGGGCGGATGGTGGTTGCTGGCGCACCCGGAAACACCGGTGCCAACGCATTGGAATCCCCTGCGAGAGCTGAAAGTCACCGCGCCAGTCACGCCAATCACCCGGTTTCAGCTTAATCGCACGCTAGCGAACGAAGTACAGTGTCGCGCCGCCTTGGCCGACGCCGGAGCGAACTTTGAGGCGATGGATGATCTGGTCGTGGATGAGAATTGCGGCATCACCGGGCGCGGCCTGTTGTCTGCGCTGGTGACAGCGGATGTAAATGCGGTCGAAACCAGTTGCGCGACCACTCTGCGGCTGGCCATGTGGGAACATCATGTAATTCAACCCGCTGCGAGAGATCTTTTGGGCACGCAGGTCAGTCGCTTGCGGCATGTGGGCAGTTACAATTGCCGCCAGATGCGTACCGCTCAGGGTCAGAGCAGTGGTTGGAGTAGCCACGCCAAGGCGGATTCCATTGATATTGTTGGTTTGCAATTCGCGGATGGGCGCAGTCTGACATTGCTATCCGATTGGGGCGACGAAGGACCTGAAGGTCAATTTCTGCACCAGATCTGGCGCGGCGCATGTGATTGGTTTCGTGTGGTATTGGGTCCTGATTTCAATCGCTTGCACGCGGACCACTTTCATCTACAGGGTCCCGGATGGGGTTATTGCCGATAGGTTATCTTGGCGGGTATTTAACGCAGGGACGGAAAGAAATCTCCGCGTCCTTGTGGTGTGAAGTCCAGAATGTTCCACAGCGGCCACGCCGCATCCACGTGCCGCGGATGCCAGTCACTGGGCTCGAAGAACAGCTCGGAACTCCAGAAATGGCTTATGCCGTCCGCATCGCGTTGAAAGACGTTCAGGATCGGCAGTTGGCTTCCATCATCGGCCTCGGCCAGATAGTCGCGCTGATAGTCTGTGCCCAATGCAGAATGAAGCGGTAGATCATCCCACGACATATCCGCTTTCAGCGCTGCCAGCCTTTCACAGGTGTTTTGCGCCACGACCGCAAAGGCGATTTTCTGCGATATATGGGCGATCTGCCCATTCAACCCGTCCAGAAAGGCAGAACACATCGGGCAAGGTGCCTCTGCATCCGGCCCGTACATAAGCGAGTATATAGCCAAGGTGTCATGTGATCCGAACAAAGACGACAGCGGTGTTGGCGCACCCTTGTCCGACCGGAATGCATAGTCCCGCGGAACTGCCCCGCCTTTGGGCAAACCGCGGCGCAGCTTTGCAACATTTTCAATCTGAGCCCGCAGTTCGGCTTCAGCCGACAGCAAGGTGTTTCGCGCGGTTCTGTATTGCGAAGTTTCGTTGGGTAGCGACACAGGCATTGTAGCCTCCTGGTTCTGGAACAAGTAACATATTTAACCTTATTGTTAAATAAAGGACCATCAAAATCAAGCCTCAGATCAAACCGGCAGGGTTTAGGGGGAATGCCGCTAATTTTTCCCTTTGTGCAAATTCCCGCTCCCGTTACCGTGTCTGCGGCGCTGGTATGGCCAAAAACGAGTTTCAACCGGGAGATAACCATGGGAAAACGCGACGACCTGATCGCTAAATATGCCGAGGACCTGAAGTCCAAATGCGGTATGGACGCAGATATGGATCTGCTGACCAAAGTCACAATCGGCTGTGGACCTGCAATTTATGACGCCGATGCATCGACTGTCGCGGCAACTCAGGAAGGTGAGTTGGAAACGGTCAAGAACAACTTCCTCATCAAAAAGCTGGGCCTGTCGGACGGACCGGAACTGATGGAAGCGATCAACAAGACACTGGAAACCTATGGCATGTCCGAGCGTAACAAATACCGCGCCGTCGTATATTACATGCTGACCAAGCACTTCGGCAAAGAGGCTGTTTACGGCTGATCCCGCCACACCTTTTTTGCAGCGCCCGTCAGATCCCTGGCGGGCGTTTCCAATTTTAAGTACTTGCCGTTTGAACCGCGTCGCATGGATCGGTTAGTGTCAGGACGTGACCAGGACGGTCAGAGCCAAAATTTCCATACGCGTGTGGTGAGTCGGGAGCACGCGGGGTAGGGAAGGTTCTGCATCTGTCAGGGCCTTCCCTTTAATTTGGTATTAAGTGGACTGCGTGCCGCCCAGATCGCAGATCACCTGCCATTCCGCATCGCTGACCGGCTGAACGGACAGGCGAGAGTTTTTGACCAGCACCATTTCCGCCAAACGTTCGTCGGCCTTGATCTGATCCAGCGTGACGGGGGTTGCAAACGGGCGCACGGCCTTGACGTCCACGCATTCCCAACGCTCATCATCCGTGGTGCTATCGGGATGCGCCTCGGCGCAGACCTCGACAATACCAACAATCGCCTTGTCCTTTTGCGAGTGGTAAAAAAACCCGCGATCGCCAACTGCCATCTGACGCATGAAATTGCGCGCCTGATAGTTGCGCACGCCGTCCCATTCTTCGCCCGCATCCCCTTTTGCAACCTGCTGGTCCCAGCCCCAGGTCGATGGTTCGGATTTGAACAGCCAGTACGCCATCAGCCTATGACCTTTTTCCACGCAATCAGGTCAACCGATTGGAACAACCCGGCTTTTGCATAAGGATCGTTGTCCGCCCAATTTTGCGCGGCGGCCATGTCTTCGACCTCCAGAATGATCAACGAGCCGATCATTGCGTCGCCGTTCAGCAAGGGACCCGCCTGCGCAACGACACCCGTTTCCTCAATATAGGCCAGGTGGGCAGCGCGATTGTCCAGGCGGGTTTGCAGCGCGCCGTCCTTGTCGCGGGCGATGAGAGCGATCAGCATATTATTCCTCCTTCAGGGGTCGGTTGAGCAGGGCTCGGATAGCTTCGGTCACACTGTAGGCGCCACTGCTAAGGTCTGCCACCGTTGTACTGATTGGCATGTCCAGCCCCTCAGCGGTGGCAATTTCCGTCATGGCCCGCGCTGTGGCGACCCCTTCAACAGTGGTGTGGGTATCGAACTGGATATTCCGACCCAATGATAGGCCAAAGCGATAGTTTCGGGATAGTTCGGACGAGCAAGTCAGGACCAGATCCCCCAATCCAGACAATCCCATAAGCGTATCGGGTCGCGCCCCGCGCATCAGCGCAAAGCGCTGCATTTCTGCAAACCCGCGTGTCATCAAGGCGGCGCGCGCGCTGTCGCCCAACCCGGCCCCGATTGCAGCGCCACATCCAATGGCGATCACGTTTTTTAAAGCACCGCCCAATTCCGCCCCAACCATGTCGGTGGTTCGATAAAGGCGCAGGTTGGCAGTGGTCAGGTCGTGCTGCAGAGTCAGACTCAGCGAGTCATCTGCGCAGGCCAAGGTTAGCGCCGTTGGCAGTCCGCGTGCAATGTCGTCGGCAAAGCTGGGGCCGGTCAGCAGGGCGGGTCGCGCATCCGGGATCGTTTGCTGGATCACTGAAATCGGCCCAAGCCCGGACGATAGCTCGATACCCTTGCAGCACGCCACCAAGGTTTTTCCGGCCAGATCAGAGGCCTGCGCTTGCAAGGCATCGCGCAACTTTTGCATAGGGACAGCTATCAGCAGAACACCAGCCTTGGTCGCCTGATCGATGTTCGATGTCACCGTGATATCAGCAGGCAAAGCCACGCCAGGCAAACGCTGGGTGTTTTCACGCGCTGTTTGCATATGCTGGGCCTGATCCTGATCCCGAGACCACAGCGTGACCGGCCCGTTCCCGGCCAGTGAAATGGCCAGGCTCGTGCCGAATGCGCCAGATCCCAGAACCGAAACGCTCATGCCTTGGCGCCTTTCTTGCCGCCGCCCAGCATAGCAGGACTGGTCTTGTCCAAAGGCCAGCGAGGGCGCGCCGTAAGGTCCAGACCATCCCGCGCACCAGCGCGAAATCGTTCCATGCCGGCATAGGCAATCATGGCGGCATTGTCGGTACACAGTTTGAGCGGCGGTGCAGTAAACCGGGCGTCCTTTTCGGCACAAACAGTCTCTAACGCAGCCCGAATGGCAGAATTGGCGGCAACGCCGCCAGCGACGGCAATAACTGTGTCTGTAGGGTTTTCCTCAAGATACCTGTCAATCGCGCGGCGGGTTTTCTCGGCCAGAGTATCGACGATGGCTTGTTGGAACCCGGCACACAGATCAGCGCGGTCCTGACGGGTCAGGCCGCCCTTTTCGGCAACAATCTGATCCCGCATCCGCATCAACGCGGTTTTCAACCCCGAAAAGGACAGATCGCATCCCGGCCGATCCAGAAGAGGTCGGGGAAACCGGAAACGCTTGGGATCGCCAGAATGTGCTTCAACCTCCACCGAAGGACCGCCGGGTTGCGACAGGCCCAGCAAACGGGCGGCTTTGTCGAACGCTTCTCCGGGCGCGTCGTCAATGGTTCCGCCCAGTCGGGTAAATTGTTCCGGCCCGTGTGCGATCAGGT
Source organism: Ruegeria sp. CDSC054 (assembly GCF_059610645.1). NCBI lineage: Bacteria > Pseudomonadati > Pseudomonadota > Alphaproteobacteria > Rhodobacterales > Roseobacteraceae > Ruegeria > Ruegeria sp. CDSC054. The sequence continues at coordinate 1,519 of NZ_JBXWOA010000004.1, read as the reverse complement.
ACTGGCAGTGCCCGCCTGAAACCAGCAGCATCAGGTAGGGAAAGGCTATGCCATCCGTTAACCGGGGCGTCAGCGCATGACCGGCCAGATGGTTTACACCGATCAAGGGAAGCCCGGTCGCAGCGCTCAGCCCCTTGGCGCACATGACGCCGGACATGACCCCTCCGATCAGGCCGGGACCCGCAGTGACGGCGATCGCATCCATATCTGCCAGTGTCAGTCCTGCGACCTCCAATGCCTGCACCACGCAAATGTCCAGCTTTTCGGCATGGGCCCGCGCGGCGATTTCCGGCACGACCCCGCCGAATGCGCTGTGCAGTTCCGTCTGGCCGTGAACGATAGAGGACAGAACTTCGGCACCCGCACCATCGGATTGGCGCACGACAGCGGCGGCCGTGTCATCACAGCTGCTTTCCAATCCAAGAACGGTAAGTGTTTGCACCATAGGCCTGATCCGTTGCATCATGACACCCAAGCGGGGTATCACCCTGCGCGGACGCAAACAATCCCAAGGCCGAAGGCCCCGCCATTGTATTTGTTGATGACCCGCCCTCGCGCCGCCTCTGAAAGGTTTGTTGCGCAGTTGCCGACCCGCGTCAGGTCACGGATAGACGTCATCTATTCTCCAATCCTGGAAATCCGACCCCTGAGGGTTGCGGTCGAAACGGGCGGAATTCGCGGATTGATCTTTACTTCGGCCAATTCGGTCAATGCCGCCGCTTCGCTTGGCGTCAAACCCAATCTGCCCGCCTATTGTGTTGGTCCGGCGACCACTGGAACCGCCAAAGGTGCCGGATGGGATGCAATGATGGTAGGCAATACCGCCGAAGAACTGGTGGCCTACCTGTTGAAGCAGCGGCCTGAAAGCCCGTTGCTGCATCTCAGGGGTGAACATACGCGGGGAAATGTTGCCAGACGCCTGACCGAATCGGGGCTGACAGTTCGCGATCAGATTGTCTATCAACAGCGCCTGTTACCGCTGACATCCGAAGCGGCTGCGGCCACATCCGGTGTCAGACCTGTGCTCGCGCCGCTGTTTTCGCCCCGAACGGCGCGACAATTTGCCGAAATCTGGACCGGAACCGCGCCCTTGTGGCTGGTTTCCATCAGCGAAGCCACGGCCGAGCCCCTTTATTCCTTGGACTATGAGCGCCTAAAGATCGCCAAAGAGCCGACACCCAAGAAAATGCGGAAAGCCGTGAAAAAGCTTGTCAAACACGCGATGCGGGTTGAGCGTGGAGAGACCACTGATTAACTTAGACCGGTCTGTTATTCATATGAAATTGGATTCGATAAGGGGAACGTCGCGGTGGCTCGTAAGAAAAAGACCGATCAAAAGCCGGTGGAAGACCCCAAGTCGGACGAAACGGTTGAATTCACCTCGCAGCGTGATGAGACAGTCGTTGACGCGGATGAGCCGCTAGAAGAGACCCTTTCCGAAGCCGAAGCCGAAGCCGAAGCCGAAGCCGAAGCCGAAGCCGAAGCCGAAGCCGAAGCCGAAGCCGAAGCCGAAGCCGAA